>DATHRY010000147.1:0-44589 GCA_035464715.1 Longimicrobiales bacterium
GGGTCGGCCGGGCCAGGGAAGCCAGGGCGGCCTCCCCACGGGGCATCCGGACGGGTCCGAGGGTCCGCTCCGCCACCGTCACGGTCGTTCCCGCGCCCAGGACCTCGCCGGTAGGCAGGGTCACCGGAAGCCTTCCGGCCACGGGCGTTTCGCCGAGCACGGCCCGGGCGGCCGCCCGCTGGCTCACCTCCCAACCGCCCCAGGCCATGAGGACCGAGGTCTCGTCCGGCACCGTGGCCGTGACGTACGGCGATCCGTGCAGGACCGCCAGCGTCGGACGGGTGCGGGCCGCCTGCCTCAGCACCGCCCGGAGCGCCGGCGACAGGACGTCCCGCTCGATGCCGGCCGAGGTGGGCAGGTACAGGCCCAGCACCACCAGGTCGGCGGGGGGCGAGTCGGTCACGGAGGGCCTCGGCCTCCCCGGCGTCGGCATCGGCGGCGACCCGAAAGCCCGTGACGGCGTGGCCCGCCTCGGCGAGGGCGGCATCGAACGTCCGCCCCGCCGGGAGATTCCGCTCCGACGCCACCGTGATCGAGAGGACCCGGAGGGAGTCGCCGGGGAGCCCCTCGAAGATCCCGACCGGATCGCGCAGGAGGACCAGGCCGGCCCGGGCGAGGGAGTCGGCCATGGCCAGGTGCGACCCCGAGCCCACCACGTCGTCCACCGCCTCCAGGTCCACGAAGCGCTCCCGGTGGAGCCCAACCCGGGCCTTGGCGGTGAGCACCCGGTGCGTGGAGGCCCGGATCCTGGTCTCGGTGAGACGCCCCCGGGCCACTGCGTCCTCGATGGCGTCCAGGGCCACGGTGACGTCGCCGGGCATCAGGAGGATGTCCGTGCCGGCCTCCATGGCTCGGACGGCCGCGTCGCCGTCGCCGTAGCGATCCGCCACCGCGGCCATCTGCAGGGCGTCGGTCACCACCAGGCCGTCGAAGGCCATGTCGCGCCGAAGCAGATCGGTCAGGATCTCGGGCGAGAGGGTCGCCGGCGGCGCCTCGGGACCCAGGACGTCGGGGAGGGCCACATGGGCGGTCATGATCGCGTCCACCCCGGCCTCCACGGCGGCCCGGAAGGGCACGAGCTCGCGCCGGGCCAGGGCGTTCCGATCCCCCTGGACGACGGGCAGGGTCTCGTGGGAATCGGTGCGGGTGTCCCCGTGTCCGGGGAAGTGCTTCGCCGTGGCCAGGGCGCCCCCGGCCCGGAGGCCCCGGATGAACGCCGTTCCCAGCCGCGCCACCGTCTCCGGATCTCCACCGAAGGCCCGGGTCCCGATGACCGGGTTCTCGGGATTGGAGTTCACGTCGAGCACGGGCGCGAAGTTGAGGTGGACCCCCACCGCCCGGGCCTCCCGCCCCGTCACCCGCCCGTACTCGAAGGCCAGCGCCTCGGACCCGGTAGCCCCCACGGCCATGGTGGGAGGAAAGGCGGTGCCCCCGCCCTGCGGGGCGAGCCCCGGCAGCGCGTAGGTGTGGCTGAGCCTCATTCCGGGCCCACCGTCCTCCAGGTCCGAGGCCACCAGGAGGGGGATCCGGGCCCGGGCCTGGAGCTCGTTCGCCAGGGCCGCGAAGGAATGGGGGGAGCCGATGGAGAGGTAGATGCCCCCGATGCCCTCCTCCTCGACCCAGCGCCGGGGCTCGTCGAACCCCTCCGCCGTGGGAGACAGGTACGCTCCGGGCATCCACTGGATCACCAGCTGGGCCGCCGCCGCCCGGAGGTCGAGGGTCGCCAGGGTGGAGTCCACCCACCCGCGGCCGTCCGCGTCGGGGACGTCCAGGAGGACCGGCGCGTACCTGCCCGGGCGGGCGATCTCGGGAGAGCCGGCGGTCGGGGCCGGCGGGGGTGTCGGAGCCGGCGCGCCGCACCCCTGGAGCAGGAAGGCCGCCGCGACGGTCCGGAAGGTCCTCCCGCGCCCGAGCCTCACCGATCCCGGGCCGGGACCTGGAGGCCTGCGCCGATCTCCCAGAAGCCGGGGATCCGGGTCGGAGCCCGGCCGGTGACGGCGATGTCTCCGAAGAGGGCCTCGGCCGCCGCCCTTTGGCTCACGGGATTGCCGCTCCAGGCCAACAGGTAGGACTGGGCCGACGGGAACTCGGTGATCAGGTAGGGATTGCCGAACGAGACCACCACGTGGGGGATCCGCTCGGCGGCCAGGCGCTCGATGAAGGCGGAGGTCTCCTCGGGGATGGCCACGGATCCTGCATAGGAACGCGCGGTCACGTACAGGGACACCACCACCAGGTTGGCGCGGGCCGCCCGTCGCAGGATGCCGTCGTAGACCGCGGGATCCGAGTCCCGCCCCACGCTGACCTCGTCCAGGCGCGGGTAGCGGCTCCGGAGCCGGCCGTTGAAGTAGCGGCCCGCCAGGAGGTCGTTGGCCCGGTGGTAGCTCACCGACACCACCCGGGCGGAGCGGGTCCCAAGGAGCGGGAGGAGGTCGTTGTCGTTCCGGAGCAGCGTGATGGAGCTCCGGGCCACCCGCTCCGCGACCTCCTCGTGGGCCGGGATCCCCACGATCTCGGGCACCCGCTCCAGCGGCACGGACCGTTGCCGGTGCAGCCCCAGCCGCTCCTTCTCCTCCAGGATGCGCCGGACCGAGAGGTCGATCCGGGACTCCGGGAGGCGCCCGTCGCACACGGCCTCGAGGATCGCCTCGATGGCTACCTCGGGGGAGGGCGGCATGAGGAGGACGTCGGCTCCGGCCTCCACGGCCCGAACCGACGCCTCGCCCCGACCCCAGCCCCGGTCGATGGCCCCCATGTCCATGGCGTCCGTGAAGAGCAGCCCCTTGAAGCCCAGCTCGTCCCGGAGGAGCCCGTTCATGATGGCCGAAGAGAGGGTGGCGGGATCCCCGTTCCCCCCGTTCAGGGCGGGAACGGTAATGTGCGCCGTCATGATCCCGCCCATCCCCGCCTCCACCGCCCGCCGGAACGGCACGAGCTCGACGCTGTCCATGCGGGCGCGGCTGACTTCGATGAGGGGGAGCGCCAGGTGGGAGTCGACCCCGGTGTCCCCGTGCCCGGGGAAGTGCTTCCCCGTGGCGATGGCCCCATGCTCCTGCACGCCCCGGACGAAGGCGGCCCCCAGACGGGCGACCTGGTCCGGGACCTCCCCGAAGGAGCGGACGTTGATGATGGGGTTGTCGGGGTTGTTGTTGACGTCCAGCACCGGGGCGAAGGGAACGTGGATCCCCACCGCCCGGGCCTCCTCGGCGGTGATCCGGCCCATCTCGTAGGCCAGCCCCGTGTCGTCTGCGGCCCCCAGGGCCATGAGGTTCGGGAACTGCGTCGCGCCGCCCAGGACGATGTTGGTCGGCGAGTGTACGGCTCCGCTCAGGCGAAACCCCGGGCCGGTCTCCAGGTCGGAGCCCACCAGAAGCGGCACCCGGGCGTGGCTCTGGAGGTCGTTCAGCTTGACCGCCACGTCGGTGGGGGAACCCACCGACACGATCACGCCGCCCACTTCGACCTCCTCCACCAGCCGCGCGACGCGGTCGTGGTTGACGCTCCCCTTGGGCGCGTAGTCCCCCAGGACGATGGGCATGATCATCTGGGCGACCTTCTGGCGGAGGGTCATCTTCGCCAGGGTCTCCTCCGCCCAGCTCGCGTACACCACCGTGTCGCCCCCTTCGCCGGTGGAGACGGGCTTCGCCGGCTCCGGCGCGGCCAGGGAATCCGCGGGCGTGTCGCCGATATCCTCCGCCGGTGCCTCTTCGCCGGAGGCCGTGGGCGTCACAACGGGGGGCCGCGGATCCGCTCCGGAACAGCCCGCCAGAGCGAGGAGGAGGAGGGCGCGTGAGCAGGAGAGCAGAGAGGGTCGGAACCGGCGGATCATCGCGAGTCTACGTGGGCGGAACGGGGTTTGACGGGTTCCGGCCCACCGCCGATGTTGACCCCGCCCTCCGGCGGTCGGCACGGGAGGTGCCAGAGCTCCCCTCCTATGTTGGGTAAACTAATGTTCCGCTTTCCGCGGCCACAATCCTTCCTGTTCCTAGTGTTTCTTCAGTTGACGGGGTGCGGGCCCGGAGATACGCCGGATTCGGCTGCGGCCACCTTGTCCGCGACAGGCCCCGCCGAGCCGGTCCGGGTGGGGGCGCGGGTCCTGGTGGAGGATGCCCTCGAGCGGGTGCGGGGCCGGCGGGTCGGGCTGTTCACGAACCACACCGGCATCGTGGAGGTCGCCGACGGATCGGTGGTCAGCACCATCGACCTGCTCTACGACCATCCGGAGGTCGACCTCGTGGCGCTGTTCGGGCCCGAGCACGGCATCCGTGGAACCGCCGAGGCGGGAGAGCACGTGGAGAGCTCGGTGGATGCGAGCACGGGCCTTCCCGTCCACTCGCTGTATGGAGGAACGCTCCGGCCCACGCCGGAGATGCTGGCGGACATCGACGTGCTCCTCTTCGACATCCAGGACATCGGCGTGCGGTACTACACCTACGTCTGGTCCATGACCCATGCGATGGAGGCCGCAGCCGAAGCCGGCATCCCCTTCGTGGTCCTCGACCGGCCGAACCCGCTGGACGGGGTCACCGTGCAGGGCAACGTCCTCGATCCGGACTTCGCGTCCCTGGTGGGACGGTACCCCGTCCCCATGCGCCACGGCCTCACCCCGGGCGAGGTCGCGCGTTGGGTCGCCGGGACGTACGAGATGGCCGGTGAGCTCTCCGTGGTGCCCATGAGCGGCTGGCGCCGGGAGATGACCTTCGACGAGACCGACCTGCCCTGGGTGGCGCCCTCCCCGAACATGCCCGACCTGGTCAGTGCCCTCCACTACCCCGGCCTCTGTCTCTTCGAGGGCACGCCCCTGAGCGTCGCCCGGGGGACGGACCGCCCCTTCCAGCAGGTGGGCGCCCCCTGGCTCGACGGTGAAGCGCTGGCCGTGCGCCTCGCGGCCCGGGGCCTCCCCGACGTCCGCTTCGAGGCGGTGCGGTTCACGCCCCGGTCGCCGGGAGACGGCAAGTTCGACGGGGAGGAGGTCGGGGGGGTCCGCCTCCACGCCGAGGGACCCGGCTACGATCCCGTGCAGGCGGCCCTGGCGGTGCTCCTCGAGGTGCGGGCCATGGCGGGACCGAACTGGTCCTGGCGGGCCGCACACTTCGATCGTCTCGCGGGCACCGACGCCGTGCGCCTGGGGGTCGACGCGGGACGCTCCCTGGAGGAGCTCCAGGCCGGATGGGAGGCCCAGCGGGAGGCGTTCCGGTCCTCGGTGGCCACGTACCTGCTGTACTAGGTCGCCCGGGGGCCGCGTCCTGAGAGACGTTGGGGAGATGCGCCACCCGAAGGATACGCCCCCTGCCCCGAGATCGTGGGCTCTGGTCTACCCGCCCTCGGCCCGACGCGCGGGAGGGTGGAGGCGCGGTCCCCCGCCACCCACGGGAGGCACCGACAACCGCGCCCCGGGCTCCGGCACCAGCACGCACTCCTCGCACCCCATGATCCTTCGGGTCCGGGTGAGGAAGGCCGCGACGTTGGAGAGGAGAAGGGGTCGGACCGGATCGGTGACGGGTCGGAAGAAGTCCTCCCAGTGCTCGACCAGGACCATCGTCGGCCGGAGATTCTGCACGAGGAACTCGGGGTACCACCGCGCCTGGGCGAAGGAATTCGGCACGAGGAAGGCGATGTCCACGGGGATCGAGTCACCGAGAATCTCCGGCGGCGGGATCAACCCGGCGGGCTCCCGTGGGATGGCGTCTTCGTAGTAGATCCGTAAGCCCACGGAACCGTCGGGGTTGAGAACGTCCACCAGAAACGAGATCGACGCCCCGTCCAGCCATTCGGCGGCCGGACCCGGGACGCCCGGCAGGGGACTGCGCCGGATCCCCGAGAAGAGGATCTGGCCCTCGATGTGGGGCGCATGGTCCCCGGCCACCGGGAGGACCCGGAGGTCCGGCGCAACCTGGATCCACTCCCCTGGGGAGTCGTGGTCCGCCGCCCGGGCGCCGACGTCTTCGATGCGGTCGGGATCAAAGCCCAGGACCCGGGCGAACGGCGTCAGCTGAAGCTGCGCCGTCCGGTTGGTGAGGACACGCGCCCGGGGCGCCGGGCCGGCCAGGAGCCACGGGACGTCCAGGGCGTGGTCGTAGTGCCCGTGGCCCAGGAGAATCGCCACCGCGTCGTCCAGAGGAGGAGCTCCCAGGACCCGGAGGCCCCGCTCGATCGCCTCACCGTCGGGCGCCAGCCGGGCTCCGAATCCCACCTCCAGGAGACTCGGGCGGGTCAGGAGGGTCCCGGTCAGGAGCACGGACCTCGGCGTCCGGACCACCCACCCGCCCACGCCGAGGTAATGGATCTCCACGGCACCGGCCTCGGCGGTCAACCGGCCGACCTGGGATCCGGTCGTGGCAGGCGTCAGGGAGACGGGTCCCGGGACGGTCGCCTCGCCGACGCCGCGGCAGGCGCCGGCCAACACCGTCAGGAGGAGGAGGGCCGCCGCGCCTGCCCCCGGAGTGCGGATGGCGTCAGCCCGTCTGGGGGCGGGCCGCCGCATGGGCCTCCACCCGTGCCACGAACGCCTCGGACAACCGTCTGGTCACGGGCCCCGGCCGGCCGATCCCGACGGGCCGGCCGTAGATCTCCACGCAGGGCTTCACCTCGGTGGTGGTCCCCGTGAAGAAGGTCTCGTCGGCCCGACGCAGCTCCTCCACCTGGACGGGCTCCTCGCGGACGGGGATGCCGGCCTCCCGGGCCAGCTCCAGCACCACGTCCCGGGTCACGCCCGGGAGGATCACGTTCGAAGTGGGGTGGGTCACCAGGACGCCGTCGAACACCGCGAACAGGTTGGAGTGCGCCCCCTCCAGCGCCACTCCGTCCCGGACGAGGATGGCGTCGTCCACCCCGGCGTCGACGGCGGCCTGCTGCGCCAGGACGTTGCCCAGCAGGCTCACGGTCTTGATGTCCACCCGGGCCCACCGGCGATCCGGCACCGTGACCGCCCGGAATCCCTGCTCCCACCGCTCGGCGGCGGGCCGCACGTACTCCTTGGCGAAGGCGTAGACCGTGAGGGGGACCCGCTCCGGCGGGAAGGCATGGGTCCGGGGCGCCACCCCCCGGGTGATCTGGAGGTACACGATCGAGATGGGGACCTCCGTCAGTCCGTTCCGGGCCAGGATCTGCCGGTGGATCCCTTCCAGGTCGCCGGTCTCCCCCTCCAGCCGCAGCTCGCAGAGGCCCCGGAGAAGCCGGGCGCGGTGCGCCTCCATGCGGAAGAGGTGACCCCGGTAGGCCGGGGTCACCTCGTAGATGCCGTCGGAGAACAGGAAGCCCCGGTCGTTCACCGGGATCTTCGCCTCCTCGGCCGGGACCCAGGTCCCGTTGAGGTAGACGGTGCTCATGCCTCGGCGTTCTTCTCCATCTCCTTGAACCGCTCAAGGAGCTCGGCCTCGGCGATGACCTCGTCGCCCTCGTCTCCGTCCGACACCTCCGCCTCCTCCACCACTCCGTGACGATCGGTCGAGGACTTCGCGTCGGCGGACGACCCTGCGTCGCCCCCGTCCCCGGGCTCGAGCTGCTTGGGCTCGTCCGAGCCCCCGGGGAGGAGCCCCATCTGCTGCTTGAGGGCCAGGAGCCGATCGTCGACCCCGGCGTCGGCCCCGCCGGCCTCGAGACGCGTGAACTCGGTCTCGAGGGTGTCGCCGGTCAGTGCCTCGTCGACCTCGGCGGCGGCGATGCTCTGCCGCTCCGACTCCTCGATCTTCTCGGCCATGCGGTTGAAGGCCTCGAAGGCGGATGTGTCCGAGAGACCCGACATGGTCTCGTGGATCCGCTTCTGGGCCTGGGCACGCTTCTGCTTGGCGATGAGCAGGTTCCGCTTCCGCTTCGCCTCGTCGATCTTCTCGTTCAGCTGCCGGAGCGAGGCCTTGAGCTTCTCGGTCTCCTGGGCCTGGGCGCGCCAGGTCTGGTCCAGGGCCTTGGCCCGCTGGGCGTGCTCCTCGTGCCGGACCAGGGCCTGCCGGGCCAGGTCGTCCCGCCCTTCCTTCACGGCGAGCATGGCCCGCTGCTCCCAGTCCTTCGCCTGCTTGATCTCGTCGTCCAGCTGCGAGCGGAGCTTCCGCTCGTCGGCGATGGCGGCCGCCACCTCGCGCTTCGCCTTCGCCAACTGGTCCCGCATGTCCAGAATGATCTGGTTCAACATCTTCTCCGGGTTCTCGGCCCGGTTGATGAGATCGTTGATGTTGGATTTGATCAGCGTGGACAGCTTGGTGAAAATGCCCATGGATCAGCCCCCCGACGTGTCGCCGGCCATGTCGCGGATCCGGCTCATGTGTCCGGACGCCGCGAGCTGAATGCTTTCGATCGATGCCTGGATCTCTTCGAAATCCAGGGTTGCGAGCTCAAGAGTGTCGCTGAGGATCAACTCCCCGTCCTCGAGTCCGTACGCCCCGTGCACCACATCGTTGGCATTCAGCTCCAGGAGCGTCCGGTACAGCTCGAGACTCCCCTGGTCCTCCGGAAGGTCCATCACCTTCAGCCGGAGGAGCAGCAGCGGGGGCGAGAAATGGAGCACGATGGGTGCACCCTCGGCCTTGGTCCTGGCGAGGTACATCCCTTCGTCCAGTTCTTCGAATTCCGCATCCATCCGGATGAGGAAGCTTTCCAGGTCCTCACGCGTGACCATCGTCGTCTCCGTGATGGGGTCGCCGCCGTTGGACGGCGATGTGGTTGGCGTACCGATTCCAGCGCTCCTACGGTCCCCGGCGGGGCCGGGTTTCCCGATCCGGAGCGCGGGCGCACGAAACTAACCCGCACTCCGATCCCCCGCTAACCAGCTGCGTCACCGCACCAACAACGGGCGCAGATATCGCCCGGTGAAGGACTCGTCGATCTCGGCGACGCTCTCCGGGGGGCCTTCGGCGATGATACGACCGCCGCCCACGCCACCTTCAGGGCCCAGGTCGATGATCCAGTCGGCGGTCTTCACCACCTCCAGGTTGTGCTCGATGACGACCACGGTGTTCCCGCGCTCCACCAGTTCGTGGAGGACGCCCAGAAGCACCCGCACGTCCTCGAAGTGGAGCCCGGTGGTGGGCTCGTCCAGGATGTACAGCGTACTCCCGGTGGAACGTTTCGAGAGCTCGGTCGCCAGCTTCACCCGCTGGGCCTCGCCGCCGGAGAGGGTCGTGGCGGACTGACCCAGGTGGATGTAGCCCAGGCCGACGTCGCTCAGGGTCTGGAGCTTGTCCTTGATCCTCGGGACGGCGTCGAAGAACTCCAGGGCCTCGTCCACCGTCATGTCCAGCACGTCGGCGATGTTCTTCCCCTTGTAGTAGACGTCGAGCGTCTCCCGGTTGTAGCGCTTCCCCTTGCATACGTCGCAGGGAACGTACACGTCGGGCAGGAAGTGCATCTCGATCTTCACCAGTCCGTCACCCGAGCACGCCTCGCACCGCCCACCCTTCACGTTGAAGGAGAAGCGCCCAGGCTGGTAGCCCCGCATCTGCGACTCCGGGAGCTCCGCGAAGAGCTGCCGGATCGGGGTGAACAGGCCCGTGTAGGTGGCGGGATTCGAGCGCGGGGTCCGTCCGATGGGCGACTGGTCGACGTCGATGACCTTGTCGATGAGATCGATGCCCTCGATGCCGCCGTGGGTGGCCGGCGCGTCCTTGCTCCGGTAGAAGTGCCGGGCCAGGGCCCGGTAGAGCGTCTCGTTCACGAGGGTGGACTTGCCCGATCCGCTCACGCCGGTGACGCAGACGAAGGTGCCGAGGGGGAACGCCACGTCCAGGTGGTCCAGGTTGTTGCCCCGGGCGCCCCGGACCCGGAGCACCCGCTCCAGGTCCGCGGGCCGGCGCTCCCCGGGGACCGCGATACGGCGATCCCCGCGCAGATACGCAGCCGTGAGGGATCGGTCGCTGGCCAGGACCTCGGCCAGGTCCCCCTGGGCCACCACCTCGCCTCCGTGCCGGCCGGCGCCGGGGCCCAGGTCCACGATCCAGTCGGCGGCCCGGATGGTGTCCTCGTCGTGCTCCACAACCAGGACGGTGTTCCCCAGGTCCCGGAGGGTCCGGAGCGTGTCGAGCAGGCGCTCGTTGTCCCGCTGGTGGAGGCCGATCGAGGGCTCGTCGAGGATGTACAGGACGCCCACCAGTTGGCTGCCGATCTGGGTGGCCAGCCGGATGCGCTGGCCCTCCCCTCCGGAGAGGCTTCCGGCGGAGCGCCCCAGGGACAGGTAGCTGAGCCCCACGTTGGCCAGGAAGCGGAGTCGCTCCCGGACCTCCTTGAGGATCGGCCCGGCGATCTCCTCGGGCAGCCCGACGCTTCCGGGCTCCAGCGCGTCGAAGAAGCGCAGCGCATCGTCCACCGGGAGATCCACGACCTCGCCGATGGAACGGGCGCCCACCGTGACGCCCCGGGACTCGGGCCGGAGGCGCGTGCCTTCGCAGTCGTGGCAGTCCAGGGTGGACATGTACTCCTCGAGCTGCTTCCGCACGGCCTCGGACTGGGTCTCGGCGTAGCGACGCTGGACGTTGGCGACCACCCCCTCCCAGGTGTCTTCGTAGTGCCCCTCGAACTTCCCCGACCCACCCTTGTAGGGGAACCGGATCTTCATCTTCCCCGAGCCGTTGAGGATCGCGTCCTGCACGTCGTCGGGCAGGTCGGCCCAGGCCGTTCCCGGGTCGAACTCGTAGGCCCCCGCCAGGCCGGGGATCACCGAGCGCAGCAGGTGCCCCCCGGGCTCCCCCCAGGGCAGAACCACGCCCTCCAGGATCGACTCGGACCCGTCCCCCACCAGGAGCTGGGCGTTGACCTCCTTCCGGGTGCCCAGCCCCCCGCAGGTCTCGCAGGCGCCGTAGGGGGAGTTGAACGAGAACTGCCGCGGTTCGAGCTCCGGAAGGGAGGTGCCGCACGATGCGCAGGCGTAGTGCTCGCTGAAGAGGTGTGGCACCGGATCGGCGTTCCGCCCCGGAGGATGCTCCAGGACCTCCAGCATCCCTTGGGCCGCCTTCAGGGCCGTCTCGATGGAGTCCGCCAGGCGATCCCGGTCCGCGCTCCGGACCACGAGACGGTCCACGACGATGGCCACGTCGTGGTTCTCGTACCGGTTCAGCGTCGGCGGGTCGGCCAGATCGTAGGTCTCGCCGTCGATCCGCGCACGGACGAAGCCGTCCTTGCGAGCCTGCTCCAGGAGCGCCCGGAACTCCCCCTTCCGCCCCCGGACCAGCGGGGCCAGGATCTCGATCTTCACCCCCTCACCGAGACCCAGCACCGCGTCCACCACCTGGGACGCGGACTGCCGGAGCACCGGCACGCCGCAGTTCGGGCAGTGGGGGATCCCCACCCGGGCCCACAGGAGCCGAAGGTAGTCGTAGATCTCGGTGACGGTTCCCACCGTGGAGCGGGGGTTCCGCGACACCGTCTTCTGCTCGATGGAGATCGCCGGGGACAGCCCTTCGATGCCGTCGACGTCGGGCTTCTCCATGAGACCCAGGAACTGGCGGGCGTAGGCGGAGAGGGACTCCACGTACCGACGCTGGCCTTCGGCGTAGATCGTGTCGAAGGCCAGAGAGCTCTTGCCCGATCCGGAGAGACCGGTGATGACGACCAGGGCCCCACGGGGCAGCTCCACGTCCACGTTGCGGAGATTGTGCTCCCGGGCGCCCCGGACGACCAGTGATTCGCGTGCCATAGACTCTCAGTGTCTCCAGATTCCGCCGTCCTCTCAACTCCCCGACCGCCCCACCCTGGATTTGCACGACGGAGTGCCGGGGCACGCTCCCCACGCCGGGGCACCGCCGCCGGCCCTAGCTTGAGCGTGGGAAGCAAGACCCCCCCACACCGGGAAAACAGACGGGAGGCACCATGCTCCGCTCGCTCCTCGTCCCCCTGGACGGCACGCGCTTCAGTGAATACGCGCTCCCGCTCGCCGAAGGCGTCGCCCGAGCCACGGGGGCCGCACTCCACCTCGCCCACGTCCACGTGCCCCACCCGCCTGTGGCCCTGCTCTCCAACACCCAGTTCCACTTCGAGGGCCTGGACCTGGACGACTACGAGACCCAGGACCGGCGGGTGGAACGCCACTACCTGGCGGCCATGGCCGAACGAGTCGGCCGGGAGGCCGCCGCCCCGGTGGACACCGCCCTCCTGGAGGGCGAGGTGCCGGCCACGCTCAACCGCTACTGCCGGGAGGTCGGCGCCGACGCCGTGGTCCTGGCGACCCACTCCCGAGCCGGAGCGCGCCGGGCCTGGATGGGCAGCGTCGCCGAAGCCCTGATCAGGGCGGGCAACGTCCCGGTCCTCACCGTCCACGCGGACGAGACCGGTGACGTCGGGCCACCCCTGCAGATCTCGAACATCCTCGTCCCGCTGGACGGCTCGGAGCTGGCCGAGGGCGTGCTGCCCGCGGTCACCGAACTGGCGATGTGCTGCGACGCCCGGATCACCCTCCTCCACGTCCTGACCCACCGGCACCCCGCGCCCGGGGGGATGGTTCCGGCGCTGCCCGAACAGTGGGCGAATGCCCTGGACCGGGGAGAGGAATACATGGACGGCGTCGCCGCGCGGGTCCGGGGGCGTGGCCTGCGGGCGGACACGGTGGTCCTGGCGCAACCGAACCCGGCGGAGGCCATCCGTGAGGTCGCGGAGGAATCCCGGGCCGACCTCGTGGCGATGGCGACGCATGGCTACACCGGGCTGCGGCGCGTCCTCTTCGGCAGCGTGGCCGAGGAGGTGCTCCGGCACGGCACGATCCCGATGTTGATCGTGCGCCCCGGCTGACCGGACGATCGAGGCCGCGCCCCGGGTCCCGTTCCGGGCCTCGGGCGAGATCCGTTCAGCCCCGCCCCAGGAGCCGGGCGATGCGCTCCTCCGTGGGAGGATGGGTGCTGAAGAGCCTCCGGAACCCTCCCGGACGCCCGGCGAGAGGATTGACGATGGCCAGCTGGGCCGCGCCAGGATCGATCCGCATCGGGATCTGGCGGCTCATGGCGTCGAGGCGGCCCAGGGCGGCCGCCAGACCTCGGGGGGTCCCGGCGATCTCGGCCGCGGTGGCGTCCGCCTGGAACTCGTTCTGACGCGAGATCGCCGTCTGGATGACGAAGGCCGCCACAGGGGCCAGGAAGAGCATGAGAAGGGAAGCCAGCGGGTTGTCCCCGTCCCGGTTGCCGCCGCCGAAGATCAGTCCCCACCGTGCGATGCTGGCGAGGAGGGTGATGGCCCCCGCCATGGTGGCCGCGATGCTCCCGACCAGCATGTGCCTGTGCTTGATGTGTCCCAACTCGTGGGCGGTCACGCCTTCCAGCTCCTCCATCGGGAGGGCCCGGAGGATGCCCTCGGTGAAGCAGACCACCCCGTGCTCCGGGTTCCGGCCCGTGGCGAAGGCGTTCGGCTGGGGCTGCGGGGAGATGGCCACGGTGGGCGTGGGCAGCCCCGCTCGTCGCGCGAGGCGCTCCACCATCTCGTAGAGTTCGGGTGCGTCTCTCGGGCCGATCTCCCGGGCCCGGTACATCCTCAGGACCATGCGGTCACTGAACCAGTAGCTGCCGAAGTTCATGGCGATGGAGAAGACGAAGGCGATGATCGCTCCGTTGGTCCCACCGAGGTATCCACCGGCCAGCACCATCAACAGCGTGAGCCCGGTCATGAGTCCGATCACCTTGGCGATCTGCATGGTCACCTCTTCGACGAAGACACCGGCGTCGGGGAGGGGCGGGCTCCCGGCCCACCGGATTGCGGGTCAGATGCGGATTCTACCCCGGGGGGTTCCATCCTCCTCCGCCTCGGTAGGCAGTGGGCCGTCCCCTAATAGCCCCACTCCCGGAACAGGTTGAAGCCGAAGCTGAGCTCGGACTCGAGCCCCTGCTCGGTCAGGAGGAACCCGAACTGCCGCAGGAGGCGGTCCTCCAGGAAGGCCTCGAGGCGATACTGGGTGCCGGGCTGCCACTCGAGGCGGGCGCCCCCGATGGGCTGGGTCCGGACGCCGCCCACCGAATAGAGGGGCCGGAGGATGACCGCCCCGAAGACGTCTCCCCCGCCCAGGTACCAGCCCACCTCCACCTGGGTGTTGGCCACCGACCCAGAGCCCGTGATCCCCAGGTCCCCCACCTGGCTCACCGCCAGGTAGTCGATGATGGAGATCTCCTGGGCCGCCAGCGCTCCGAGCTGGGAGGCGAGCGTCCCGATCCCGACCGAAACGCCGGCTCCGACGCCTTGCTCCAGGAACTGGTTCCCGCCGGCGCTGCCGCCGGTCGCGGTGAGCTCGGTACTTGGTCGGCCGAAGATCAGGTAGCTGACGAGGTCCGACGCCGCGACACCCTGCTCCTGAGTGGAGAGATCCACCGTGGGGTCCTCGAGCGTCCCAGAGACGGTCGCGTCGATCACCAGCGGCTCCCCCGTCCGGCGCCGGACCTGGCTGGAGGCCTGGATGTCCAGGAGCGGGTTGATCCCCGGGATGCCGATGAACTCCACCGACCCGCCCTGCACCTCGAAGGTGCGGCCGAGCACGTTGTACTGTCCGCGGCGGGCCAGAAGCTCCCCGATGAGCACGAAGTCCCGACGGGGCCGGTCGTAGACCATCTCCAGCGAACCGCCGATCTCGACGTTCGTGTCGCTGCTCCGGAGCCAGGTCTCCCGGGGCACGTCCAGGGCGACGTCTACCCGGAGGCTGTCCAGGAACGGGTTCCGGGTGCCGGCCAGGAGGGGCCGGTTGACCGGAATGGTGAAGGCGTCCCCCTCCACCAGCCCCAGGAGGAGCGGGTCCGAGAGGTCCACCACGCCCACGGCTCGCTGGAACTCCTCCAGGTACAGGGTGCCCCGGTCCACCTGGAGCTGCCCGTCGACCCGTGGACGTGTGTACTCCCCCGTGATCTGCACCTCGCCGCTGATGGTCCCCGCCACGTCCCGACGGTCCACGGCCAGGAACTGCTGGAAGCGGAGGTTCAGATCCAGCCCGGGATTGAGCAGCGGGCTCAACACGACGGTACCGCTGACGTCGACCCGCCCCCCGGCCCGGGCCCGGGCGTTCACCGCCACGCTGCCGTCGGGGGTCAGGGAGAAGGTGCCGGCGACCGAGTCCTGGCGAACGCCGAGCGCCCCGATGGTCCAGCCGCCCCCGGCCAGCCGGACGATCCCCGTGGGCTCCGGCTCGTCGAGGGTCCCCCCCACCTCGAACTCCCCGCTCAGGGTGCCCTGCACCTCCTCCAGGTCCTCGATGATCGCCAGGAGCGGGGCCACAGGCATCTCCTGCAGGCGGGCGTGCAGCTCCATGGGCCGATCGAGGGTCCGGAGGGTTCCGCCCCACAGGGGCAGGTCCACCGGGATGGCGCCGTCGCCCTCCAGGATCACCGCGTCGCCCCGGACGGCCCGGAAGTCCAGGCGGGCCACCTCGTCGCGATAGTCCACGTCGACCCGGGTGGCGTCCGCACGGACCTCCCCCACCACCAGCTCCGCCGCCTCGAGGGAGGCGGTGATGCGTGGTGCCTCCGCCGTGCCCGACACGTCCAGGTCCAGGTCCACGTGCCCCTCGAGGTCCACGTCCTGCAGCTGCAGCACGCTGACCAGTCGCTCCAGGTGCAGACCTTCCACGTCCAGCCGGAAGGCCGCCGGGCCCCGACGGGGCAGCATCCCGTTCGCCTGGATGCGCATGGGGTCGGGCCCGGTACGGACGACCTCGAGGGAGTCTACCGAAAGGACCGAGTCGCTCCAGGCCAGCCGCGTCGGGGCGGTGAGGCGATAGACGAGGGAATCGAAGGTCAGGACCGCGCGATCGAGGTCCGCGTGCCACGTTCCGCTGTCGGGCCGCAGGGCCCCGGACACCTCGTAGCGCTCCCCCAGACGACGAAGGACGTCGAAGTCCAGGCGGGCCTCGACGGGCGTCAGGGTCCCGATGACCCGGCTCTCCGCCAGGTCCCGGTCCAGAGCGTGGATGGAGTCCGTGCGGAGGTCCACGTCCAGGACCGACGAATCGCCGGGGAGCCCCCGACCTTGGACGTCCAGGGTCGCGCCGGCCACCCGCATGTCGCCGTAGCGCAGGCCCGTCAGCGTCATCTGGCCCGTCCCTTCGAAGCGGTCCAGGGCGCCCTCCACCGAGACCTGTCCCGACACCCGGCCCGTCAGGGTCACGTCCGCCAGGTCCGGCAGGGTGTCCGGGTCGATCCCTGCCAGGAGCAGCACCTCCCGGTCCAGGTCGTTCAGCGTGTCGCGGGCGTGGACCACGTCGCCGAGGAAGGCGGGCCGGAGGCCCATGAGGGAGTCGCTGCCGAAGGTCAGCGCGAGCGTTCCGGATCGCCCCGTGGCCCGCCCGGCGGGCCCGAACGCGGACAGGGGGATGCGGCCCCCGCCGTCCACCTCGAAGCCTCCCGCAGAGGCCCGGAGGGTGTCGAGGGTGAGGTCACCCCGGGCCACGGTGGCCAGGATCCACACGGAGTCCACCGGCACGCCCCGGACCCGGGAGTCCACGAGGCGGAGGGACGCGGTCCCGGCCAGGGCCTCGCCGCGACCGGCCACGTCGCCCTCGAACTCCGCCGTCACCCGGGTGCGATCCTCCAGGGAGGCCACGTATCGGCCGAGGTCGAACTCGGTGGCCTCCCCCTCGAAGGACACCGGTGCGGTGAGGTCCTGTGGGTCCAGGATCCCCTGGACCACCAACTGGCCCTCGACCCCTTCGACGGTGACCCGGAGCGCAAGGCTGTCGAGCGTGCCGTTCGCCCGGAAGCTGCCGGACGGAGCTCCTCGGAGCGGCAACGGGCCGTAGCGGTCCTCGAGGGCGACGATCTGGAAGGGAGCGGCGTCCCCCTGGACGTCGACGGACCAGCCTCCGTCGAGCTGCCGCAGCCCGCCCCGGGCCAACACCCGGGACGTCTCTCCGCCGCGGGCCCGATGGGTGAGGTCCGCGTCGAACCGCAGTCCTTCGGACAGGTTTCCGGACGCCTGGATCACCCCCCGGCCCACACCCTGGACAGGAAGCCCCGGGACCCAGACCGCCACTGTGCCGTAGTCCAACGGCGCCAGGAGGATCTGCCCATCCTCGATGCCGGGTCCCTCGGGCCCCGGCACCACAACCGCCGAGACCTCACCGGTGGTCAGGGTCGGCCCCCCGGTCCGGAGCGTGACCCGGCCCAGGACGCCGAGCCGGTCCACGGGGCCGTCCAGGCGGGCGGAGCCGGACAGGCTCCCCTCCTTCCCCGCCACGGCCGCCACGTAGGGCTCGACGGCGGCCAAGGGCAGCGCCTCGAACTGGAAGTCCATGGCATCCACGGTGAAGCCGCCGGCGATGCGGAGGCCCCCGCCGCCCCGGACCCGGCCTCCTGCCCACGTCGCGTCCAGGTCGCGGAACCGGAAGGCCGAGGTGCCGTTCCGGACGGTGCCGGCCACCCGGGCGTTCCCGGCGATCGGGGGGAGCCACGGCACCAGCCACGTCAGGGTGGACCCCTGGATCTCCCGGGCGTCGAGGTCGAGCTCGACGAGCCGGCGCTGCGGATCGTCCAGGAAGACGGTGACCGTCCCGCTCGCCGTGGCCTGGGGGAGGTCGATCTCCTCCAGCTCGGTCACCACCTCGCCCGCGACGATCCGCACCTCGGCGGCCAGGTTCCGGACCTCCAGGGGCCGTTGGAGGATCCGGACCTCGCCGTTCATGCGCTGGACGTCGACCCGGGTGCCGCCGTCGGCGTCCGGGGCGATGGCCAGGACCGGCACACGGGCCTCGTCGATGTCCACGTCGAGGGCGAGGGTGCCCCCGTCCTGCTCCAGGACCCGGACGGCGCCGTCCGGATCCAGGCCGGTGGGCCGCCGGAGCCGGAAGGCCGCATCGTACAGCACGATGTCGGACAGGGTGAGCCGGAAGCCGTCGCTCGAGCCGCCATCGTCCTCCGCCTCGGCAGGAGCGGCGGTCGTGCCCCGGATCCAGCGGGACAGGGTGCTCCCCGCCTGCTCCGGAGTCCAGTCGAGATCCATCTCCAACCCCCAGACCCGGAGGTCGGTGAGCGCCAGGTCGCCGGAGAGGATCCCCCGGAGGTCGTAGCGGAGCTCCAGGGAGTCGGCCCGGGCGAACAGATCGCCTCGGGGGGTGCGCAGCTCCACTCCCACGAGCCGGCCGCCGGACAGGATGTTGCCGGACCGGATCGTGGCCACGTCCACGCTCCCCGCGACCCGGTTCCGGACCTGGTCCAGCGTCCAGTCCAGGATCACCTGGTGGCCCAGGCCGGTCCGGAGGAGTACGAAGACGCCCCCGACGACGAGGAAGGCCGCCACCGCCAGGGTCCGGAAGGACGCCTTGGCCAGGTGGCCCGCAGCCCGGAGGAGGCGGCGACCGAAGGTCATCAGAACGCCTGGCCGATGGAGAAGTGCAGCTGGAACCTCGACCAACCGTGCTCCGCCGCGCCGTAGGACACCAGGGGCCCCAGAGGCAGGAGATCCTCGGACGCGATCCAGGGGATCGGCGCCTCGCTTCCGTCCGCCGTCCGTGGTGTCAGGCAGCCGTTCGCGTTCCCGGCGACCACCTCACACGGATCGAGGGCGTTCGTCAGGACCGGCAGGAATTCGACCCCCCGGAAGCGGTAGCCGACGTCGACGCGGATGGGACCGATGGGGCTGAAATAGCGGACCCCGAAGCCGGGGGTGACCTCCAACTGGCCCAGGTCCAGCTTGACACCCTGGTCCCAGACCTGGCCCACGTCCACGAAGGTGGCCCCCTGGAACTGCGCGCCCCGCAGAGGGAAACGAAGCTCCAGATTTCCCTCCAGGAGGCGCGTGCCGCCCGTGGCCCGGACCACGAAGTCGTCCGAGGGGAGCGTCGATGCGTCGCAGCTCGCGTCCAGCATCTGCTCCGGCTGGCACACCGGCGACATCTCGCCCCCCGGCACGGACAACAGGTCCTGGGCCGACGCGTTCAGGACCCGGGGACCGAGCCCGTACTCGGGGAAGCCACGCACGGAGGCCGCACCTCCGGCGTAGAACCGCTTCTGGGGGTGCACCAGGTCGTCCGGCACGGTCCCCGAGGGGGAGGGGGCCCCCGCGTACGCGCCGGGTCGCACCACGCCGGCCCGGACCCGGGCCGCCAGGACCGTCCGTTCCCCCAACCCCAGGTAGCCGGCCGCCTCGCCCAGGGCCCGGCGGTACGCGAAGTCCGAGCCGGTCCACCCCGCGGCGTACTCCAGGTCCATCGCCATGGAGTATCCGGCCGTAGGGTTCAGGAGGCGGTTCGAGCGGTTGACGCCGAGGTTGACGCCCAGGGGGGACAACCAGTTCGCCTCCGAGAAGGCCTGGATGTCTTCGGCGGTGCAGAGCAGGAACGAGATGCAGAAGAACACCTCGCCCGCCGAGAGCCGTGTCAGGGCGGGCTGGTAGGACAGGGTGGCCGTCGCCTGGCGCCCCAGGTCCCGGGACAGGGCGAAGGTGAACCCCACCGCCTCGCGGATGTAGGCCTCCCGGACGCTCTGACGCTCGATGAAGGCGTTGGTGGTCACGGAGTTCCGCGGCGAGAACACCCAGGGCTGGATCAGCTCCACCGAGGCCTGGCCGTTCAGCCGGGTGAACTCACCGGTCCCCACCTGGCTGCAGATGAAGTCGTTGAGGTGGGGCGCGAGGATGTTCGTGATCCGGGTGCGGACCGTCAGCCGCCGGGCCCCGCCGAGGAAGTTCCGGCTGGCCCAACGGGCCTCGCCACTGAAGCAGTCCGCGGTGCTCCAACCCGCCCCGGTCCGAACCCGGTGCACGTCGCCCTCCGTGATGCGGACGTTCACGGGGATGATCGTGTCCCGGGCCAGCGTGTCCCGTTCCTCGGTGACCCGGGCGGCCTGGATCAGCTCCAGCGAGTAGAGGTTCCGCTGCCCCTCCACGAGTTGGCTGAAGCGGTACGTGTTGCCCTCGGAGAACGGGACCATCCGCCGAACGGAGGTCTCGTCGAGGTTCGTCTGGCTCTCGGTGGTCCACTCCACGGTGACCTCGCCGAAGCGTGTCCGAGGACCCGGGTCCACGATGAAGTCCACCGTTGCCGAGTGGGAGTCGGCGGGGATGTTGAACCCCGAGAAGACCTCAGCGTGGGCGTAGCCGACCTCCCGGAGGCGGGACACCAGGGTGTCCTGGACCGCCTGGATCCGGAGCGAGCTCATGGGCTGGCCCACGGAGAGGGGGAGGTCGTCCAGGAGCCCCGGGGCGTCCACCTCCTCGGCCCCGGTGATCTCCAGGCGCTCCACCAGGACGGGCTCGCCCTCGGTCACGGTGAAGGTGAGCCTCGCACCGTCGGGCCCGTCGCTCCGGCTCATCTCCACCCGGGCGTCCCGGTACCCCCGGACCCAGTGGTAGACCTCCAGGCGGAGGATGTCCCGGGGCAGCTCGTCGGGGTCCAGGTACCGACGATCGGTGGCGAACTCCGCCCCGAAGGCGCACAGCGGGACCAGGATCCAGTTGCGACACGAGGTCCGGCGGTTGACGATCGCGCTGGCCAGGACGTCGTCGCTGAACCTCTCGTTGCCCTCGAACCGGATCTCCCGGACCTCGGGACGCGACGTCTGGGCGGCCAGCGCCCCCCCGGTCCCTAAGACCATCAGGCCGCCGGCCACCAGGAGCGGGGAGAGCCGGAAGCCGACCGCCCTCATTCCCCCGGCCCCTCGTCCTCCGGCCGCAACGCGATCCGGTCCCGGGCCAGGAGCGCACGGGCCACGTAGAACACCACCCCCCCGACGGCGAGGGCGGCAGTGAGGGACAGTGCCCCGGCGCGGCGCCGCTCGGATGCCTCCGGAGGTCGTCGGATCCACGTGTACCGATCCCGCTCCCGATCCGTCCCTCCGCTCACGGGCGGGCCTCGTCCGGAAGGAACGGCGCGGCCACGGAGTCCGGAAGCGAGACGCTGGGCTGCCTCGGAAAGAGGTGGCGGCTGAGGGGCAGGAAGGCGTTCACCTCGTCGTCGTGCAGATGGTGGCTGATGTCCAGGTACCGCTCTGTTACACGGAGGACGTTGAGGGAGTTCTTGAGGCGCTCCCGGGCCCGTCCCCGGGCCGATGCGGTGGTGCCGGAATGCACGATCACCACGTTCTTGTCCCGGTTCTCCCCCGGGTAGACGTCGAGGGAGTTGACGATGTAGGCCCGGTGCAGGTGTCCGCCCAGGACCAGCTCGACGCCCATCCCGGCCAGCGCGTCCAGGATCCGCCGGGCGCTGGGCAGCGGCTTGTCGCCCTCGTAGTCCGGGGCGGGAGCCAGGTGGTGGTGCGCCACGAGGACCCGGGCGTCGTCGGGCGGGGACTCGCCGAAGGCGCGACGGGCGAACTCCAGCTGAGCCGCGTCGATGCGACCGTTGACGATGGCCGTGTAGGGCGACGCCGAGTTGAGGGCCACCACCGTCATGCCGGGGATGCGGGTGACGGTGTCGAGCTCGGTGGAGATGTGATCCCGATAGTTGCGGAAGGGAGCGACCAGGCGCTCCCAGACCCGATAGACGGGGATGTCGTGGTTGCCGGGGGTGACCACCACGGGCACGTCGCCGAACTGCTCCAGAAAGGCCGCCGCCTCCTCGTACTCGCCCACCCTGGCCCGCTGGGTGAGGTCCCCGGAGATCACCACCACGTCCGGTCGCAGCCTCCGTGCGAACGCCAGGAAGACCCGGGCCACGTGAGGGAGGTGCGGCTCCCCGAAGTGGATGTCCGAGGCGTGGAGGATGGTGATCATGACGTCAGCCTGCGACGGCGGGGCTCTCGTCGGGGCCCCGCAGCCGGAAGGCCCAGACCGCGCCGACCACCACCAGCCCCAGACTGATGATCTGGGCCAGGGTGAGGATGCCGAAGAACCGGTCGTCCTTGGCCCGGAAGAACTCGACGATGAACCGCTCCACGCCGGCCAGCGCCAACCAGAGGGCGAAGAGCCATCCCGGCTGGAAGCTGCGCCTCCGCAGGCTCCAGAGGAGGAAGAAGATGAGGGTGGACATCCCCACCTCGTACAGCTGCGTGGGGTGGACCGGGACCACGTCCCCGTACTTGGCCACCAACTCCGGATCCACCGCGATCCCGAACTGCTGCTCGATCACGTCCACCCGGGTCGGGGGGAAGCCGTCGGGGAAGGCGATCCCCACCCAGCTGTCGGTGGGCCGTCCCCAGTCGTCGCCCACCAGGAAGCATCCGATCCGGCCCACCGCGTAGGCCAGGGCCAGGGCCGGAGCGCAGAAGTCCATCGCCTTCCGGATGGGGATCGGGGACTTCCTGGCCTCCCACAGGACCAGGGCCGCGGCCAGGAGGAACCCGCCGTACCACACCATCCCCCCGCGCTGGAAGAGGAAGGAGATCCCTTCGGCCTGAAGTCGGTCGTAGTTCAGGAGGACGTAATAGACCTTGGCCCCGATGATGCCCCCGATCACCGCCATGAACACGAAGTCCCAGGCCCGCTCGCCGTCGTAGCCGTTCCGTTGCATCTCCGAACGGAGCACGACGCCCGCGGTGACGAAGGCGGCGAACATCATGACCCCGAACGAGGTCACGGGCTCGCCCCCCAGGAAGGGGAACCAGTCGGGCAGGTGGAAGAGGATCGGGAACACGTACGCTCCAGGTCGTGGGATCGGTCAGGCGCGAATCCGGGTCAGCCCCGGAAAGGGAAGGCTCGACGACGCATCGACGTCCAGGGCGGCCGCCTCCCCCCGGGCCAGGCGGAACGCGCCGGCTCGGGCCACCATGGCCGCGTTGTCCATGGACAGCCGCGCGGAGGCCCGGAAGACCCGGACCCGGGAGCCGAGGCGGGTCGTCATCTCGTCCACGAGGCGCCGGTTCGCGGACACCCCGCCGCCGAGCACGACCCGGTCCCTCCCCGTGGCCTCGACGGCGCGGAGCGTCTTGGCGACGAGAACGTCTACGACCGCCTCCTGGAAGCCGGCGGCGACGTCGGCCCGCCGCGCGTCCAGCGTGCCCTCGGCGTCGAGCTCGCGGACCACGGTCAGGACGGCCGTCTTCAGTCCGGAGAAGGAGACGTCGTAGTAGTCGTCGTCACCGGGGCGCTGACCCCGGGACAGCATCGGGCGGGGCAGCATCACGGCGTCGGGACGGCCGGACTCGGCCAGCCGGGCCACCTCCGGACCCCCGGGATACGGCAGCCCCAGGAGCTTGGCCACCTTGTCGAAGGCCTCACCGGCGGCGTCGTCCCGAGTCTCGCCCAGGAGGGTGTAGCGGCCCCACTCGGGAACGTCCAGGAGGAGGGTGTGACCGCCGGACACCAGGAGGGCCACGAAGGGCGGCCGGGCCTCGGGATCCTCGAGCACCGGGCCGAAGAGGTGGGCCTCCATATGGTGGACGGCCACCAGCGGCCGATCCAGGGCCCACGAGGCGGCCCGGGCCCACCCGAGTCCCACCAGGAGGGCGCCGATCAGTCCGGGGCCCGCCGTGGCGGCGAAGGCGTCGACGGAGCCCAGGGGGATCCCCGCCTCCTCCAGGGCCCGGTCGACCACGGCGTCGACCCGGCGCAGGTGCTCCCGGGCGGCCAGCTCGGGGACAACGCCACCGAAGACCTCGTGCACGTCCTGGGAGAGGATGACGTGCCCGAGGATGTCGTCTCCCCGGAGCAGCGCCGCGGACGTCTCGTCGCAGCTGGTCTCGAGGCCCAGGATCAGCGGCGCCGTCATCGGAACGGATTCCGGCCGCCCAGGGGCCGGGCCACCTGGATGGAGTCGGTCAGGGGGACCGCCCGGATCAGCTCGGGCACCCCCAGCACCGCCACGGGGACCGTCCGGGCCTCGCCGGCCCCCATGCCCGTCATGAGACGTGCGTCCACCACCACGCGGATGGCCTCGTACCCGGCGGCATCGAGCCGGCCCGGCGCCCCGCGCAAGAGCACGTCGACCTCCGCCGGCTCCAGGATCGGCTCGAACCCGGGCGACCCCTCGACCTCGACGCCCCGTCCCAGCAGGCGCCGCTCCGCCACGGGCGTCACCCGTATCCCCACGCTCACGGTCTGGGGGGTGATGAGGGCGTCGCCGAGACCGGTGGTGTCCAGGGCGACCTCCACCCGTCCCGACGCGGACACCGAGGAGAGGTCCACCGGGAGGGTGGGGATGGCGTCGAGCTCCCCGACGATCCGTTCGGGGCCGCTCACCCGTACGACGCCTGGCGTGGTCCCGAGAGGGAAGGCCAGCGCCAGGTCCTCCGGGAGGTTCCCCCGGGTCCGGACCAGGATGGGGAACGCCTCTTCGGCCGCCTGTTCCAGACGGACTCGGACCGAGGTCGGCACGATCTCCTCGACCACGACCCCCGGGCTCCCGGACAGGACCACCCAGTCCCGCCGCAGCCCGATCACCGTGTCGGCGCTCGTCACCTCATCCAGGGGCACCCGGATGCTCGTCCCCTCCCGGGCGAGCCGGATGATCTCCCGAGTCGGCCCCGAGACGCGGATGGTCACCTGGCCGGGCTCCGGCTCGCCGGCCACCAGCCAGTCGGTATCCCCCACCTGGACGCGGACCGAGATGCTGGAGAGGGTCTCCGTGCCGTCGGGCGTCCCCGGGACGATGGCCCAGAGGAAGATCGCCCCGAGCAACGCCAGCAGCTTGAGCGAGGCGTTGTGGGTGACGAATCGCACGACCCAGCGGAGGACCTCCATGGGTCAGGACTCGAGGAGGCGCCGGATCTGCTCCACGTACCGGTCGTCGTCCCAGATGGTGCCGCCGGCGACCTTCTTGTAGATGACCCCGTCCCGGCCGATCAGGAAGGATTCGGGGAGCCCGGTGGTCTGGTAGGTGTCCGCGATGGCGCCAGAGGGATCCAGGAGGACCTCGAAGGTCAGCCCGTACTCCTCCACGAACGCCTCGACGTCCCCCCCGATGTTTCCTCCCCACCCCACCTCGCCCTCCCGGGCCGCGTCGATGCTCACGGCGACGATCTCGAAGTCCGTCCCCTCGAGTCGCTCCGCCAGGCGCTGCATGGAAGGCATCTCCCAGCGGCAGGGTGGGCACCAGGTGGCCCAGACGTTCAGGAGTATGACCCGGCCCCGGTAGTCCTCCAGGGTCCGGGGGGTACCGTCGAAGCTCGAGGCGGCGAACGTCGGCGCGACTTCACCGGCGATCACGGGCTCGTACCCGTCCCGGCCCCACCACGCCACCCCGATCATCGCCACCGCGAAGAGCAGGGCGAAGATGTAGGGAAGCCGGGACGAGCGTTCGGAGCGGGTCATGCGGGCCAACGGGATCTCCGGATCGGCGTGAGGCGTTCTCGGGGTGACGGCGTCGCGAGGCTCCTGCCCGGACGTCCGCCACACCACACGCGGGAATCTAACAGGACACGAGGCGTTCGGGGCTTCACGACGGGTCCCGCTCGCCTCCCCGCCGTCCCACCACCAGGCGGACGGAGGCACCTCGCTCCATCTCGGCGCCGGCGGCGGGATCCTGGGACACCACCCGCCCCTGGTCCCGGCCGAACCGGAAGACCTCCTCGACCTCCTCGACCTCGAGTCCCAGGACACCCAGCGTGTCCCGGGCCTCCTCCTCCATCATCTGGAGCAGGTCGGGCATGAAGACCGCAGGAGGACCGAGGCTCACGAGAACCCGGACGTCACTGGGAAGGGGCACCTCGGTGCCTTCCGCCGGATCGGTCTCCAGCACGGAGCCCCGGGGCGCGTCGTTCTCCACGGAGTCCACCTCGACGCCGAACCCGGTGGCGGCCAGAAGGGCGACGGCCCGGTCTCCCCGGAGCTGTCGGACCGGCGGGATCGATCTCCGCTCGGGCCCGAGGCTCAAGGTTACGCCCACGGAGTCGCCCGGGGTGGCCAGCTGGCCCGGGAGGGGCGATTGGCCCATGACCGCCCCGGAATCGACCCGGGGGTGCCGGAGGTACTGGATGTCACCCAGGGCGAGCCCCGCGGCGGAGACGGCCTCCCGGGCCTCGTCCGAGTTCATCCCGATGAGGCCCGGGACCTCTTCCACGTCCCGGGGCGGCGGTGCCGCCGGGAAGAAGACCAGGGTGGCCAGGAAATAGCCGACGAGGCCGCCCAGGGCCGCGAGTCCGAGGAAGGGAAGCAGGCCCGCGATCGGGAGGACGGGATCGGTGCGGCGGCGCCGCCGCGGGCCGTTCGACCACTCGTCGCCCCAGCCCTCCTGGTCGTCGTTCCCCCCGTCGCCGTCGTCACCACCCCCCCGCCGCCGTCGCCGACGCCGCCGGGCCAGGGAATCACCGAGCTGCATCGACCCTCACGTCCGTCGACGAAGACGGGCGGCGAAGGCGCCGTCCCATCCGGTGCGCTGTGGAAGCACCTCCAGACACGCGTTCTCCTCGATCTCCAAGTGTTCGTCGTCCGGGGGCGAGAGCTCGAACCCCGGATGCTCTCCGAGGAACGTCTCCACCACCCGCTGATTCTCTTCCGGCTCCAGCGTGCACGTGCTGTAGACCAGGTGACCGTCGGGTGGTACGACCACCCGAGCGCCCTCGAGGATCCGCAGCTGCACCGCAGCCAGGCGGGCCGGATCGTCCGGCCCCAGCCGCCACCGGGCATCGGGATGCCGGCGCAGCGTCCCGGTCCCGGTGCAGGGCGCGTCCACGAGCACCAGGTCCGCCGTCCGGAGCGGCGGAGCCTCGGCCCGGGCACACACCACACCGACGCGGGCCCCCGTCCGTCGCACGTTCTCGCGAAGCAGCGCGAGCCGGGCGGCGGATGGGTCGGCTGCCAGAAGATACCCGGCGTGCCGGGCCAGAGACAGGGCCTTTCCTCCGGGCGCGGCACACAGATCCGCCACCCGGGCCCCCGGCTCCGGGGCCGCGTAACGGCAGACCAGCGCCGCGGCGGGGTCCTGGACGAAGCCCGGGACGAGCTCGAGCATCCGGGCCGGCGGGAGGCCCGAGACCTGGAGGCACCCGGGGACCTCGAGGACCCGGACCTCCGCCCCGGCCCTGGTCAGGCACTCCCGCGCCCTCTCCAGCTCCCCGTCCATCGGGACCAGGTGCAGCTCGGGCACCGTGTTGTTCAGAACCACCAGTCGGTGCACGTCGTCCCAGGACCACCGCTGAAGCCAGCGCTCCACCAGCCACCGGGGGTGGGAACCCCAGCTGGCCAGGTGCCCGGCGGGGTCGGAGGCGGGGTCCGGGTGGACCGCAGGGTCCTCGCCGGCACGCCCCGCCGCCCGGAGGACCGCGTTCACCAGGCCGGAGGCCCGTCCCTGCCCCACCGCCCGGGCCAGCTCCACCGCCTGGGACACGGCGGCGTAGTCGGGCACGTCGAGGTAGAGCTGCTGATAGAGGCCCGAACGCAGGACGGGAAGGAGACGTGTGTGGAGGGTGCTCAGCCCCCGGTGCACGTGGGGCGACAGGAGGGCGTCGAGGCGCGCCTGGAGCCGCACCACACCGTAGGCGAGCTCCTGGGCGAAGGCCCGTTCCCGCGGATCCAGCTCGCTGGCGGCCCGGGCCAGGGCCAGGTCCAGCCGCTGTCCCCGCCCCGTCCGCTCCAGCGCCTCGTGGGCGGCCCGCCGCCCGGGACTGACCGTCAGTCCAGCATCCCCCGGGTGGGCGACGACGGGACCGCGATCTCCCGGGCGGGCATGCGGCCCGCCAGGAACGCGGACCGCCCCGCCACGGTCGCCCAGCGCATGGCCCGGGCCATCTCCACGGGATCGTCGGCTGCGGCGATGGCCGTGTTCATCAACACGCCGTCCACGCCCTGCTCCATGGTCACGCAGGCGTCGGAGGCCGTTCCCACCCCGGCGTCCACGATCACCGGCACGTCCAGGCGCCGCTTGATCTCCCGGATGAAGTAGGGGTTCACCACCCCGAGGCCCGATCCGATGGGGCTGGCCAGGGGCATGACCGCGGCGCAGCCCGCGTCTTCGAGGCGGAGGGCGGTGACGAGGTCGTCGTTGGTGTAGGCCATCACCTTGAAGCCGTCGGCCACCAGCTCCCGGGCGGCTTCGAGGGTGGCGGCGACGTCCGGGACCAGTGTTTGCTCGTCCCCGATGACCTCGAGCTTCAGGAAATCGGTGAACCCCGCCGCGCGGCCCAGGCGTGCGTACCGGACGGCGTCCTCGGCGGTGTAGCACCCCGCCGTGTTCGGGAGGAGGAAGAACTCCTCCGGGTCCAGGTGGTAGAGGATGCCCTCCTCCCGGGTCCGGTCCAGGTCGACCCGCCGGACGGCCACGGTGACCATGTCGGCACCGCTGGCCCGGATGGCGTCCACCATGATCCGGTTCGTCTCGTACTTGCCCGTTCCCACGATCAGGCGGGACCGGAAGGCCCGGCCCCCGATCTCGAGAGGGGCGTTCTCGGTAGCGTCCAGGGTCGTCGTCGCGTCCATCCTATCCTCCGCCCACGAAGTGGACGAGCTCCAGCGTGTCTCCATCCTCCACCGGGACCTCTCCATATCGGTCCTTGGGCAGGATCTCGCGGTTCCGCTCCACCACCACCAGCTCGGGCTGGAGGTCCAGGGCGAGCAGCAGCTCCCGCACCGTCTGTCCGCGGTCCAGCTCCCGGTCCTTGCCGTTGAGTCGTACCTGGATCATTCGTGAGCCTCCTCGAGGCCGTGGTCGGCGTTCTTCCACGCCGTAAGGTAGCGCTCCACGGCACCGCCGGGAGACGGGTCGTGCCAGACCCCCCGGAGGACGGCGACCCCGCGGCCGCCGGCCGCCGCCACATCGGCGACGCGTGAGGGGGTGATCCCGCCGATCCCGATCAGGGGGACGTCCCCAACCACCTCGCCGACGGTCCGGAGGAGGCCGACGCCGGCCCCCCGTCGATCGGGGTGGGAGGGCGTGGAGAAAAGAGTCCCCACCACGAGCCAGTCGGCGCCGGCAGCCCTCCGGGCCTCCTGGGGATCGTGGACGGACACCCCCACTCGCATGGATCCGAGCAGTTGGCGAGCGACGTCCAGGGGGAGGCTTCGCTGGCCCAGCTGGACGCCGTCGGCGGTGAGGCACCCCGCCACGTCGACCCGGTCGTTCACCACGACCCAGGCGCCCGCGGTGCGGGCGGCGAGAAGAACCTCCCGACCCCGGTCCAGCATCATGCGCCCGTCCAGGGACGGCCCCCGCAGGTGAAGGGCGAGGTCCGGGCCCCCGGCCCGCAGGACCTCACCGGCCACCTCGCCGAAATCCGCCCGGAGGAGCACGGCGTCGTCGGTGACGACGTGGAGGATCGGTGCCAAGCTCAGACGAACCGGTCGCCGGTGGCCGCCCCCCTCCCCTGAAGCCACGACCCCACGTCCATCCGTCGCTTTCCGGCGGGCTGTACCTCCCGGATCCAGGCAATCCCGTCTCCGGTCCTCACCGCGAGTACGCCTCCGGGGCCGGCGGCCGCGCCCACCACCACACCGGGCCCGCCGTCCTCCTGGAGCGCCACGTCGGGCGCGTCATCCGGGCGCTCGGGCGAAGGACGGAAGAGCTTTAGCGGCTCGCCCTCCCACTCGGTCCACGCGCCTGGCACGGCATCCATCGCCCGGACGTGATCCACCACTTCGCGGGCACTGCGAGACCAGTCGATCCGGGCCACCTCCCGGGAGACCTTGGGCGCGTACGTCGCCCGGGCGTGGTCCTGTTCCTGAACCTCGACGCCGCCGAACTCCAGAAAGCCCATGGCCTCGACCAGCGCCTGGGCGCCGATTCCAGAGAGGCGACCGGCCAGCTCGGTGGAGGTCTCCAGAGGCTCGATGGCCACTTCTGCCTGGAGAAGGACCGGCCCGGAGTCCATCCCCTCGGTCATGCGCATCACGCTCACCCCCGTCACCTCGTGGCCCCGGGCGATGGCCCAGTGGATCGGCGCGGCGCCGCGCAGCTCCGGAAGGAGGGACGCGTGGACGTTCCACGAGCCACGCTCCGGGATCTCCAGGACCTCCGGGCGAAGGATGTGGCCGTACGCGACCACCACGTTGACCTCGGGTCGTAGAGCCCGGAGCTCCGCCTCGAACGCCGCTCCGTGCGGTCGGTCGGGGGTGAGGACCGGCACCCCCTCTTCCAGGGCCGCCTGCTTCACGGGCGAAGGTCGCGGCTTGCGCCCCCGGCCCGCGGGCCGGTCGGGTTGGGTGACCACCCCCACCACGTCGTGGCCCTCCACCACCAGCGCCGTCAAGGTGGGGACCGCGAAGGCCGGCGTACCCCAGAAGACCACCCGCATCTAGGAGCCCGTCCCGGTCATGCGGCGAGCCACGGGGCCGGTCCCCCGGCGGAAGCTGGGGGCCCTCATTCCGCCTCGTCCTGAAGCTTCTTCCACTTCTTCAGAAGCATGCGCCGCTTCAGGGCGCTGACCCGGTCCAGGAAGAGGATGCCATCAAGGTGGTCGATCTCGTGCTGGAGCGCCCGGGCCAGGAGTCCCTCGGCCGGCACTGTCACCTCGGCCCCCGACGGGTCGAACCCCCGGATCTCCACCGAGGCCGGGCGACTCACCAGCTCCTCCAGGCCGGGAATGGAGAGACAGCCCTCCGTGCCCTTGTCGACCTCCTTGGACGCCCACGCCACCTCGGGATTCACCAGGGCCCAGCGGCCCCGGGCCGGCTCGTCCTCGTCCCGGACGTCCACCACCAGGACCCGCCGGGAGATCCCCACCTGGGGGGCCGCGAGGCCGACGCCGTCGGCGTGGTACATGGTCTCGAACATGTCCTCGACCAGGGCCTCGAGCTCGTCGTCGAACGCCTCCACGGGCTCGGCCTCCTCACGGAGGACCGGATCGCCCATCAGCACGATCTGCCGGATCGCCATGCCGCCCGCTACTCCGTCGGCTCGTCCCCGAGGCGCTGGGCTACCCGGCCCCGCTGCACCACGAACGTGCTGTCCCCGCTCTGGATGGTGAGCCGTGTCTCGTCGGCCTTGACCACCTTGCCGACGATGCCGCCGGACGTGACGACCTCGTCGCCCTTCTTGATGGCTTCGAGCATCTGCTTGTGCCGCTCCTGCTCCTTCTTCTGGGGGCGGATCAGCAGGAAATAGAAGATCGCGATGAAGGCCGCCATCTGAACGAAGAAGATCAACATCGCGTTGCCCCCTTCCCGGGGGACCATCGCCAGGAGATCGCTCACGTGCTCACAGGTTCGAGAATCGAGGTGGAGCAGGGGTCAGACCCCTGCCTGCCGGTACCGTTCCAGCCACTCCCGGCACCATTCCGGGAAGGTGCCGTCCAGCACCCGGGCCCGGGCGGTGGCGGCGAGGCGTGTAAGGAAACGGAGATTGTGGATGGAGACCAGGCGCTCCGCCAGTCGCTCGTCGGACACCACAAGGTGCCGGATGTAGGCACGGTCCACCGTGGTGCACGCGAGGCAGTCGCACCCCGGGTCCAGAGGCGCCCGGTCCCGTGCGTAGCGGGCCGCCTTGAAGTTCACCTGACCCTCGGCCAAGGTCCAGGCGCTCCCCCGCCGCCCGTTCCGGGTCGGAGCCACGCAGTCGAAGAGGTCGCACCCCCGGGCCACGGCCTCCAGGAGGTCTTCGGGGTAACCCACGCCCATCAGGTAGCGCGGACGGTCCCGCGGCAGCTCCCCGTCCAGGACCTCCAGGGCCCGGTACATGGCCGGTTTGGCCTCACCGACGCTCAACCCGCCGATCCCGTATCCGTCCCAGTCGCCCATGGAGCGGATCTGCCGGGCGTGATCCCGGCGCAGGTCCTCGAAGACGTTTCCCTGGACGATGGGGAAGAGGGACTGATGCAGCAGCCCGGCACCGCCGGGATCCTCCTCCCCTTGCAGGCCCTCGAAGCGGACCCTGCATCGCTCCAGCCAGTGCAGCGTCCTCCGGTTCGCCTCCTCGGCCTCGGCTCGTGAGGCCCCTCCGGGCGGGCACTCGTCGAAGGCCATGATCACGTCTGCGCCCAGGGCACGCTGGACCTCCATCACCGACTCCGGCGTGAAGAGGTGTCGCGACCCGTCGATGTGACTCCGGAACTCGACCCCTTCGTCCCGGACGTCCCGGATCCCGGAGAGGGAGAAGACCTGGAAGCCGCCGGAATCCGTGAGGATCGGTCCGGGCCAGCGCATGAAGTCGTGGAGGCCGCCCAGCTCCCCGACCAGCTCGTGTCCCGGTCGCAGATAGAGGTGGTACGTGTTGGCCAGGATCATCGAGGCCCCCAGGTCGCTCAGCTCCGCGGAGGTGAGGCCCTTCACCGTGCCCAGGGTCCCCACAGGCATGAAGGCGGGGGTCTCCACCGGCCCGTGGGGCGTGGTGAAGGTCCCGGCCCGGGCCGCTCCGGCAGTCCCGGCGAGGTCGAAGGAGAAGGATCCCGCCGCCGCCATCAGCCGCCCCGCTTCGTCCAGATGGCCACCACGCCGCACGCGGCGTCGGAACCGCTGAACTCCGCCGGCACAGAGCCAGCGCCCCGGTAGACCTCCACCGCCTCCACGTCGATGCTGGACACGGTCTGGAGGATCTCCATGGAGGCGTCGCGGCCGGGGCTGAAGACCTTGATGCCGTCCAGGTAGATGACGGGCTGCTGGTTGTTGGCCGTGCTCACGCACCGGGGGATGGTGATGGTCCATTCGAAGCGGTTGCGCCGGATCTGGACACCCGAGATCTCCCGCAGCGTCTCGGCGAGGGGTGGATAGCCCCTGCGCTCGAGCTCGTCGGCCAGGACGTAGCTGCCACCGAGACCGCCGCTCATCCGGACCCGCAGGGCGTCCATCTGCCGGAACCAGCTGCGGGACGTCACGGAGACCTCGAGGCCCTCCAGCTCCACCGCCTCCACCGCCAGCCGACCCTGCACGCGGTAGGTGTTCCCCGGCTCGACCACCAACTCCCGGGTGTGCTCCCCGTAGGCGATGTGGGTGACCCGGACCAGATCCAGGCCCGGGGGCACCTCGGGAAAGGCGAACATCCCGTTCTCGTCGCTCAGGGTGGAGAGCCCCGATCCCACCAGCTCCACAGTCGCCCCCGCCACGACGGCGCCGGTCCCCTCGTCCAGGACACGGCCCAGGACCCGGGCCGGTCCCGGATCGTCCCGGGCCTCGCTCTCCACGGCGAGGCCCTCGGTCTCCAGGGGGCGGAGGTTGAGGAGGACCCCGTCCAGGGTGCCCGGGCCGCCCTCCCACTGTACGGCCTGGGGCGGGGACACGGCAAAGCCGGGACGGCTCGCCAGGAGCCACCAGCGCCCCGCCCGGACCGGGATCGAGAACCGCCCGCCGGCGTCGGTGACCACGCTGGCCACCACGTCCACGCCGGCGGAGTCGGCCAGGGCCACCGTGGCGCCCGGCACGGGGGCGCCGGTGACGTCCTGGAACACGAGCCCCGTGATGCTGCCCCCGTCCTGCGCGCTAGCCGCTCCGCCGGTCCCGGTGAGGAGAACGAGAAGCAGGGCCGACGCCGCGCCGGAGCGGAAGCGCCGGGCGGGAGGCGGGGGTGGGGTCACGGGGGCGATCCTGAGGGTACGGGAGGTTGCCCCGGTCGCGCCGGGAGCGTCCCTTGGAGTGTCGCCTGGCGAATGAAGATTGGCAAAACGGGAGGAGGATGACGATGCGCGCGACGACGACCGCCCCGCTCACTGCGACGCTCCTGGGCACGGGGGCCCACGGCGCCTCGGGCCAGACCGCGCCCCGGGCCGCGGATGTCGCCACCCCCGAGGCCATCGTGGCGGCCGCCTGCGCCCCCATCGGCAGCTAGGGTGGCGACATGCGGGTCACCTACTACGTCGCGGCCTCGCTGGACGGCTTCATCGCCGGTCCCGACGGCGAGATCGACTGGCTCGACCAGGTCGACCGGCCCGGAGAGGACTACGGGTACGGCGCCTTCATCAAGGACGTGGACGCCCTGATCCTCGGTCGGGCCACGTGGGACTTCCTGGAGGGCGTCGGCGGGTGGATCTACGGAGACCTGCCGGGCCGGGTCTTCTCTCACCGCCCCTTGGACGCGGGAGGCGCCCCGGTGACCCGGGTGGAAGGGGATCCCGGCGCGGTGGTGGACGACCTCCGCGCCGCCGGTCATCGTCACGTATGGCTGGTGGGCGGTGGCGCCCTGGCCACGGCCCTGGCCGAGTCCGGCCACCTCACCGACCTCATCGTCTCGGTGATCCCGGTTCAGATCGGCGCCGGGTTGCCGCTCTTCGGGCCGGGAGGGACGCGGGTGGGGTGGAACCACGTGGAGACCCGTTCCTTTCCTTCGGGGCTGGTCCAGACCCACTACCGGAGGGGATGAGGCCGTACCCCGACGGACCGCGATCCGCATGTGGGGATTCCGATCCGGAGCGGGGGTCCGCGGCGTAGTGGGGCCGCCGCCCGGATCGAGGCCCTCCTCGAAGCGGGGTGACCGTCGTCGATTCGACCCGACCTACCCGGCCTCCTCGAAGAACTCCACCACCCCCGTCTCGAGGGAGTACTCGGCCCCGACGACCACGAGCGCGTCTTCGGCGATCAGCCCCTCGAGGATCTCCGACCCGTGCCGGAGGTGGTCCACGGAGGCCCGGATGTTGGCCCGGACCGCGGCGGCCACCAGGCGGGCGCGGTCCTCCCGAAGCTCCGTCTCCAGGAGCGGCGAGACCGCCGGCGAGAGCCGGTCCACGATGGCCCGGAGGTTCGGGGAGCGGAGGGTGTTGGGGCGCTGGAGCTCGTCGATGGCCGCCTGGATCGCGCCGCAGTCCGAATGGCCCATCACCACCACCAGGCGGGTTCCGGTGACCGAGGTCGCGTATTCCACGCTGCCGACGAGGGAGGGCGCCACCACGTTCCCCGCCACACGGATGACAAAGAGGTCGCCGAGGCCCTGGTCGAAAACGATCTCGGCCGGGACCCGGGAGTCGGCGCAGCCCAGGATCACGGCCATGGGGGCCTGGCCACCAACGAGCTGGCCCCGGCGGTCCACGTGGGACACGGCCTGGGCGGTGACCCCCTCGACGAACCTGCGGTTGCCCTCCTTGAGCCGACTCAGGGCCTCGGCAGCTCGGATCAACCCTCTCCTCCCGTGCCCACGCGTCGCCCGCGCACCCATGGGTCGTCGAACTCGTCCCGGAGCTCGAAGGCGGGACTGGGTCCGTCCTCCGTGACCTCGAACTCGAAGAAGAAGTTGGCCCATACGTCCCACAGCACGCCGGGCTCGTAGGATTCGGCGGGGGCGAACCACCCCTCGGATCCCGCCGGGAGGAGCCACATGTCCAGGCTGTTGAACCACTCGTCCTCGCCCCCGGACCCCATGGCGGGCACGTTCTCCCAGTCGGCGTGGAGGATCTCGTCCTCACCCCGCGCGAAGCGGATCGTGAAGGTCGGCGACCTCTCGCCCTCCGGACCCAGGAACCACGCCTCGAAGGTGCCCTCCACCGGCGCCGCCTCCTCGGGGGTCACCGTCCTGCGCTGGCTCGGCTCCACCTTCACTTCGAACGGGAAGCGTTGAGTCCCCCAGCGGAGCGCCAGCGTCCCGCCCGTGGGCCCGTAGTCCTCGAAGTCCCAGGTGAGGACCTCCCGAAAGGGCGCATCGTCCTCCATGACGAGGGGAATCGTGATCTGATCGTCGTTCCGGGCAGGCCCCATGGTGTGGAAGATCAGGGTGTCGGGATCCAGGAACATCTCCTCGGGGATCATCTCGTCGTCCATTTCGATCCAGACCGAGTACGTCCCCGCCGGCACCGGGACGCCCGCCAGCTCGATGGGCTTCTGGAACGAGAACTTCGTCGCCCAGTTGGCCCCGGGGGTCCACACGTGCTCCCACACGACCGCGTCCTGCTCTTCGTCGTCGGCTCCGAAGAGGGGCGCGCGCCCCCGGGTCCGGGGGCGGTAGTAGTCGACGCGGAAGACGGTGCCGTCGATGGTCTGGATCAGTGTGGAGGGCTCGCTGGCCCGGATCTGGCCGTCCACGGGCGAAGCGGGAAGAACCACGGCGGCGGTGAGGGCAGCGACGGCGAGGCAGGACGGACGCAAGGATGGTCCTCGGAAAGGGGAATCCCCGGAACGACGGGAGAATGCGAAACGGCTCACGGGCGCGTCAATCGGGACAGCCGGCGAGTGGGCGGGCCCCCACCCCGGCCCCTTCCGGTTCGTCGAAGAGGTCCGAGCTGAGATAGCGGTCCCCCCGGTCGCACACGATGAACACCACCACGCCCCGCTCCAGCTCCCGGGCCACGGTGAGGGCCGCGTGGAGCGCGCCGCCGCTGCTCGTCCCGGCCAGGAGCCCCTCCTCCCGGGCGAGTCGCCGGGTCATGGCCCGGGCCTGGTCCTCGCTGACGTCGACGATCCGGTCCACGCGATCGGGCTCGTAGATCGCCGGGACCATCTCCGGTGACCAACGGCGGATGCCCGGGATGCGAGATCCTTCGGTGGGCTGCGTACCCACGATGGCGACCGAGGGATTCCGTTCCTTCAGGTAGCGGGATGTGCCCATGATCGTCCCGGTGGTGCCCATGGCGGACACGAAGTGGGTCACCCGCCCCCCGGTGTCCCGCCAGACCTCGGGGCCGGTGGTCCGGTAGTGCATGCGCCAGTTGTCGGGGTTGCCGAACTGGTCGAGGATGCGATGGGTGCCCTCGTCGGCCATGGCCCGGGCCTGGATGCGGGCCTCCTCGATTCCGGGGGCGCGCAGCACCTCGGCCCCGTAGGCCGCCATGGCCTGGACCCGCTCCACGGTGGCGGACTCCGGCACGACCAGGGTCATGTGGAGCCTGAACCGCCCAGCCGCCATCGCGAGCGCGATGCCGGTGTTGCCGCTGGTGGCCTCCACCAACCGGTCCCCCGGCGCGATCTCGCCGCGCTCGAGCGCGCCCCGGATCATGTTCCAGGCGGGCCGGTCCTTCACGCTCCCACCGGGACCGTTCCCCTCCAGCTTGGCCAGGAGGGACACCTCGGGTCGAACGCCCTCCGAAGCCGGGATGGCCTCGAGCTCCACCAGGGGCGTGGAACCGATCAGGTCGTGGAATCGCATGCGTGTTCGGCAGTTCGGGAGACGGGCGTCGACAGAACCCCCGGGGCTCATGCAGGGTCCCGGATCCCCCCTCCATGCGGATTGCCCGTCGGCTGCAGCCCCGCCGCGACCCCGGGTCCAGACACCGCCGTGATCGCGGTTCCAACCCTCCCCCGCCTTTCCCCCGTCCGACTTCCCGAAGGACGACGCTTGTACCACATACCTTGTATCACATAGTATATGGGCCGAGGGACCAGGGCTCGAGCGAGGAGGAGACGGTGGGACTGGATCGGGAATGGATGAGGGGAGCGGCTCCGCTCGCCGTGCTGACCCTCCTGGAGCAGCGGGCCATGTACGGCTACGAGCTCGTGGAGGCGTTGGAGCGGGGGAGCGGAGGCCTCCTGGACATGGGGCAGTCCACCGTCTACCCCCTTCTCTACAACCTCGAGAACCGGGGCTTCCTGAGGACGGAGTGGGACCGGGCCCCGACGGGTCGGCGCCGGAAGTACTACCACCTCACCGGCTCGGGCACCCGTTGGCTCGAAGGGCAACGCACCCAGTGGGCCACCCTGGTGGAGGCTCTGGGCCGGCTGGGGGTGCCCCACGCCGACCCCGGGCAGGAGATGGTCCGGTGAGGCCCCGGGACGTCGCGTCCCCCTCCCCCCTTCCGCCGGAGCTGGAAGAGATCGTCCGGGAGGTGGCGGAGACGACGGGGCTCGCCTGGCGGGACAGGGAGGAGGTGGCCCGGGACCTCCGGGCCCATTTCGAGGACGGCCTCGCCTCGGGCAGGACATCCGGGGAGCTGGCGGAGCGGTTCGGCGATCCCATCGCCGCGGCCCGCTCCATCCGGGAAGCTCGGCACACCGGCCGGGACGCGACACGTGCACGCATCGAGCGGAGGTGGAGGATGGGCTGGGGAGATGTGAAGGCGGTGGTGACGCGGTCGTTCCGGACGCTGCTGCGGGAACCGGGGTACGCCCTGGTGGTGGTGCTGACGCTGGCCCTGGGCGTCGGGGCGAACACCGCCGTCTTCACCGTCCTCGACGCCGTCCTCCTGGAACCCCTCCCCTACCCCGGATCGGACCGGCTGGTACGGGTCTACGACGTCTGGCACGAGAGCCCCGGAGAGCTGAACGAATACCTCCGGACCCCCGCGGTCCGGGCCTACCGGGGCTGGGACGACGTGTTCGAGGGGATGGCGGTCCTCTACACCTACCGCGAGACCGGCGTCGACCTCACCGACGGGGACCGACCGGAGCGGGTCGTCGCGTCCCACGTGTCGGCGGGCTACTTCGAGGTCCTGGGCGTGGAGCCCCTGCTGGGCCGGACCTTCCTTGAGGAAGAGAGCGTCCGGCCGGGCGTCCAGACCGACGCCCGGATCGGAGCCCCGGTGGCGATCCTCTCACACCGCCTGTGGCAGGACCGCTTCGCCGGAGACCGGGACATCGTGGGGCGGCGGCTGGAGCTGGACGGGGAAGCCTACACGGTGGTCGGGGTCATGCCTGCGGGGGTGGACAACCCCCTCGGCTCCAGCGCCGACCTGTGGGTACCCGCGGATCTCCGTTTCCGGGAGAACGTCGAGAGCGACTGGGGCAACCACTATCTGACCGGGATCGCCCGGCTCCGGGCCGGACTCACGCTCGAGGCGGCACAGGCCCGGGTGGACGCCCTCAACGCCCGGCTCACCGAGGACGAGCCGTCGAACGACGGGTGGCTCGTCGCCCTCCGGCCCCTCCAGGCGGACATCGTGGGGGAGAGCCGGCGTGCGATCCTCTGGGTCCTGGCCGGGGCCGTGGGCCTCGTCCTCCTCAGCGCCTGCGTCAACGTGGCGAACCTGGTCTTCGCGCGGGGGCTCGGCCGGGACCGGGACCTGGCGCTCCGGGGCGCCCTGGGCTCGGGACGGGGACGTATCCTCGCGCACCTGCTTTCGGAGACCGCGGTTCTGGCGGTCCTGGGCGGGGCCGCGGGCCTGGTCCTGGGCAGCCTGGGCATCCGAGGGCTCCTGGCCCTGGCCCCCGACGCCCTGCCGTCGGTGGCGGCGCCGGGGCTGAGCCTCCGCATCTTCGGGTTCGCGTTCCTGTGCACGGTGGCGGCCCTGATCCTGTTCGGCGTGGCGCCCGCGATCCGGCTCTCCCGAACGCCCCCGGCGGACATCCTCCGGGCCGGCGGGCGGGGCGGGACCGAGACCCGGGGCCTCAAACGGATCCGATCCGGTCTCGTGGTCGCCCAGGTGGCGGTTGCGGTGACGCTGGTGGCGGGCGCGGGTCTTCTCCTGAGGAGCTTCCAGGAGCTCCGCAACGTGGACCTGGGGATCGACGACGACGGCGTCCTCACCTTCGAGGTCCATCTCCCCACCGCCCGCTATCCCGACGGGGAGGCCCGGGCCCGCTTCCACCAGAGCTTCCACGAGCGGGTCGGGGAGCTTCCCGCCGTGCGTTCGGTGGGGGCGGTCTCCTGGCTCCCGGTGAACGGGCGCTACAACTGGTGGAGCATGGCCACCATCCCCGGATGGGACGGCAGCCTCCCCGCCGAGGGCGAGACCTGGATCGACACCGACGTCCGGGTCGTGGCCGGGGACTACTTCGCCAGCGTGGGCATCGAGGTGCTGCGCGGTCAGGGCCCCGCGGAGGTGGACCTGACGGGCCCCGGGGTCGCCTGGATCAACCGGGTCGTGGCGGAGACCGTCTTCCCGGACGTGGAGCCCCTGGACCAGTTCATCTACGTGGGCGGCGACCCGCGCAGGGTGGCGGGCATCGTGGAGAACACCCCCTACGACTCCCGGGGCAGCCTGTCCCGGAAGGTCTACATCCCTCACGCCCAGTACGCGGACAACCGGAACTGGGCCCTCATCCAGACGGTGAGGGTCGACGGGGACCTCGCCGCCGCCCGGGAGGCCATCCGGGGCGTGCTGTCCAGCCAGGACGGCGCCCTGGTGCTCTACCGGTCGCGTCCCCTGGCGGACCTCCTGGCCCGATCCCGGGCCCAGGAACGCTTCGCCACCCTCCTCATGACCGTGTTCGCGGGCCTGGCGCTGACGCTGGCGGCGGTGGGCAGCTACGGGGTCATGGCCGGGAACGTCACCCGCCGCCGCAGGGAGATCGGCATCCGGCTGGCCCTCGGAGCCGCGCCGGAGCGGGTGCGAGGGATGGTGCTGGGCACCTCGCTGCGGCTGACGCTCATGGGCATCGGCGTGGGGCTCGTCCTCGCCTGGACAGGGAGCCGCCTGCTCCGGGATCTGCTCTTCCGCGTCCAGACCTCCGACCCCTGGGTCTACCTGGGCGGGGGCGGCGTCCTGCTCCTCCTGGGCCTCCTGGCCGGCTGGCTCCCGGCCCGGGCGGCGACCCGGGTGCACCCCGCAGAGACCCTGGACGCCTGAGGCGTGGTCACCGCCGGCCCCGTCCCGCGCCCGGCAGCACCGCCATGGCGTCGCCGTAACTGTAGAAGCGGTAGCCCTCCCGGACCGCCTCCCGGTAGGCGTCCATGGTCCGGTCGAATCCGGCGAAGGCCGCCACCAGCATGAGGAGGGTGGATCGGGGCAGGTGGAAGTTCGTGATGAGCCCGTCCACGACCCGGAAGGTGTGGGGCGGGCGGATGAACAGGTCCGTGTCCCCGGGACCCGGCCGCACCGTGCCGTCCGGCAGCGCCGCCGCCTCCAGCGTCCGGACCGCCGTCGTCCCCACGGCCCAGACCCGCCCTCTCCGGGCCCGGGTCTCCGCCACCGCGTCCGCGACCTCGGCCGGGACCTCGTAGGCCTCCACGTGCATCTCGTGGTCCCGGGGATCGTCGACCTCCACGGGCCGGAAGGTCCCCACCCCCACGTGGAGCGTCACCGCCACCCGTCGCACCCCCGCGGCCTCGAGGGTACCGAGCAGGGCCTCCGTGAAGTGGAGCCCCGCCGTGGGCGCCGCCACCGATCCGGGCCGACGGGCGTACACCGTCTGGTACCGCTCCCGGTCCAGGGCTTCGGCGGCCCGGTCGATGTACGGCGGGAGGGGCATCTCGCCGTGGCGCTCGAGGGCCTCCCGGACCGGGAGGGGCGTCACCAGCCGGACCCGACGAGCGCCGCCCGGCGCCGAATCAAGGATCTCCACCGTCAGGTCGTCGGCGACCCTCACCGTCCGCCCGGGCTTGAGCTTGCTCCCGGGCCGGACCAGCGCCTCCCATTCCCGGGCGTCCCACTCCCCGGCCTCCTCCAAGGCCGTCTCGGCGGCGTCCCCGTCGTCCGACCAGGGCCGCAACAGGAGGATCTCGGCCCGTGCGCCCGTGGGCTTGTGCCCCCGCAACCGCGCGGGGAGGACTCGGCTCTCGTTGACCACCAGGAGATCCCCCTCCCGGAGGAGCTCGGGCAGATCGGAGAAGCGGCGGTGCCGCACGGACGACCCCGGGCTCTCCGATCCGGGGTCCACGACAAGGAGGCGGCTCTCGTCCCGTCGGGGAGCGGGGTAGCGGGCGATCCGATCCCCCGGCAGCTCGTAGTCGTAGTCCGAGACGCGGGTCCCGTCGGGAACGCGAGGCACCCTCCCCTCACTCCTCCCCGTCGACGAAGAGGCTCTGCTGGGTCTCCCCGGGCTGTGCGCCCTCCGCCGGGGGCCGGAAGCCAAACCGCTTGTAGGCGCGACCGGTGGCCACCCGACCGCGAGGGGACCGCATCAGGAACCCCTGCTGGATCAGGAAGGGCTCGTAGACCTCCTCCAGGGTCGCCGTGTCCTCGCCCAGCGCGACCGCCAGCGACGCCAGGCCCACGGGCCCGCCCTCGAACTTCTCGATGAGGGTCAGGAGGATGCGAGCGTCCATCTCGTCCAGGCCGTACTCGTCGACGTCCAGGAGCTCCAGGGCGGCCCGGGCGACCTCCCCGTCGATCCTCCCTTCGGCCCGGACCTGGGCGAAGTCCCGGACCCGCCGCAGCAGCCGGTTCGCCACCCGCGGCGTGCCCCGGGAGCGGTTGGAGATCTCCACGGCACCCTCGCTCGTGAGCTCCACGTCCAGGATCTCCGCGGAGCGCTCCACGATGGTCCGGAGCTCCGAGGGCGGGTAGAAATTGAGCCTTTGGACGATGCCGAAGCGAGCCCGCATCGGCGCCGTCAGCAGCCCGAATCGGGTGGTGGCCCCCACCAGGGTGAAGGGCTCGATCTTCATCGTCATGGTCTGGGCCCGGGGGCCGTCGGACAGGCGGATGTCGACCTGCCAGTCCTCCATCGCCGGATAGAGGAACTCCTCGATGATGGGCCTCAGCCGGTGGATCTCGTCGATGAAGAGGATGTCCCCTTCCCGCTGGTTGGTCAGGATCCCCACCAGGTCCGCGGGCTTCTCCAGGACCGGCCCCGAGGTGGTCTTGATGTTGACACCGAGCTCCCGGGCCATGAGGCTGGCCAGCGTCGTCTTGCCCAGACCGGGGGGCCCGTGGAAGAGAAGATGGTCCAGGGACTCCCGGCGCTGCTTGGCGGCCTCCACGGCGATGGAGAGGGCCTCCCGCACCTTGTCCTGGCCGATGAACTCCGCGAGGCGCTGTGGGCGGAGGGAGTTCTCGACGGGCTCCTCGTCCCCCAGCACCTCCGGTGTCGTGATCTCTGTCCGTTCGGTCATCGGGGGTGGGGGCGTGAACCGGGCTCGGGGAGCGGGGTGCCAAGGAGGCGACCTCGGGAACGATCGCCGGACCCCGAGACCGTAGGCTCACGGCCCGGAATTGTCCATCTTTGAGGGGCACCGTACCCGCCAAGCCAACGCCCACGCACTCCCCTCCGATGAATCCGCTCCACTCCACCTTTCTCCGCGCCCGTGGGTTCCTGAGGCACCGACGCCTCCCGGACCCGCCCGTGGTCATCGGTGGATGCGAGCGTTCCGGAACCACCCTGTTTCTGTCCATCCTCTCCGCCCACCCGAAGATCCAGGCGGTCTCCGAGGAGAGCTGGGCCTTCTGCTACGGGCCCGAGTCCGGATTCAAGGATTCGTCGGAGCCCGTGCGCATGTCCCGGCTCTATCGTTGCCTCGGCGAGAGCCCCCTGGCCCCCGAGGCCTCCCGATGGGCCGAAAAGACGCCCGCCAACGTCTTCTATTTCGAGGAGGTCCTCGAGCACTTCGCGGGCGAGGTCCGGCTGATCGAGGTGGTTCGGGACGGACGTGACGTGGTCACGTCCCACCATCCCTCGCGCCCCGACGGGTACTGGATGCGCGCGCAGCGGTGGGTCAAGGCGGTGGAGGCCGGCCGGGAGCTCGCCGGCGATCCCCGGCTCCTCACCGTCCGGTACGAGGACCTCGTGATGGACATGGAGACCACGATGCGCCGGGTTTGCGATCACATCGGTGAACCCTACGCGCCGGAGCTGGACGACTGGGTCCGTCACGCCGGGGTCCGTCAGAGCCCACACCTGCACACCGGCCGGATCGCCGGGGTCTCCACCGCATCGGTCCGGAAGTTCGAGCGTCCCGACTTCCCTCACGGCGCCCGGGTTGAGGAGTTCATGTCCGAACCACGGGCACGGGATCTCCTGGCCCACCTCGGCTACACGTGATGGCGCGGATCCTGGTGCTGGACGGGGAGCAGCGGTCCGCCCTGGCGGCGACCCGCTCCCTCGGACGGGCAGGCCACGAGGTTCACGTGGCGTCCGGGGATCCCAGGAGCCTGTCCACCGCGTCGCGGCACTGCTCACGGGAGGTGGTGGCACCGGACCCGGCGGCGGACCCTGGGGGCTACCGGGACTTCCTGGAGCGGATCACGGCGGACGGAGCCTACGACCTGCTCCTTCCCATGACGGACCTCTCCATCCCCCACGCCCTGGAGCTGCGGGCTGCGCGCCCCGGCCTGGCCCTGCCCATCCCGTCGTCCGAGGCCTACCACCGGGCCTCGGACAAGGTCGAGCTGTTGCGGCTCGCCGCGGAGGCGGGTGTCCCGGTCCCCCCGCAGGAGGAGTTGGCGACCCCGGACGCGCGGGAGGGCACCGGGGGGTCCGTCGCCACGGCGCTGCGCTTCCCGGTCGTGGTGAAGCCCGGACGCTCCGCCGTGGAGGGCGCCACCGACACGGCCCGGTTCCAGGTGTCCGTTGCCGAGGACCGGGAGGCGCTGGACCGACAGCTCCGGGAGCTGGACCCCCGGGCGTATCCCGTGCTCCTGCAGGAGCGGATCCGGGGCCCCGGCCTCGGGGTCTTCGCGCTCTTCTGGGAGGGGGAGCCGGTGGCCTGGTTCGCCCACCGCCGGCTCCGGGAGAAGCCCCCCACCGGAGGCGTCAGCGTCTACCGGGAGAGCGTCCCCCTCCGGGACGACCTCCGGGAGCACGCCACCCGCCTGCTGTCGCGCCTGGGATGGAGCGGGGTGGCCATGGTGGAGTTCAAGGAGGACGAGGCCACGGGGGTGCCGTACCTGATGGAGATCAACGGTCGCTTCTGGGGCTCGCTGCAGCTGGCCATCGACGCCGGCGTGGACTTTCCGGCTCTCCTGGTGGGCCTCGCCCTGGGAGAGCGACCCACCCCGCCGCGGCCCTACCGCACGGGCGTGCGGAGCCGGTGGCTCTGGGGGGAGGCGGACCACCTGGTCACGCTGGCCCGCCACGGGCGGGAGCTGCGCAGGACCCACCCCGAGCTTCCCAGCCTGGCCCGGGCCCTGGCCCGCGTCGCGCTGCCCTGGCGGCCCGGAGACCGGGTCGAGGTGCTCCGGGCGTCGGACCCGGGGCCGTTCCTCCGGGAGACCGCCCTCTGGTTCCGCGCCCTGCGCGACTGATCCCCCGCCGGGGCCGGTGGCCCGGACCCGGGACCGAGAGCCCGGGAGGGTCGCCTCGCCTCGAACGGGGCACCCGGTCCGCGAGGGCGCCTCAGTCGCCCCTCACCGGGACGTCGACGTCGCGGAAGCACGCCTCCACCTCCCGGATGCACCGCTCGATGCGGGCGAACACGCGGTGGAACTCGGCCTCGTCCTTCCCCCAGGGATCCAGGATGGCCCGCCG
>DATHRY010000148.1:0-1947 GCA_035464715.1 Longimicrobiales bacterium
CGTCCCGGGGCCCTCGCGTCCAGAGGGGAGGCGACGCCTTCCCCCGTCAGACTTCGTCCGCCGACCTCCGCCGTCCCCGCAGAAGCGTGTAGACGAGATAGCCGATGGCGATCCACATCCCGATCTTCAACATCATCCCCACCATCCCGAACATCATCCCGAAGAGCGGAAAGATGAGGGCGGCCAGAATCTTGAGGATGACCAGTCCGGCCAATCCACCGATGGCTGCCACTCCAAGTGCGTGCATGGGTCGTTCTCCGTCAGGTTGAGCGTCGTCTCCACCGGGGCCTACGAGTCGGGTCCGGAGTTTGTTTCCGACCCGGGGAGCCCGGCCCGCCGGACCCCTACTTGTAGCGGTAGGTGACGCGCCCCCGGGTGAGATCGTACGGGGACATCTCCACCTTGACCCGGTCGCCCTCCAGCACCCGGATGTAGTGCTGCCGCATCTTTCCTGAGAGGTAAGCCAGGATCTCGTGCCCGTTCTCCAGCTCCACACGGAAGGTGGCGTTGGGCAGGACCTCGCTCACGGTTCCTTCGAGTTCGATTGCCTCTTTTCCCACGTTGACCCTTTTCGTTGGGGTTGCATACCGACCGAGGAACGTAGCCCTCCGGGGAGTCGCAGATCAATGACGAGGCGCCTCCTGGACCGCTCGGGCGGAGTCTGATCACACGCCGGGGTCCCCGCCCGGCCCGCGCTCCCGGGGCGGGGCGGACGCGGATCCCACCGGCCTGTATCCCGATCAGCCCCCGGCGGGAATGCGCAGGACCTGGCCCGGATAGATCTTGTCCGGATCCTTCAGCATGGGCCGGTTGGCCTCGAAGATCACCGGGTACTTCATGGCGTCCCCGTAGACTTCCTTGGCGATCTTCGACAGCGTGTCGCCCGTCTCGACCTCGTAGAACCGGGCCTGCTCGCCCGGGTGCTCCACCTCGAGGCGGTCGTCCACCTGCGCCACGCCCTGAACGTTGCCGAGGATCAGGACGATCTTTTCCCGGGCCTCCTGATCGGGCACCTTGCCCTGCACGGTGACGACGCCGTCGTCGTACCCCACCTTGAGGTCGTCGACGTCGAAGCCGGTGTTCTGGATGAGCTCCAGCATCTCCCGCGACTTCTGGGCCCGAGCCCGTACGTCGGCCACCGCGGCGGCGTCGCTTCCGAGGGTTGCGCCGGCGTTCCTGTTGAAATCAAACAAACCCATGTCCTGGTCTCCCGTATCCGGATTCGTGGTTCTCGTGGGTGGGGTCGTCCCCCCTGAACGGGTGCTGCAAGACCCGCGCCGGTGGGGAAGGGTCCGATGACCTCCCCGGCGTACACGGCCGGGGAGCGCCGGCAGCTCGCCCAGGCCTGGCGGGAGGGCCGGGCCGTGCGCTGCCCCCGCTGTGGCACTCCCCTCGCGCGCCGACCCGTCGAGCGCCCCGAGGCGGTGTCGTACGTCCGGACTCGGAGCTGGCTCACCTGCCCGGAATGCCGCCGTGGGCTCGTGGCCGACGATCCGAGAGGCCTCCGGTGAGGTGCGTGGTGCTGTCCACCGGGCGGATCCTGGTGGACGATCGCGGCAAGCTGTTGAAGCTCGGAGAGATGCCGACGGGGGCCCGGGACCCTCACGGCGGGCCCCTCATCGTACGGGGCCGTCGGAGCGGGGTCCGTGTCGTGGAATGGACGGATCCCGACGCCCCGCCCCCGGCGGGCGCGTTCCTGGGGCTCCGGGCCAGCCTGGGGGCGCTGTCGCTGGAGGAGAGCCGGATCGCGGGACGGGCCCGGCAGCTCCTGGAGTGGCGGCAGCACCACCGGTTCTGCGGGCGCTGCGGCACCGAGACCCAGCTCGAGACCTCCAGCGCGCTCCGGTGTCCGTCCTGCGCCCTGGATCACTTCCCCCGGGTCGCGCCGGCGGTGATCGTCCTGGTCCACGACGGCGACCGGGCGCTCCTGGGACGCCATCGCGGCCT
>DATHRY010000149.1:0-2824 GCA_035464715.1 Longimicrobiales bacterium
GTATCCCGTGCTGCTCCACGTGCCCCTGGTCGTCCGGGGGCCCGGGCTGCCGGCGGGGACCGTGGTGGAGGAGGCCGTCAGCCTGCGGGACGCGGCGGCGACGCTCCTGGAGCTGACCGGCGGACGGACGGGGACCCTCCCGGGCACCTCCTTCGCCGGGGCATGGGCCGCTCCGGCGGAGGACCGGGGCCCCGGCGAGATCCTGGGTCACCTCACGCGGGGCACCGTGGAGCAGCCCGACGCGCCCATCGCCCGGGGACCGGGCACCGAGATGCACACCCTCCTGGAGTTCCCCCTGCAGTACATCCGGAACGGCGACGGGACCGACGAGGTGGTGGACTGGCTCCGGGACCCCGACGCCGGCACGAACCTCGCCGGCGACGAGTCCTTCCGGGATCGGATCACCCGGCTTCGGGGACGTCTCTCCCGGCGGGTCACGGGGCAGGCGCTCCCGGATTCGGTGCCCCTGGAGCCGGCGCGGGTGCCGTACGTGCCGGCCGGAGACGGGGGGCGCCGGCCCCCGGACTGACCGGGCCGCCGGGGGCCGGCCTACCCTCGCCTGGCCGCCCGGAGGAAGCGCCGGGCCAGCTGGGCGACCCGGAGCTCGTCCTCCTCCTCGGCCCGAGCGAGGATCTTCTCCATCTCGCCCACCAGCCGCGGCTCACCCCACCGGTAGCCGGTGGCCTCCTCGGCGCTGCGGGAGTTCCCCGCGTCCGCGCCCTGGATCAGGGCCCAGGCCGCGGCCTCGTCGTAGTACTCCGAGTCCGGGTCCGGCAGCCGGTAGTCCGGCTCCGGCAGGTGGTCGTCTTCCTTGGCGAACGCGCGGGACATCTGAACCTCCTGGTGTCCGGGGCGGCACTCCGTCGCTTCCCGGGCCGACACTGCGCCGCGTCGCTCGATCTCCCGGGGACGGCGCCTCCGGCCCCTCGGGAGCGACCCGGCTCCTGGATCATCACACTAGAGCCGGGGCACCGTACCGGGAAGGAAGTCCTCCCCGAACTGCATCTCCCACAGCTCGGCGTAGCGCCCCCCCCGGGCCAGGAGCTCGGCGTGGCCCCCGGACTCGACCAGGCGCCCGGATTCGAGGACGTGGATGACGTCGGCCCCCTCGATGGTCGAGAGGCGGTGGGCGATGACGATGCTGGTGATCCCCGATACCCGGGCGAAGAGGCCGCCCAGGGCGTCCTGGATCACCGCCTCCGACTCGGAGTCCAGCGCCGACGTGGCTTCGTCGAGGATGAGGAACCGGGCCTCCTTCAGGATCGCCCGGGCGATGGCGATGCGCTGCTTCTGCCCCCCCGAGAGCTTCACGCCCCGCTCCCCGATCTCGGTTTCGTACCCCTGGGGCAGCTCCCGGATGAAGGCGTCGGCGTTGGCCAGCTCGGCGGCCTGGCGGATCCGGTCGGCCCCGGCCTCGGGGTCGGCGTATCCGATGTTCTCCTGAACCGAGCCCGAGAAGAGGGTGGGCTCCTGGGGCACGACGGCGATGGCGCGGCGCAGGGCCGGCAGGGTGAAGGATCGCACGTCCCGGCCGCCGATGGTGACGGTCCCCTCCTCGGGATCGAAGAGCCGTCCCACGAGCCGGGTGATCGTGGTCTTGCCCGAGCCCGACGAGCCCACCAGCGCCGCGGTCTGGCCGGTGGCGAAGCGCAGGGAGACGTCCCGGAGCGCCGGCTGGGTCGCGCCGGGATAGGTGAAGGTGACGTGCCGGAGCTCGAGGTCCCCCCGGGGCTCCTCCTCCACCTCGCCCTGGGACTCGGGCGTCGACTCCACGAGGTCCGAGACCCGTTCCAGCGCCGCCATCCCCGCCTGCAGCTGGTTGTTGAAGAACATGACGCTGATCACGGGCTGCTGGAGCTGCCGCTGGTACATCACGAAGGCGGTGAGCTCCCCGATGCTCAAGGACCCGCGGGACACCATCCAGCCCCCCAGCACCAGGAGGGCGCCGATGCCGTACTGGGCGCTCAGGGTGATGAGGCCCTCCATCCTCCCCACCTCCTTGCGCCGCTCCAGGTTCAGCCGGACGTACTCGTCGTTCCGGTCCCCGAACCGCTCCTCCTCACGCTCCTCCGCCACGAACGACTTGACCACCTGGATGTTTCCCACGGCCTCGGTGGCCACGGCGGACATGGCCCCCACCTGCTTGCGGATGCGCCGGGCGGCCTGACGCAGCGGCCCCTGGTAGTGGCGGGTGACGAGGGCCAGCAGGGGGAGCACCACCAGGTTCACGAGGGCGAGGCGCCAGTCCATCCAGACCAGGACCGCCGCCACCACCAGGATCGAGAAGAGCTGCCCCATGAGCCGGGTGGCCCCGGCCTGGATCATCCCTTCCAGAGCGTTCACGTCGTTCACGACCCGGGAGGTGAACGACCCGGTCTGTTCGTCCTCGAACCGGCGGATCGGCAGCCGGAGCAGCCGCCCCCAGGCCTGCCGCCGGATGTCGGCGATGACGCTCTGCGTGAACGCATAGCTCAGATACATGCCGGCATAGCCCAGGAGGGCCTGCACGAGGTAGAAGCCGGCGAAGGCGGCAGCGAAGATCCCGAAGACCCGGGGAGAGCCGCTGGGAATCACGTCGTCGAAGGCGACCCGCACGAACTGGGGCCCCGCCGCGTTGAGCGCCGCGGTACCGCTGATCAGGACGGACAGTCCGAGGATTCGCCCCCGGTAGGGCCGGAGCAGGCGCCAGAGGAGGGCGCCCACCGGCCGGGACTCGGTGGAATCGACCATGGGACCTGACAACCCCCGGGAGGCCGGGAGTTCCCCGGGGCGGCGGGCCGGGGCATGGCATGCCGGCGCGAATCGTGGGGTGAGGCGGGCGATC
>DATHRY010000150.1:0-55020 GCA_035464715.1 Longimicrobiales bacterium
AGACCCTCCGGCATGGGGTAGCGCCAGGTGACGCCCCCCTCGGCGTTGACCCAGGTCCGCTCTCCGGTGACGTCGATCTGCATGAGGTCCGTCACCTGCCACCCGCCCTCGACGGGCTCCGCCAGGAGGTAGCGGACCCCCCGCGGAACGGGCGCGCCCTCCGGGGGGGCCACCGCCGTGTCGAAGACCTGGATCCGGTAGACGGAATCGAGCTGCACGGCCTGGGACACGGCCCCGCCGAAGTACACGACCCCCTGATGGCGCACCGAGGCGAAGTATATCTCGTCCCTGCCACCGGGGTCGGGGACCGTGGGCAGCTCGAAGGCGAACCGCCCGCTTCCGTCGGTGCGCACCGCGTCGATCTCCCCGGCGGCCGTCGGGTCGATCCGGTGGAGCAGGACCGTGGCCTCGGCGACCGGCCCGGCCGTCCCCCGCTCCACGACCCCCTCGAGTCGCGGCTCGGCGGGGACCTGGGCGTCCCCGCCGGACGCCACGAGAACGGCGAGGAGGCCTGCACGGCCGACCCACCCGAGGCGTGTGGCCACCCCCCGGATCACGGAGTGAAGCGTCCGAAATCCTCCGGGTCGAGCCGCCGGAGGTGATCCTGGAGCTCCGAGGGCGTCATGCCACGGGGCCCCTCCTCCGCCGGCGCGCTGCCGGTCAGGTCCACCGGTTCGTCCTCCGGAACGTCGTCGCCGTCGAGCATCTCCATGCGGACCCGGTTCAGGAGCTCCTCCGCGGCGAAGATCGGGGCGTCCATCCGTAGCGCGACCGCGATGGAATCGGAGGGGCGGGCGTCCACGGCCACGGTCCGCCCGTCGATGGTGAGGCGCAGCTCGGCGAAGTAGGTGTTCTGTTCGACCCGGGTGATCACGACCCTGGAGAGGGTCCCGCCCAGCTCCCGGATCGTCGATACCATCAGGTCATGGGTGAGGGGTCGGCCCACCGAGATCCGGCTGAGCTGCATGTGGATGGCGCTGGCCTCGCCGGGTCCGATCCAGATGGGAAGCGCACGCTCCCCGTCGAGCTCCCGGAGGATCACGACCGGGGATTTCGTCGCCCCGTCCAGTCCCAGCCTGTCGACCCTGACCTCGACCAACACCGTTGTCCTCCCCCGCCTGCACGTGGACGCGTTCCTGGAAAGGTGGGACCCCGTAGGAGGATGCGAGGTTTCCTCAGCGCGCCAGAGCGGTCGCGAGGTCGTCGACCCGGTCCGTCCGCTCCCAGGGGAACAGGGACACCTGCCGACCGTGGGCCTCCACGCTCTCGGCCGAGCGCCCGAAGTGGCCGTAGGCCGCCGTGGGCACGAAGATCGGGTCCCTGAGGCGGAGCGTCTCGATGATGGCGCCGGGACGGAAGTCGAACACCTCGCCCACCGCCGCCGCGAGATCGTCGTCGGGCCGGGCGCCGGTCCCGAAGGTGTCGACGTGGATCGAGACCGGGTCCGCGACGCCGATGGCGTAGGCAAGCTGGATCTCGCAGCGTCCGGCCAGCCCCGCCGCCACGACGTTCTTCGCCGCCCAGCGGGCCGCGTAGGCCGCGGAGCGATCCACCTTCGTGGCGTCCTTCCCTGAGAAGGCGCCTCCGCCGTGCCGGCCCATCCCCCCGTACGTGTCGACGATGATCTTTCGACCGGTGAGGCCCGCGTCCCCGTGGGGCCCTCCGATCTCGAAGATCCCGGTGGGATTGATGTGGAAGATGCACGCGGCCGGATCGAAGAGATCCTCGGGGAGGACCGGCTTCACGACCCGCTCCTTCACCTCGTGGTGGATCTCCTCCTGGGTGACGTCGGGATGGTGCTGGGTGCTCACCACCACGGTGTGGATCCGAACGGGGCGTCCGTCCTGGTACTCGACCGTCACCTGTGCCTTGCCGTCGGGCCGGAGCCAGGGGAGGTCACCCCCGTGCCGCAGCTCCGCCAGGCGCTGCGTGATCCGGTGGGCCAGGAGGATGGGGGCGGGCATGAGCTCGGGCGTCTCGTCGGCCGCATAGCCGAACATCATCCCCTGATCTCCCGCCCCGCCCGTGTTCACGCCCCGGGCGATGTCCGGCGACTGCTTGTCGATGGTCGATAGCACGGCGCAGGTGAGGGCGTCGATGCCGTAGGCCGAGCTGGTGTAGCCGATCCGCTCGAGGGTGCCCCGGACGACCTCGGGGATCTCGACGTAGGTCTCGGTCGTGATCTCCCCGGCCACCAGAGCGAGCCCCGTGGTGACGAGGGTCTCGCAGGCCACCCGCGAGTTCGGATCGTCGGCCAGCATGTGGTCCAGGATGGCATCCGAGATCTGGTCGGCGACCTTGTCGGGGTGGCCTTCGGTGACAGATTCGGACGTGAAGAGATAGGAGCCCATTGACAGCCGGGATGGCGGGGGATTGGCGGGAGAGGGCGTCGCGTCCGCGATCGGCAGCGGCACTTCTGCTCCACTACTCTAGAGACCCCTCCGAGGAGCGACAAGACGAGGGTCAGCCCGGCAGTTCCAACTCCCAGCGACCCCGATAGGCCTCGAGGCTGACCTGATCTCCCATGGCCTCGACCAGACAGTCCGTGACGTCCCGGGCGGTGGACGCCGCCAGCGCCTGGCGGGCGGCCTGGCGGGCGTCTTCGACCCGCACCTCCCGGAGCACCTTCTTCAGCTCGGGGACGGCGGGCCAGGCCACCGAGAGGGTGCTGATGTCCAACCCGAGCAGGAGGAAGGCCCCCAGCACGGTCGCCGCCATCTCCCCGCACACGCTCACCTCGATCCCCGCGGCACGGGCCACCCGGCTCACCATGTGGAGCTGCCGCACCACCGCTGGATGGAAGGGATTGAACAGCCTGGCGAGCCGGGCATTGGTGCGGTCCACCGCCAGGGTGTACTGGACCAGGTCGTTGGTGCCGATGGAGAAGAAGTCCGAATGCCGGGCGAGCTCGGCGGCGTCCAGCGCCGCCGCCGGCGTCTCCACCATGACGCCGAGCTTGTAGCCGGAGTTGAACCGGATCCCGTCCTTGCGCAGCTCGTCCTCTTCGGCCTCCAGAAGGGCCCGGACCTGGAGGATCTCCTCGATGTCGTTCACCAGCGGCACCATGATGCGGACGTCCCCGTGGGCGGTGGCCCGGAGCGCCGCCCGGAGCTGCCCCCGGAAGAGCTCGGGCCGATCCAGGAGCACCCGGACGGCCCGCCAGCCCAGGAAGGGGTTCTCGTCGGGGGGCATGTTGAGGAACGCAGGAAACTTGTCGCCACCCAGGTCGAAGAGCCGAACGCAGACCGGATGCCCCGGGAACGCCTCCGCCACCCGCCGATAGCCCTCGTACTGCTCGTCCTCGCTGGGCATGCTGTTGCGGCCCACGATCAGGAACTCGGTCCTGAGCAGTCCCACCCCCTCGGCGCCGTGCCGCCGGGCGTTCTCGGCCTCCACCGGAAGGTCGAGGTTCGCCCGGAGGGCCACCGGATGCCCGTCCGCGGTGACGGCGTCCAGCTCGGCGATGGCCTCCACCTCGGCCTCCCACAGCTGAAGGCGCTCCCGCCTGGCCTGGAACACCCTCCGGTCGTTGTCCGATGGATCCAGGATCACGCGCCCGATGCGGCCGTCCACGATCGCCTCCTGGCCTTCGGTGGCGTGCCGGGAGAACTCCCCGAGGCCCACCACGGCCGGGATGTGCTGCGAACGGGCCAGGATGGCCCAGTGGGAGGTCCGGGTCCCCTGGTCGGTGGCGATCCCGGCCACCGCCTCGGGATTCAGCTGCACGGTCATGCTCGGCGTGACGTTCCGGGCTACGATGACCACGGGCCCGTCCTCGTCCCGGAGCTCGAAGGGATCGTTGAGCCCCAGGAGGCGGTTCAGGAGTCGCACCTGGAGGTCCTCGAGGTCGTTCAGACGGTCCAGCACCATGGGATGGCCCGTCCGGGTCCACATGGTGTGCAGCTCCATCATCCGCCAGTTGAAGGCCCGAGCCGCCGTCAGGCGGTTGTCCCGCACGTACCGGACCGTCCCGTCGACCACCTCCGAGTCCTGGAGCATCAGGATCTGGGGGTCGAAGATCCGGGCCTCCACCGGGCCCAGCCGGGCCTCGGTCTGCCCCTTCAGGTCCTCCAGCCGCTCCGTCACCCACTCGCAGCCCTCGTGGAACCGCTCGATCTCCCCGTCGATCTCGGCCTCCTCCACCATCTGGTGGGGGACCTCGGGGACGGCCCAATGCACGATCCTGACGGTGCCGGACCCGATCCCCTCCGCTGCAGGCGATCCATCGAAGACCCGAGACATCAGTCCTCCTCGAACCCGCGGCGGACGAGCTCCGACAAGGCGTTCAAGGCCTCGGCAGCGTCGTCGCCCTCCACCCGGATCGTGAGGCTCGAACCGCACTCGGCGGCCAGCATGAGCACGCCCATGATGCTCTTGCCATTGACCTCCATGCCGTCCTTCTCGACCCGGACCTCGCTTGCGAAGCTCCCCGCGAGCTTCACGAACTCCGAGGCGGGGCGCGCGTGCATCCCGGCCCGGTTCACGATTTCGACCACGTTCTCGTGCATGGGCAACCTCAGAGGAAGAAACCGAAGGTGAGGATGGAGGCGACCGCCGCCACGGTCACCGCCGCCGTGGGACGCCATACCCTGGGCCCCAGGGCCGCGCCCAGGGCCAGCGCGGACAGTGCTGCGGCCGCCCACGGCAGGGCCAGCTCGCCCCGGAGCGCCGGCGCGAGGATCGCCAGTCCCACCAGGAACCCGAGGGCCGTGACGAGCCACCGCTCGACCCGGGAGCTCAGGTTCGCCAGGCCCGCGGAGCGGAGTCTGACCGCCAGACCGATCCCCGCCTCCCAGCCCTCACGGAACCCCCAGATACGCAGGGTGACGTGGCCGGCGTTGTAGACCGCCAGGAAGATCAGGACGGTCCAGAGCGGCCCGAGACCGGCCAGGTAGAGACAGACCGCGACGACCGTGCACAGGGGCAGCCACGCCGCCCACACCAGGCGGTCTCCCAGCGCTCCGAGGGGTCCGCCCACCGCCGTCCGGAACCGACGGATCCGTTCGCCGGGCTCCCCCTCGGCCTCCATGCGGCAGAAGCTTCCGAGGGCCAACGACGACAGGTAGGGGTGTGCGTTGAAGGGCTCGGCGTGGCGCTGGAGCGCCTGGGCGAGGTCATCGGGGTCCGGGTGAAGGTGTTCCAGGGCCGGGAGGATTGCGAACGCAGCCCCGACCCCCTGAAGGCTGTCGTAGTTCCAGGCCGCCTGGACCAGGAGGCTCCGGGCCACGACGCTGACCACCACCGCCGGCGGCAGGTCCGTCACGACCCTGTCCATCCCGCCAGCAGTCCGAGGGTCATCCCTGCACCGAAGAGCACCGACGCCCGGACCCCCAGGCCTCGACCTCGAAACACCACGCCCACCGAGACGAGCCCGCCCAGGAGAAGCAGGGCCATGGTGGCCGCGGACCCCACCGGCCATGCGGCGGCCAGCACCGGAGTGAGCCCCCGGGCCAGCGCGACGCCAACGCCGGTCGCCAGGAACCCGCGTGCCGCCTCGGCCAGGAGTCCCAGACCGATCGAACGGCTCACGGCGGCGGAATCGACTGTCCCCCGATCCGGGAGGGGTGCGTGAGCCCCGTTCCAGATCCGGACCCTCACCTGGCCCCGACCGGCCAACTCACCCCATATGAGCCCGCCTGCGATGGCGAGAGCCAGCCCGCCGGGTCCCGGCGCCGCGGTCGCGGCCGCCACGGCCACCACGGCGGCGATGCCGCCGTCGGGCATCCGACCACCGCCGGCTGGCACTGCCACGAGCAGGAAAAGCTCGAGAATCGCGCCGACCTGGAGCCCCAGGGCGGCATCACCCAGGACGGCGCCGGCCAGGGTCCCCGCCACCAGGGGGCGCGAGATCATGGTCTGGATCAGGGCGGCCCCGTCCAGGGCCACCAGCCCACCCAGGACGATCAGGAGGACCCAGGTCATGCCAGCATCTGGTCCAGCGGCACCCGCAGCGCGTCGGGCAGGTCCCGACCCGACACACGGGCCCCCTCGGAGGCCAGGGTACGGAGCGCCTCGCGATCCGAGTCGTCCAGGTGGATGTAGGGACGGACCTGCTGCCGCCCCGGACGGTGGTGGAGGCCCCCGACGTTGACCTCGACGCCGTCCAGCAGACCGCCCTCGGCCAGGCGGGCCATCTGCTCGGGGTCCCGTGTCAGCAGGACGCTCCGGACCGGCTGCGTCATCCATTCGCCGAGGTGCGACCGGGCCTCCGCCACGGTGGCGAACAGCACCTCCAGGCCATCCTCGACGGTGAGGGTGTAGAGCTCCTGCTCCCAGTCGCTGGCCGCCAGGTCGTCGTCCACGACCAGATAGCGCTCGGAGCGGAGCTGGCGGCCCCACCCCATGAGCACCTGCCCATGGATCAGCCGGTCGTCAATCCGAAACAGCAGTATCGACATGCGGTGCGGGTCGGAAGAGGATCCTGATGCCGTCTCTGGCCTTCTCCTCCAGCCGGGGAAGAAGCTCGTCGAAGTCGAGATCCCGGTGGAAGACGAACTCCAGGAGCATGGGCAGATTGACCCCGGTGACCACGGCCACCCGCCCCAGGTTCCGGCACGACAGCCTCGCGGCCAGGGTGCAGCTGCCGGCCGCCAGATCCGTGAAGACCACCGACGGGCCAGGGCCCAGTCGCTCCACGATGGCCGCCTGCAGCTCGTCGGGGCTGCGCCCCTGGTTGGAGACGGGCTCCAGCACGCCTTCGGCCAGCCCCGAGATCCGGGACACGGCGTTCACCAGCCCTCGAGCCATCTTCCCGTGGGCCACCACGATTCCCCGCATCCCGCCCGACCCTCCTGCGGTCATTCGAAATCCTCCTCCAGGTACTCCCGGATCGGCTGCATGGCCGCCTTGAGCCTGTCGTTGAAGGTCTGGGCGGCATCCACGCCGGCATATCGCATCAGGTGGTTCATGGCCACCACCTCCGAGATGACGGTGATGTTCTTGCCGGGGTTCAGCGGCACCGTCACCCGGGGGATCTCCACCCCTAGCACCTCCTCGGTGTCCGACTCGAGGCCCGTGCGGTTGTAGTGCCGCGTGTCGTCCCAGTGTTCCAGCTGGACGACCACCTCGATGCGCTTCTGCTGACGGATGGCCCGGATGCCGAAGAGCCCTCCGATGTCGATGATGCCGATGCCGCGGATCTCCATGTGGTGCCGCTGCATCTCGAGCCCCTGACCGATGAGCACGTCGTTTCCCATGCGCCGAACCCGGACCACGTCGTCGGCGACCAGCCGATGTCCACGCTCCACCCGATCCAGCACGCATTCGCTCTTCCCCACCCCGGACTGCCCGACGAAGAGGAGCCCGACGCCATAGACGTCGGCCAGGGAGCCGTGGAGGGTGGTGGCGGGCGCAAGCGCCCGGAGAAGGTAGGGCTTGATGCGACGGAAGAAGTCCTTGGTGGTCAGCGAAGAACGCAAGACCGGGATGCCCGCCGCCGTGGCGGCCTCCAGGAGGCCGAGCGGCACCTCCTGGCCCTTGGTGACGAACACCGCGGGAACCCGGAAGGCGAACAGGTCGTGCAGCCGCGTGCGCCGCTCCTCCTCGGTGAGGCTGTGGAGATAGGTGATCTCCGTCTCGCCGAAGACCTGCATCCGCCCTTCCGGCACACGCCGGGTGTACCCGGCGAGGGCGAGCCCCGGGGACGAGATGTCCTCGTCCTCGAGGGCGTGGTCCAGGGGAGCGTCCGGAGTCAGGAGCTCCAGGCGGAGCGAGTCCGTCTTCGCGTCCAGGAGGTCCTGGACCGTGAGCCGGGCCGGGACGCCGGGAGTGGACGCCATGTCCTCGTCAGTCCTCCGCGAGCGGGGCGGTGGAGGAACGGGCCCGATCCCGGCGCTGCGAGCGCCGCCGCCGGAGGATCTTGGAGAGCTTGTCCGACAGGTCGTCCGAGGCCGCCGAGAAGTCGCGTCCGTCGCCACGGGCCACCACCGGCTCGGCCCGGGCGATCGAGAGGATGCCCTCGACCTCACACCCCATCCTCCCCTCCTCGAACACCAGGTCGGCGGACTGGAGGTTGGGCTCGAACTTCTCGAGTCGCTCCATCAGGGACGTTGCGCGAAGGCGTGTCTCATCGGGGACGTCGCAGCGACGCGCCGTGATCTGCACTCTCAACAGAACCTCCGGAGATCGGAGTGGAAGGACGTGGAGAAGGAACAACGGAACCGGATCACTGGTGGAAAGCTACCCAGGCGGCGGAAGGGGGGCCAGCCGCCCCGACCCGCCGGACAGGGTACTCGCGGCCGCCTGCACCAGGATCGCCTCCATGGCGTCGGCGGTCCGCTCCCAGCTGAACCCCAGGGCGAACGACCGGGCTGCCGCACCCATCCGCTGCCGGACATCGGGGTCGTCGAGAAGTCGACCCAGGGCCGCGGCCAGCGCCGGCACGTCACCGTGAGGCGCCAGGAGGCCGGTCTCACCGTCCCGGACCGAGTCCCGGAGCCCCGGGGCGTCGCTGGCCACCGTGGGCGTCCCGCAGGCTGCGGCCTCCATGACCGTGATCCCCCATCCCTCCTTCGGGGAGGTGAGGACGTGGACCCAGGCGCGGCGGAAGAGGGTCCGCTTCTCAGCCTCCGACACGAACCCGAGAAAGGACACGGCCTCGTCGAGTCCCAGCTCCGAGGTCCGTCGACGGAGGCGTGGCTCGTCGTCACCCTTCCCCCCGATGAGCAGCCGGGGCCCGGGCGCGTCGCCCTCCCGAAGCCGGGCCAGGGCTTCCAGGATCAGGTCCACGCACTTGTAGCGCTTGAGGCGGCCCAGGTAGAGGAGGGTCGGCTCGGGGAAGCGCGGCTCGGTGACGTCCGGGGCGTAGACCTCCAGGTCCAGGCCGTTCGGCACCACGGAGATCCGCTCCCGATCGAATCCGCGCCGGACCAGGTCGTCCCGGGTGCTGGGGGACACGGCCACCGCCGCGCGTCCCCTGAAGGCCGCGGCCAGGGGCCATTCCAGGAGCACGGTGGCCAGCGCGACGGGGAACGACGCCTCCTGGAAGGCGGTCCGGCCGAAGAGATGGTGCACCAGGGGCACCGCCGGGGCCGGCCCCCAGAAGGGAGTGAAGAGCGGGACCTTGTTCAGATCCTCCACCACCACGTCGTAGCGCCCGGCCAGGTGGCGGCGATGGTAGACGGGGGCGTGAAGTGGGAAGGAGTAGCGCCCGCCGACCCGGTGGACCTCGATGCCGTCCAGGCGGTCCCTGGCCGCGCCCTCGGGCCAGCCCGAGCACAGGAGGGTCACGGCGTGACCTCGTGCCGCGAGACGCCCGAAGGTCTCGTGGAGATGGATCTCGGCACCCCCGGCCTGGGGATTCTCCCGATCCATCCAGTTCACCACGAGGATGCGCATGCCCACCCTTACTCCCCGTCGGTACCCAACCGCCGATACAGGGCGTCGAGGACCCCGTTCACGAAGCGGGGAGACTCGGCCCCGCCATACTGCTCGGCCAGCCGGACCGCCTCCTGGATCGAGACGCGCGGAGGAACGTCCTCGAGGTAGAGCATCTCCGTGGCGGCGAGCCGAAGGAGGGCCCGGTCCACGGTGGACAAGCGGTCGAGGCGCCAGTTGTCCAGCGCCTGGCGCACCCACTCGTCCACCTCGTCGAGGTGAAGCTCGGTGGCCGTGAGGACCGTCCGGACGTACGGGAGGCGCCGAGGCGACATTCGGCGGGTGGCGGTGGTCTGCACCAAGGCATCCCGGATCGAGCCCTCGGGCCCCATGGCCTCCCACCGGTAGAGGATCTGGAGGGCCCAGGCCCGGGCCCGCACCCGGTCGATGCGGTCCCGCCGGGAAAGAGATCCGCTCACACGGCTTTCCGGAACAGCGTCGCCATCTCCAGGGCCGCCAGAGCAGCCTCGCCTCCCTTGTCCTGCCGCCCCGGATCCGCACGCTCCTCGGCCTGGGTCCAGGTCTCGGTCGTGAGGAGCCCCAGGATCACGGGGGTGCCGGACCCCAGGGCCACTTCCATGAGCCCCCGGGCCGCCTCACCGGCAACGAAGTCGAAGTGGGGCGTGTCGCCCCGGATCACGCACCCCAGGGTCACGATGGCGTCCACCGTGTCCGTCTCGGCGATCTGGGCGGCCGCCTGGGGCAGTTCCCAGGCCCCCGGCACGCGGACGATCTCGATGTCGTCCTCGTCGACGCCGTGTCGCAGCAGGGTCGCCACGCCAGAGTCCAGCATCTGCTCGGTGAGCTCGCCGTGGAAGCGCGCCACCACGAAGGCGATCTGCAGCCCTGCACCATCGAGCCCGCCCTCGAGCGCCTCGCGGTACGAACCTTCGCGGCTCACAGGATGTGCCCCAGCTTGGACTTCTTGGTGGCGAGGTAGTGCTCGTTGTGCTCCGAGGGCTCCACGGTCAGGGGCTCCCGGCCGGTCACCCGGAGGTCGTAGCCGTCCAGTCCCACGATCTTCTTGGGGTTGTTGGTGAGAATGCGGATGGACCGGATGCCCAGATCCAGGAGGATCTGGGCGCCGATGCCGTAGTCCCGGAGATCGGCCTTGAAGCCCAGCGACTCGTTCGCCTCGACGGTGTCCTGTCCCTGATCCTGCAGGTGGTAGGCCCGGATCTTGTTGCCCAGCCCGATCCCCCGCCCTTCCTGCCGGAGATAGACGATGACCCCCCGGCCGGCTTCGGTGACCCGGGCCATGGCCTGATGGAGCTGGGCGCCGCAGTCGCACCGTCGGGACCCGAAGACGTCCCCCGTCAGGCACTCCGAATGCATGCGCACCAGCACGTCCTCGCCGTCCTCCAGCTCTCCCCGGACCAGCGCCACGTGCTCCCGCCCGTCCAGGAGGCTCTCGAAGCCCACCACCCGGAACTCGCCGAACTCGGTGGGGAGCGAGGCCTCGGCGATGCGCCGGACCAGCCGTTCCTTCTTGAGACGGTAGGCCACCAGCTGCGCCACCGTGATGAACTTGAGGCCGTGGGTCTTCGCGAAGGCCTCGAGCTCGGGACGGCGGGCCATGGTGCCGTCCTCCTTGAGGATCTCGCAGATCACGCCCATGGGCTCGAACCCGGCCAGCCGGGCCAGATCCACCGCCGCCTCGGTCTGCCCGACACGGCGCAGCACGCCGCCGGGCTTGGCCCGGAGCGGAAAGATGTGTCCGGGCCGGCTCAGATCGTCGGGACGGCTCTCGAGGTCCGCGATCACCTCGATGGTCCGGGACCGGTCGTGAGCGCTGATCCCCGTGGTGACCCCGTGCTTCGGGGCGGCGTCCACCGAGATGGTGAAGGCCGTGCCCTTGGGGTCGGTGTTCACCTCCGTCATCGGATGCAGGTTGAGCCGGTCGGCGTGGTCCGGGGAGAGGGCCACGCAGATCAGGCCGCGCCCGTGGAGCGCCATGAAGTTCACGATCTCAGGCGAGACGGCCTGGGCCGCGCACACGAGGTCCCCTTCGTTCTCCCGGTCCTCGTCGTCCGCGACGATGATCATCCGGCCCTTCCGGATGTCCTCCAGGGCTTCTTCAACGCGGTCGAAAGGCATCTCGTTCTCGCTGCTCAGCCTTCGGTCTCGGGCCGATAGGGGTCCAGGATCCGCTTCACGTACTTCCCCATGACGTCTCCCTCCACGTTCACCCCGTCTCCGGGGCGAAGTGCCGAGAGGTTCGTCTTCTCCCACGTATGCGGGATGATCGCCACCTGGCAACGGTCCGGTGCCTCCAGGTCGTTCACCGTCAGGCTCACGCCGTTCAGGGTGATGGAGCCGTGGAGGATCGTCAGTCTCCAGACCTCGCTCGGGAGCGCGACGTCCAGGTACCGGGTCCCACCCTCCTCCCGGACCCCCGCCAGCGTCCCGACCCCGTCCACGTGGCCCTGCACGACGTGGCCGTCGAAGCGGCCGCCCACCGGCATGGCCCGTTCGAGGTTGACCGGCGCCCCTTCGACGTAACGCCCGGCGACGGTGCGGGAGAGGGTCGACGCCACCAGCTCCACGGTGAAGGTCCCCGCCCCCAGTGCGACCGGAGTGAGGCAGGCGCCGTCCACCGCGATGGAGTCGCCCACGGCCGCCCCGTCCAGGAAGGCGGCGGGACAGCTCACGACCAGGGTGCGGAGCCCCTCTCCTTCCCGGACCTCGGACACCGTCCCCATCGCCTCCACGATTCCGGTGAACATCAGGCGTCCCGGTCCAGGGTGAGGAGGACGTCGTCACCCAGGGCCAGGGGCTCGCGGGCCGCCCGCCACCGGACCGGCCCCAGCCCCGGGAACCCGGGGACGGCGTCCGGGCCCAGGACGCACGGCGCGACCAGGGCGTAGAGGCGCCGGGTCAGGCCCGCCCGGAGGAAGGCCGCCGCCAGGCGACCTCCTCCTTCGCACAGGAGGCTCTGGACGCCCATGGCGCCGCACCGCTCCAGGACCGTTGCGAGGTCCACCCCCCGCCCTCCAGGCGCCTGCGGCACCGGGTGGACCCGTCCTCCCGCCGCCTCCACCTCCTCCATGCGGGCCTCCGGGGCGTCCTCCCGGCAGAAGAACCACACGGGCGCCACGGCCGCGTCCCGGAAGAGGGCCGCGTCCGGCCCGACCGTCAGTTCCGGGTCCAGCACCACGCGTACCGGTGCCGGCCGACGCCGGGGGGCATCCCGCACGGTGAGCAGCGGATCGTCGATCCGCACGGTCTCGGCCCCCACGAGGATCCCCTGGAAGCCGGACCGCAGCCGGTGCACCTCCGCCCGGGCCTCCGGGCCGGTGAGGGCCGTGCGTTCTCCCGGGGCCGCCGCGATCCCACCGTCCAGGGAGAGGGCGAGCTTCAGCGAAACGTGGGTCCGGCCAGCACCCACCCAGTCGTGGAAGGCCGGGTTCTCGGACCAGGCCCGCCGGGTGTCGAAATGGGGGCCCGACACGTCGACGCCGGCCTCGGCCAGCGCCGCCCCACCACCCCCCGACTCCGCGCCGGGATCCGCGGCTCCGTAGACCACCCTGCCGATCCCCGACGCCAGGAGCGCCCCGGTGCAGGCCGGCGTCTTCCCCTCGTGCCGGCAGGGTTCCAGGCTCACATACGCGGTTGCGTCCTCGGCCCTGGCTCCGGCCCGCTCCAAGGCCCGGATCTCCGCATGGGGCCCGCCGAACTCCTCGTGCCACCCCTCCCCCACCACCTCTCCGTCGCGGACGAGCACGCATCCGACCAGCGGATTCGGATGGACACCGCCCCACCCCCGCCGGGCCAGTCGGGCGGCCCGCTCGAGGTGCTCGCCGTCGCCGGGCGTGAGAGGCGGGAAGCCGGTCACCTGGACGTCAGAAGGTCAGGCGGAACGAGAGGGTGCCGAAGAGGCTCCCCTCGCCGGCGTCGTAGGTCGACCCATCGGGCGGCGGGGCGTCGAACCCCCAGGCGTAGCCGAGCTCGCCGGCCAGCTGCACCACCAGGAAGGTCCGGGAGATCCCGGCGAAGGCCAGGGCCCGGCCCGAGTCGAAGCCCGACGCGGACACGGGCTCCACCGGGGGATCGGGGAGCCCTCCGGACACGTCCAGCTCCACGTCGCTGGAGTACCAGTCCCACCCGAGTCCACCGAGGAAGCCGAAGCCCGCCAGCTCCTTCCCCACCTCGCCCCGGACCGAGGTCGTGGTCACGTCCATGTCCACCCGGGGTGTCCCCACGGGCCCGGGCTGCACCGTGAAGCTGCCCCCGTGCCGGCGGGTCGCCGAGAGGGTGATCCCGGGAAGCGTGAACGACTCCCGGAGGACGCCGAGGCGGAGCCCGTACCCCCAGGCGGCGGAGGACCCGTCGAACCCGGCCCCGTCGGGCAGGAAGGCCCAGTCGCCGGTGAGGAGGAGGTCCACCGCCAACAGCCCGCCCACGGTGGGCTTCGGCATGAAGCCGTCGAAGACGCCGGCCACCACGGCGGCGTGGATCGACGGGACGGTGGCGGTGAGGTTGCCCGTCGGCTCCTCCCGGGTGTCCGGGAGGGGGACGCGGGTCAGCCCGCCCCGGAGGGAGAGCACGACCCGGGGCGTGGACCCGAAGCGCCGCCCCAGCGTCGACGACGAGCCGACCAGCGTTCCGGGGCCGGCCTGGGCCAGCCCCACTCCGGCCTGGGCCGCCTGGGCCAGGAGCGCGCCGTCGCCACAGGGCCCGGCCAGAGGGTGGGGGTAGAGGGCCAGGCTGGTCCCGTGGCAGTCCCGGGCCAGGTCCTCGACCTGGGCCGAGGCCGCTCCGGCCCCCGGCCCGACCAGACCGGCGAGGAGGAGGACGAGGAGCGTGGCCCGGCCGGGGACCTCAATCCGCATAGCGGACCCCGTCTCCCGGCTCGATCTCGCCCAGGATCCATGGGGCCTCTCCGGCGTCCTGGAGGTCCCGGACCACGCCGTCGGACTCGGCGGCGTCCACGACCAGGATCATGCCGACGCCCATGTTGAAGACCCTGTACATCTCGTCCCGCTCCACGTCCCCGGCCCGGCGCAGGAGCCGGAAGAGGGGACCGGGCGCCCAGCTGGTGCGGTCCACCACCGCCCCGAGGCCCGCCGGGAGCACCCGGGGGAGGTTCCCGGGGATGCCGCCTCCGGTGATGTGGGCCAGGGCGTGGATCCGGTCCGCGTCCAGGAGCGGCGTCAGGGGACCGAGGTAGCTGCGGTGCACGTCCAGGAGGACGTCGGCCACGGACCGACCCAGCTCGGGCATCTCGTCCCCGGCCCTGAGCCCCATCTGGTCGAAGACGATCTTCCGGGCCAGGGTGTAGCCATTCGTGTGGAGCCCGCTGGAGGGGAGACCGAGCAGCACGTCGCCCGCCCCCACCCGGGATCCGTCCAGCAGCTTGTCCCGTGCCACGACCCCCACGATGAAGCCCGCCAGGTCGTATTCGTCCTGGGCATAGAAGTCGGGCATCTGGGCGGTCTCGCCCCCCAGGAGCGCGCACCGGTTCTCCTTGCAGGCCACGGCGACGCCCTGGACCACCTCGGTGACCACGGTCTCGTCCATGGCACCGGTGGCGAGGTAGTCCAGGAAGAAGAGGGGCCGAGCCCCCTGCACCAGGATGTCGTTGACGCAGTGGTTCACCAGGCATTGGCCCACGGTGTCGTGCCGCCCCGACAGGAAGGCCACCTTGAGCTTCGTCCCGACCCCGTCGGCGCTGGAGACCAGGACCGGGTCCGGCACGTTCCCGGGGACGGCGTAGAGCCCGCCGAAGAGCCCCATCTCCGAGAGGGTGTTCTCGTCCCGGGTGGATGCCACCAGCTCGCTGAGGCGGTCCTTGGCCCGCTCCGCCGCGTCCAGATCCACCCCCGCCTCCCGATACCGGTCCGCCATCACACCCGCTCCAGCTCGTGCTCGAAGGTCGTCATCTCCCGGAACTCCTCCACACGACGCACCACCTCCAGAACCGTGAGGTTCCGGAACCGGTCCACCGAGAAAGCCTCCACGGCGAAGGACCCCGCCGCGGAACCGTACATCACCGCCCGGCGCAACGCCGGTCGCGTCACGGCGGACTCCGACACCAGGGCCCCCAGGAATCCACCGGCGAAGGCGTCGCCCGCCCCGGTGGGATCGAAGACCTCCTCCAGGGGATAGCCCGGGGCGAAGAAGAGCCAGTCGGGGGCGTAGAGGATGGCCCCGTGCTCCCCCTTCTTCAGGACCACGTAGCGCACGCCCAGCTCCTGGATCCAGCGGGCCGCCCTGAGGAGGTTGTGCTCCCCGGAGATCTGGCGGGCCTCGGCGTCGTTCATGAGGGCCACGTCCACCCGCTTCAGCACCTCGAGCAGCTCGTCCCTGCGACCCTCGATCCAGTAGTTCATCGTGTCACAGGCGACCATGGCCGGGTCCCGGACCTGGTCCAGCACCCGGAGCTGGAGCACCGGATCGATGTTGCCCAGGAAGACGAAGGGCGTGTCCCGGAACGCCTCGGGGATCGTCGGCTCGAACTCGGCGAACACCCCCAGCCGGGTGTCGACGGTGTCGCGGCTGTTCAGGTCGAAGCTGTAGACCCCCTCCCAGAAGAAGCTCTCTCCCGGCACCCGGGCCACCCCGGAGTAGTCGACCCCCCGCTCCCGCAGGAATTCCAGCTGCTCGACGGGATAGTCCTCGCCGATCACGCCCACCACCTGGACTCCACCGAAGAGGGACGCGGCGGCGGCGAAGTAGTTCGCGGATCCGCCCAGGACCCGTTCGGCGCGGCCGAAGGGGGTCTCCACGCTGTCCAGGGCGACGCTGCCCACGACGAGGATCGACATGGCGATGGGGTGGGGGTTCAGGAGGACGAGCCGTCGGCGGCGTCGGGCTCCCGCTCCATGCGCTCCGGAGCGGTGATGCCCAGCAGGGTGAGCCCGTTCCGCAGCACCACCTGGATGCCCCGGGACAGCAGAAGGCGGGCGGCCCGACGATCCGGGTCCGGGGTGAGGACCGCCAGCTCGGGGTTGCGGGACGGATTCCCGGCATGGTACCAGGCGTTCACCGCACCGGCGAGCTGCTCGAGGTAGTCGCACACCAGGTGGGGGGCCCGGAGCTCCGCCGCCCGTGCCACCAGGTCCGGGAAGTCGGCGAGGCGAGCCAGAAGATCCCGCTCCAGCTCGTGGGAGAGGACGGACAGGTCCACCCCGTCGGCGTCGAGCCCCTCGGGATCCACGCCGGCCCGTGCGAAGATCGAGTGCATCCGGGCGTGGGCGTACTGGATCTTGTAGACCGGGTTCTTCTCGGACTGGTCCAGGGCCATGTCCAGGTCGAAGACGAGGTGCCCCTCGGGCTTCCGCATCTGGAAGAAGTACCGGGTCACATCCACGCCCACCTCGTCCATGAGCTCCCGCAGGGTCGTGTAGGACCCGGCCCGCTTGGAGAACTTCACCTCCTGGCCGTCCCGCTCCACCCGGACCATCTGGTGCAGGACGTACTCGGGGTAGCCCTCGGGCAGCCCCAGGGCCTGGACCCCGGCCTGGACCCGGGCGACGGTCCCGTGATGGTCGGCGCCCTGGACGTTGATGGCGTGATGATAGCCCCGCTCCCACTTGGTCATGTGGTAGGCGACGTCGGGCAGGAAATACGTGGCCGTCCCGTCGCCCCGGAGCATGACCCGGTCCTTGTCGTCCCCGAAGCGGGTCGTGGTCAGCCAGGTGGCGTCGTCCCTCTCGTAGACCAGCCCCGTCTCGCGAAGCCGCTCCACCGTCCGGTCCACGTCCCCCTCGGCGTACAGGGACGACTCGAGGAAGTAGTTGTCGAAGCGGACCCGGAAGTCGGTGAGGTCCCGGTCCTGGTCCTCCCGGAGCACGTGCACCGCGAACGTCTGCATGGCCTCGAGGGCCTCCGGGGACCCGTCGTTCCGGTAGACATCCCCGTGCTCCGCCAGGAAGGCCGACGCCACGTCCCGCACGTATTCCCCCTGGTAGCCGCCCTCGGGGATCTCCGCCGACTCTCCGAGAAGCTCCCGGTAGCGGGCGTGGACGCTCCGGGCCAGGTTCTCCATCTGCTTGCCGGAGTCGTTGTAGTAGTACTCCCGGTAGACCGTCCATCCGGTCCACGCCAGGAGCGTGGCGATGGCGTCGCCCAGCGCCGCCTGGCGCCCGTGCCCCAGGTGGAGGGGCCCGGTGGGGTTCGCGCTCACCCACTCCACCATCAGAGGGCGCCCCTGGCCCGCGTCGCTCCGCCCCCAGTCCCGGTCCGCCGACACGATCCCGGGCAGGACCTCCGCCACGGTCCCGGTGGACAGGCGGAAGTTGAGGAAGCCCGGACCCGCCACCTCCACCGAGGTGACGCCGGCGGCGTCCAGGTCGAGCCGGTCCGCGATCTCCTGGGCGATCTCCCGTGGCGGACGCCGGAGGGTACGGGCCAGCGTCATGGCCACGTTGGTGGCGAGGTCGCCGTGGTCCGGATCCCGGGGACGCTCGAGGGGGACCTCGTCCACGTCGGCGCCCATCTCGGCCAGGAGGGCCTTCACCGACGCCTGGATGGTCTCCTGGGCCATCTCAGCCGTCCGCCTTGGCCGAGGAGGCGCCACCCGTCGCGCCGCCCTTCTCCGAGCCGCCGCTCTTGTCCGACGTGGCGGAGCCCGAAGACTCGCCGCCGCCGGGCTTCTCCTTCGCCGCGGCCTTCTTGTACGAGTCGCTGCGGTAGTCGGTGATGTAGAAGCCCTCTCCCTTGAAGAGCAGGCCGGCGCCGGCCGACAGCTGACGTTCCGCCGCCTTGCCGCACTCGGGGCAGTCGGCCACGGGTTCGTCGGACATCCGCTGGAAGACGTCGAAGACGTGCCCCTCGGGGCACCGGTACTCGTAGGTCGGCATGACTCCCCGCCTGGGGGTGGGCGCACCCGGCCGCACGAAGACACGACCGGAGCACGGAAACCTAATGGATTCGCGGGTCCCGCGGGAGCGAGCCGGGGCCGTTCCCGGGACCTTCAACCGCCATCGTACGTGCCCCATTCCGCCCGGAGGGCGTCGGCGATCTCGCCCAGGGTGGCCCCGACCTTCACGGCCGCGATGAAGCGAGGCATGAGGTTCTCATTCCCGCGGGCCGCCGCCCGGACGGCGCCGAGGGTGTCCCGGACCCCGTCGGCGTCCCGGGCCTCCCGGAAGGCCCCGAGCCGGGCTCGCTGGGCCTGCTCGAGGGCCGAGTAGTCCGGGTGTTCCATGGCGGGGGCCGAGTCCGCTTCGGTATGGATGTTGACCCCGACCACGGGCCGCGCCCCGGACTCGATCTCCAGCTGGTGCCGGTAGGCGGCCTTGTGGATCTCCTCCTGCATGTAGGCCACCGCCCGGGCGGCGCCGCCCATCTCGTCGATGGCCGCCAGGTAGGTCCGGGCCCGGGCCTCGATCTCGTCGGTCAGGGCCTCGACGTAGTACGAGCCCGCCAGCGGGTCCGGGGTCCGGGTCACCCCCGACTCCGACGCGAGGATCTGTTGGGTGCGCAGCGCCAGCCGAGCCGATTCCTCGGTGGGCAGCGCAAGGGCCTCGTCGTACCCGTTGGTGTGGAGGGACTGGGTGCCGCCCAGCACCGCCGAGAGCGCCTGGGTGGCCACTCGGACCACGTTGTTCAGCGGCTGCTGTGCCGTCAGAGTGGATCCGCCGGTCTGGGTGTGGAAGCGCAGGCGGGCGGCCTGGTCGCTGGCGCCGTGGCGCTCCTTCATGAGACGGGCCCAGAGGCGGCGCGCCGCCCGGAACTTGGCCACCTCCTCCAGGAAGTCGTTGTGGGCCGCGAAGAAGAAGGAGAGGCGGGGGGCGAAGGCCTCCAGGTCGATCCCCGCGGCCAGCGCCCGGTCCACGTACTCGAGCCCGTTCGCGAAGGTGAAGGCCACCTCCTGGGGCGCCGTGGATCCGGCCTCGCGGATGTGGTAGCCCGAGATGGAGATCGTATTCCAGCGGGGGACCTCCCGGGCGCAGAACGCCAGGATGTCCGAGACGAGCCGGAGCGACGGGTCCACCGGATAGATGTACGTGCCCCGGGCGATGTACTCCTTGAGGACGTCGTTCTGGATGGTCCCGGCCAGGGCCGTCCGATCGGCCCCCTGCTCGTCGGCCACGGCGATGTAGAGCGCCAGCAGGATGCCGGCGGTGCTGTTGATCGTCATCGACGTGGAGACCGTGCCCAGGGGAATGCCCTGGAACAGGGTCCGCATGTCCTCCAGGGAGTCGATGGCGACCCCCACCCGCCCCACCTCGCCTCCCGCCATGGCGTGGTCGGAGTCGTACCCCATCTGGGTCGGGAGGTCGAAGGCGACGCTGAGCCCGGTCTGCCCCCGGTCCAGCAGGTAGTGGTAGCGCTCGTTCGTCTCCTGGGCCGTCCCGAACCCGGCGTACTGACGCATGGTCCAGACCCGCCCCCGGTACATGCTGGGGTAGACGCCCCGGGTGAAGGGGAAGGCCCCGGGGTCTCCCAGGGACGCGGCCGGATCCGCGGGCCCGTCCTCGGGCCCATACAGGGGGGCGACGGGGATGCCGCTGTCGGTCTCGAAGCTGCGCTCGTCGCTCACGCCTCTCCCTCCGCCTTCGGCGCCTGGAAGTCCACCAGGACGTCGTCCTTGTCCACGGTCTGCCCGGCCTGGACGAGCACCCGGGCCACGATGCCGTCGGCCTCCGCCTCGAGCTCGTTCTCCATCTTCATGGCCTCCACGATCACGAGGCCCTGCCCCGCCACCACGGTCTGCCCCTCCTCCACCTCCACCTTCACCACCAGCCCCGGCATGGGCGCCTTCAGCGGCCGGGGGCCCCCTCCCCCGCCCGCGGTACCCTTCATCTCCCGGACCCGCCGCTCCCGCTCGGTCTCCACCTCCACCCGGTACGGACGACCGTCCAGGTGCAGGGTCCGCCCGGCCCCGCCCCGGACCCCCGGCACCAGCGCATGCGTGGAGCCGTCGAGCTCCAGGGCCACCGGACGATCGTCGGGGCCCGTGAGGAGGCGGGCCGGAAGCCGCTCCCCGTCCACGAGGACGGCGCCCCCCTCCACGGCGACCTCCATCTCTTCACCCGACACTTCTACGAAATATCGCATCGTATTGTCCACCTTCAGGTTACGGCGTCCAACGTGACGACCGACTCGACGTGGGGCGTCTGGGGGAAGAGATCGAAGCCCCGGACCCGGCGGATCCGGTACCCGGAGCCGAGCCGTCCCAGGTCCCGGGCCAATGTAGCGGGGTTGCAGCTCACGTAGAGGACCCGTGGGACGGGGTGGCTCCGGAGGGCCTCCGCCACCTCGGGGGCGAGGCCGCCCCGCGGTGGGTTGAGGAGCACCCGGTCGGCGGGCAGAAGCCCGGGCAGGTGAGCCTCCACCCGGCCCTCCACCACCCGGAATCCCGAGGGGGCCCCGTCCCGGGCCTGGGCCGCGGCGGCGGGGTCGAGCTCGATCCCCACCACCTCGGCGCCGTGGTGGGCCAGGCGACGGCCCCAGGCCCCCACCCCGCAGTACGCGTCCAGGATCCGGAGCCCCGCCGGGTTCCCCAGCTCCTTGAGGACCGAGAGATGGAGCGCTTCCCCGCCCTCACGGTTCACCTGCAGGAAGGCACCCGACCCCACCTCGATCTCCTCCCCGAACCATCGGTCGAGCGTGGTCGGCCGGCCCGCGAGGTGCGTCGCCGAGGTGGCCCCGGCGGGGCGGTGGGACACGGACACCAGCCCATCCACGCCCTCCACCAGCGCCTCGGCGTCGCCGCCGGGGCGCCCCCCCTCGACCAGGAGGGCCACACCCTCGGCGGACCGGCGCAGGGTGAGCCGGAGCGTTCCGCCGGGCGGGAGGGCCCGGGCTCCGGGTCCCCACGCGGCACGGAGTGCGACCCAGACCGGGAGGATGCCCTCCTCGGGAAGGAGGCACTCCCCCTCGACGTCGACGATGCGGGACGGGGCGCCGAACGCGTGGAGGCCCGCAACCACCCGACCGCCCCGGAGTCGCTTCAGGGTGAAGGACATCCGGTTCCGGTATCCCCACTCCCCGGCGGCGGGCTCGACCTCGGGCACCGGAACCTCCCGGTCGCCGATCCGGCGCAGCGCCTCGCGGATCCGGCGGCCCTTCCAGCCCACCTGGTCCTGGTAGCGGATGTGCTGGAGCCGGCAGCCGCCGCAGGTCCCGTACAGGGGGCAACGGGGCTCCCGACGACCTTCGGCGGCCTTTTCGAGGGTCACCAGCTCGGCTCGGGCCCACCGCTCCCGGCTCTCCACGACCCGGACGTCGACCACGTCTCCGGGAGCGGTCCAGGGCACGAACACCGCCCGCCCGTCCGGGAGGCGGCCCACACCGCTCCCTTCGGCGGAGAGATCGTCGATCGTCACCCGGACCGGGGCGTCGATCATCAGTCGTTCCAGGGCCAGCCCCGGGAGCGCCAGGTGGAGAGGCGACGCCCGCCGGCGACGGCCCCGTCCCCGTCGAGTCGCGCCGTTCCAACGCCGTTCCGCTCCCGCTCGGCCAGGAGGGCCGCCGCCACGGCGGCGGCACGGCGCCCCGCCGGGTCGGTGCCGGCGTCGAGAAGCTCCGGATGCTCCTCGAGGTAGCGGATGCTCAGCTCACCGCGGAGGAAGTCAGGCTCCCGTGCGATGCGCCGGTGGAGGTCGATGCAGGTATCGACCCCGTCCACCACCAGCTCGTCCAGGGCACGCCGGAGCCGGGCCATGGCCGTAGCCCGGTCCGGGGCGTGGACCACGAGCTTCCCCAGCAGCGGATCGTAGTGCAGCCCCACTTCGAACCCCTCGGCGATCCCACCGTCCCAGCGCACGCCGGGTCCCTGGGGAAGCGCCAGGTGTCGGACGACCCCGGTGGACGGCAGGAAGCCCCGGGCCGGGTCCTCGGAGGTGATCCGGCACTCCACCGCGTGCCCGGTGAGGGTCACGTCCTCCTGGCCGAAGTCCAGCGGCTCTCCGGCGGCGACCCGCAGCTGCCAGTGGACGAGGTCCAGTCCGGTGACGAGCTCGGTCACGGGGTGCTCCACCTGGAGCCGGGTGTTCATCTCCAGGAAGAAGAACTCCCCGTCCTGGTAGAGGAACTCCACGGTCCCCGCCCCCCGGTAGTCCACCGCCCGGGCGGCCCGGACCGCGGCCTCGCCCATGGCGCTCCGCTCCTCGGGCGACAGCACCGGCGAGGGGGCCTCCTCGACCAGCTTCTGGTGACGCCGCTGGATGGAGCATTCCCGCTCCGCCAGGTGGACCACGTTACCGTGGGCGTCGCCCAGGACCTGGATCTCCACGTGGCGGGGTCGCCCCAGGTATTTCTCCACGTAGACCGAGCCGTCTCCGAAGGCGGCCTGGGCCTCCCGGCGCGCAGCGTCGAAGGCCCGCTCGAGAGCGTCTTCGGACTCCACCACCCGCATCCCTTTTCCACCACCTCCGGCCGCGGCCTTGAGCAGGACCGGGTATCCGATCCCTGCGGCGGCGTCCCGGGCGGCCTCCGCGGTCTCTGCCGCGTCCACGATGCCGGGCACGATGGGGACGCCGGCCTCCTGCATCCGTCGGCGGGCCTCGGTCTTGTCGCCCATGGCCTGGATGGTCCCGGCGGTGGGCCCGACGAAGATCAGCCCCGCGTCCTCCACCGCCTGGGCGAAGGGAGCCCGTTCGGACAGAAAGCCGTAGCCCGGGTGGACCGCGTCGGCCCCGGTGGCCTTCGCGGCCTCGAGCAGGCGATCGATGCGGAGGTAGCTCTCGGCAGAGGGGGCCGGCCCGACCTCCACGGCCTCGTCGGCCAGGAGGACGTGGGGCGAGAGCCGATCGGCCTCGGAGTGGACCGCCACGGTGGCCACGCCGAGCTCCCGGGCCCCACGGATGATGCGGCAGGCGATCTCGCCCCTGTTCGCGACCAGGAGTTTCGTGAACACGTGGGGATGGCGTCCGTTGGGGAGTGGGCGGGGCGGCGCGGAAGACACACCACACTAGCCCGACCGCGGGACCGGGCAAAGCCCCCGGGACGCCTGCGACATCCGCCCGCAGGCACCCCGGCGAGCGAAGGGGGAGGAGCGCCCATCGGGCACCCCTCCCCCTGTTCCCATCCGACCGCCCAAGGGGCGGGGCCGGCCCGCGATCAGCCGCCGGATCGGCGCCCGAGCACCTCGATCTCCCGTCCCTGGCGGACCACCCTCAGGCGGATCTCCTCGTCGGTCCGGTAGGACTGGAGGATGCGCCGGGCGTGGGCCGGGTCCTCGACCTCGCGACCGTCGATGGCCTGGAGCACGTCTCCGGGACGGAGCCCCAGGGAGGACTCCTCCACCACCTCGGTCACCAGGACCCCCTGGGTGGCGTCGAAGTAGCTCCCCAGGTCCTCGTTCAGCTCGATCAGCTCGACGCCGTCGACGCAGTTCCCCGACCAGAGCAGTGCCCGACCCGGGTCCCCCTCGCTCCGGAGGCGCATGCAGGGATCCGAGGAGAAGAAGCTGAAGGCCCCCTCGCCGGCCGAGTCGCTGTAGAGGCGGAACCGGGCACCGGGCTGCCCTTCGAACCGCCACACCTGGGGCGACTCGTGGCGGAACTCCCAGGACCGGAGGGCCTCCTCCGACATCCGTCGGGCCCGCTCCTCCATCTCCTCCATTCCCCGGACGTCGAAGGCCAGCTCGCCGACGTCGCCGCGTCCGAACAACATCACGTTCGGCCCCGCGGGCTCGGGGGTCACGGTGAGGGTGCGTCGCTCCCCGTCCCGTCGGACGACCAGGGTGGCCTCCTCGTCCGGCTCGAGCTGACCCACCAGATGGACGAACCGCTGCAGCGGGAGGGGCCGATCGTCGTCCAGCGCGTCTTCGGCTTCGTCGTCGTCCAGGGGGTCGCGCAGATCGTGCCCGTTCACCTCCACCACGTCGTCCCCGTCCTCGACCCCGGCCTCGTCCGCGGGTCCGCCTTCCTGCACCCGGGTGACGTGGACCCCGTCGGGCCCGTCCTCGACCCAGACGCCGATCTGCGCTCGCCGCCCTATGGCGCCGGGCAGGGTCAGCGCGCCCGTGAGAACCCGGGGAGACCGGATGCAGGTGCAGTTCTCGATCTCGTTCCCGTTGCGATCGACGCAGCGGCACTCGTCCGCCTCGACCCTGACCTGGGCCTGACCGGAGCCGGGGGCCACGGCCAGCACCGCGAGGGCGGCGCCGAACGAGAAGATCCCTCTCCGGAAGCGCTTCGCCGCTCCGCCGGTCCACTCCGTATTCCCGCTCATCTCGTTCCGTCCGTCATGGGTTGTCCCGGGTGTCCCGGGGGCCTTCTCGACTCACCCATGGGATGCGGACGGGGCCGGCGCGGGTTGCCGGATGGAAGGACCCGACCTCAGAGAGGGATGTTGCCGTGCTTCCGGCGGGGGTTCGAGTCCCGCTTGTTCTGGAGCATGTCCAGGGCCGAGATCAGGCGTGGGCGGGTCTCCCGGGGGTCGATGACGTCGTCCACGTAGCCTCGTGCCGCCGCCACGTAGGGGTGTGCGAAGGCCTCCCGGTACGCCTCGATCCGCTCCTCGGCGGCCGCGGCGGGATCCTCGGCGTCGGCGAGCTCCCGTCGGAACAGGACCTCCACCGCCCCCTTGGGCCCCATCACCGCGATCTCGGCGGTGGGCCAGGCCAGGTTCAGGTCGCCCCGGATGTGCTTGGAGTTCATCACGTCGTACGCGCCGCCGTACGCCTTGCGGGTGATGACGGTGAGCTTGGGCACGGTGGCCTCGCAGAAGGCGTAGAGGAGCTTCGCACCGTGGCGGATGATGCCGCCGTGCTCCTGGTTCACCCCGGGCAGGAAGCCCGGGACGTCCTCGAAGACCACCAGGGGGATGTTGAAGGCGTCGCAGAACCGGACGAATCGGGCCGCCTTGATCGACGAGTCGATGTCCAGGACGCCGGCCAGGACCGCGGGCTGGTTCGCCACGATGCCCACCGAGTGGCCGCCCATGTGGGCGAAGCCGGTGAGGATGTTCCCGCCGAACTGGGGCTGGACCTCGTAGAACGCCCCGTCGTCCACCACCGCGCCGATGACCTTGTGCATGTCGTACGGCTTGTTCGGATTGTCGGGGACGATCTCCACCAGGGCCGGCTCCTGGCGGTCGGCGGGGTCGGTGCCCGGCCCCCGGGGGGGGAGCTCGGTGTTGTTCTGCGGCACGAAGCGGAAGAGCTCCCGGACCGCCTCCAGAGACTCGGACTCGGAGTCGTGGGCGAAGTGGCTCACCCCCGACGTGCCGGCGTGGACGTCGGCCCCGCCCAGCCCCTCCATGTCGATGTCCTCGTGGGTCACCGTCTTCACGACGTTGGGGCCGGTGACGAACATGTAGCTCGTCCCCCGGACCATGTACACGAAGTCGGTGATGGCCGGCGAGTACACCGCCCCTCCGGCACAGGGCCCGAGGATGACGCTCACCTGCGGGATGACCCCCGACGCCAGCGTGTTGCGGAGGAAGATGTCCGCGTAGCCGCCCAGGGAGACGACGCCCTCCTGGATGCGGGCGCCCCCGGAGTCGTTCAGCCCGATGATCGGAGCCCCGTTCCGGAGCGCGAGCTCCTGGATCTTCACGATCTTCTCGGCATGGGCCTCCGAGAGGGAGCCGCCGAAGACGGTGAAGTCCTGGCTGAAGACGTAGACGAGCCTCCCGTGGATGGTCCCGTACCCCGTCACGACACCGTCCCCCAGGAACTTCTTCTTCTCCAGCCCGAAGCCGGTGGCCCGATGGGTGACGAAGCGATCGAGCTCGACGAAGGAGTCCTCGTCCATCAGGAGCTCGAGCCGCTCCCGGGCCGTGAGCTTGCCCCGCTCGTGCTGGGCGGCGATCCGCTTCTCCCCGCCCCCCTTCTCGCTGCGGGCGCGGAGGTCGGCCAGCTTCTCCAGCTTGTCGTTCATGGACATGGGCGGGGGGTCAGCGGAAGCGGACGGTGTCGGGAAGGGGCGGCGGGAACGACCCGTCCAGCGTCCAGACGGTGTCCTCCGCTGCGGTGCGGACGTTCTCGGGCGTCGGGCAGATGAAGCCGTCGGGACGCCCCGGGCCCTCCGGCACTTCGCCGGTCTCGGGATCCGGCTGGTAGGGCCGGTACCGCTGGGCCGGCACGTACCCCGGGGGCACGACCTCGAGCTCCCGATCCTCGAGGCACACCACCTCGTGGGCCCGGCGGAGTCGCCCCTCCTCCACCGACCAGACCCCCGTGGCGCCCTCGAAGTCCCGCACCCGCCGGAAGGCCTCGGCCACGTCGTCCGGCGCCCCGGCCCCGGCCCAGATACCCTGGAAGACCAGAGACGCCGCGTCGTAGCCCAGGGCCGGGATCAGCCCGTCCACGACGCTCCGGCGGAACCGGGTCTCGTAGGCCGATTCGAAGCGGCGATAGCCGGGGCTGTCCTCCGCTGGCCGCACCGGCGTGGCGACCACGACCCCGTCGGTATGCCGGGGATCGGTCTCGGCCAGCGCCTGGCCGTCGGTCCACCCTCCGGTACCCAGGATCCGGATGCCAAGGGTGTCGAGGCCGAAGAAGGTCACCTGCGGCGCCACCGCCGGAACGTCCTCCGGGGGCACCGGGAGCACCAGAGCCTCGGGACGGAGGTCCTTGATGGCCACCAGCTGCTCCTCGAAGAAGGTCGTCCCGGGCTCGTAGGGGAAGCTCCGGAGCACCGAGCCGCCCAGCTCCTGGAAACGCTCCGAGAAGCGACGTGCCTCGTCGGCCGAAACGCCCTGCGAGCCGTGGAGCAGGACGACCTGTCGAAGCCCCCGTTCCGCCGCCCACTCCGCCAGGGCGTCCGCGGCCCCGGGATCGAAGGTGTTCAGGGAGAAGGTGGAGGCGCCGGCGGTCTCGTAGGCCGTGGGGGATACCAGGATCAGCCCCCCGTCCTGCCGGGCCCGCGCCGCGGCGTCGAGGGTAGCGTCGTCCAGGAGCCCGAGCACGGCTACCGCTCCGCTGGACTCGGCGGCGCGTACCAGGCTCCCGGCCCGAGGCACTTCGCCGGCGTCGTCGAGCACCAACAGCTCCACGTCCTCGTCGAGCCCCCAGGCCTCCACCGCGGCTTCCACCCCGTCACGGATCTCCTCGGCGAATTGCTGGAAGGCCGGGGATCCCCCCAGGGGCAGCACCAGCCCCACGGGTACGGGAGCGTCTCCTCCGGGTCGGGGCAGACCCCGCCCCGCGGCCAGGGCCTCCGCGGTGACCAGATCGAAGCCCTCGGCGCCGGCGTCGAGGGCCTGGGTCGCCCAGGTACGGGCCTCGTCGTCCTCCCCGGCCAGGCGGAGAGCACGGGCGTAGGCCGTCAGGAGCGTCGGAGAGAGGGGCTGTGCCGGACCGGCCCGTCCCTCCAGGACCGCCTGGAGGGTGTCCATGGGGAGGACCCGGGCCGTAGCGCGCACCCAGGCCCGGTCCAGGCTGTCCGCCTCGGTGCCGGGGGGCAGCGACAGCGCATCCCGGAGGCCGGCCACGGTGTCGCCCTCCACGACCCGGACCCGGGCAAGCCCGAGCCGGGCGGACCCCTCACGCTCGTCCTCCAGGGGGAGGAGCCCGAGGAGGCGCTCCAGGTCGGGTCGGGCCCCGTCCGGCGGGTCCATCCGGGAACGTGCCAGCCCCCGGATCCAGAGCGCGTCGATGGACGCCGGTGTGGTGGGAAGCTCGTCGACGACCCGCCCGGCCAGCTCGGCGGCCTCGTCGTTGCGGCCCGCATCCAACGCGGCCATGGCCTCGTCGGCCAGGCGCCGGGCTTCGGTGCGGGCTTCCGCCGTGGACGCCCCCGGCGTCAACGCGGGACCCGCCGGCTCGGCGGGGCCCGGAGCCTCACCGGCCGGACCCGCGGGGGTGCAGGTCGCCAGGGTGACGAGGCCGATGAGGAGCAGCCTTCTCATACCGCGGGAAACCTCCGTCGGAAGGGATCAGAGGGCTGTCGAAGAAAGGAGACGGCTAGCCATCGCGGCACCGCGGGTCCAGCTACAAGGCTTCGACGGCCCTCAAGGTGGAAGAAACGACTTCGCCCGGACGCCGCAAGTGGCATCCGGGCGAAGTCCCCGGTGTCGCAGGGAGAGCGTACGATCAGCTCTTCGTCTCGTCCTTCTCGTCGGACTTGCCCTCCGCTTCGGCCACGGGCTCGTCCTCGGCCTCCGCCTCGGGAGTCTCCTCCGCCTCCGCCTCGGCATCGTCTTCCGCCTCTGCGTCGACGTCGTCCTCGAGCTCGGCATCGGGCGCATCCTCAGCCTCCGCCTCGGGAGCCTCCTCCACTTCGGCCTCGGCTTCGGGAGCGTCGTCGGTCTCGGCCTCCGGCTCGGACCCGGTCTCCGCCTCGGGTGCCTCTTCGGTGTCCGCGGCGGGCGTGTCGTCGGCCTCGGCCTCCGGCTCCTCCTCGGCCTCCGCCTCAGGCGCATCGTCGGCCGCGGCCTCCGGCTCCTCCTCGGCCTCCGCTTCGGGCGCATCGTCGGCCTCGGCCTCCGGCTCCTCCTCGGCCTCCGCTTCGGGCGCATCGTCGGTCTCGGCCTCCGGCGCCTCCTCGGCGTCGGCAACGGGGGCGTCATCCCCCTCCGCGTCACCGCTGGGACCCTCGGTGGCCTCCCGGAGCGCGTCCATCTCCTCCTGGCTACGCCGCTCGGGAACCTCGGTCACCTCCAGGACGATGCGCCGGTTGGTGGCGTCGGACTCGATGACCCGCAGGCTCACCGGCACGCCGGGCCCGTAGTACTCCTCGAGCCGCATCACGTCCTCGATCCCCGAGTGGGACGCGGGCACGAAGCCCTCGATGTCGTCCCCGAGGTCCACCACCACGCCCTTGTCCTGCACCCGGGCCACGGTGCCGTCGAGCTCCACCCCCGGCGCCATGCGCTGGCTGATGGAGGGCCACGGATCGTCCAGCGTCTGCTTGATCCCGAGGGAGATGCGCTTGTTCTCCGCATCCACGTCCAGGACCATGACCTCGACCTCGTCGCCCTTCTGGACGAGCTCGGAGGGATGCTCGACCCGCTTGGTCCACGACATGTCGGAGACGTGGACCAGCCCGTCGATGCCCGGCTCGATCTCCACGAAAGCGCCGAAGGACGTCAGGTTCCGCACCACGCCGGTGAGGACGGTGCCCGTGGGGTACTTGACCGGAAGGGCCAGCCACGGGTCCTCCTCGATCTGCTTCATGCCCAGCGAGATCTTCTCGTCGGACGGATCCACCTTGAGGACCACCGCCTCGATCTCGTCCCCGATGGAGACGAGCTTGGATGGGTGCCGGACGTTCCGGGTCCAGGACATCTCGGAGATGTGGACCAGCCCCTCGACGCCCTTCTCCAGCTCCACGAAGGCGCCGTAGTTGGTGATCGAGACGACCTTTCCCTTCACCCGGGCCCCGACGGGGTACTTCTTGTCGATGTCGGTCCAGGGGTACGGCAGGAGCTGCTTGAGACCCAGGGAGATCCGCTCCCGGTCCCAGTCGATGTCCAACACCTTCACGTCCAGATCCTGGGCGATCTCGACCACGTCGGACGGGTTCGCCACCCGCCCCCAGGACATGTCGGTGATGTGGAGCAGTCCGTCGAGGCCGCCGAGGTCGATGAACGCACCGAAGTCGGTGATGTTCTTGACCACGCCCTCCCGGACCTGGCCGACCAGGAGCTCCTTGACCAGCGTCTTGCGCTTCTTCTCCCGCTCCGTCTCCAGGATCACGCGGCGCGACACGACGATGTTCCGCCGGCGCTTGTTCAGCTTGATGATCTTGAAGTTGTAGGTCTCGCCGATCAGGTCGTCGATGTTCGGGACCCGGCGGAGCGCGATCTGCGAGCCCGGCAGGAAGGCATCGACCCCCATGAGGTCGACGGTCACGCCGCCCTTGATCTTCCGGACCAACGTTCCCTTGACGGGACGGTCGGCCTCGTGGGCCTCGCGGATCTTCTCCCACACCCGCAGGAAGTCGGCCTTCTTCTTGGACAGGACGACGATTCCGTCCTCGTCCTCGAGGCTCTCCAGGAGGACCTCGACGGTATCTCCCTCGGCGGGGACGTCCTTGAACTCGTCCCGGGCGACGGAGCCCTCGCTCTTGAACCCGAACTCCAGGATGACGGCCGCATCGGTGACGCGGAGGACCTGGGCCTCGACGATCTCGCCCTCGCGGATCCCCGCGAAGTCGGCCTGGTGCTCCTCGAGGAGGGCCTCGAAGTCGCCCCGGGGGATGTCGAGCTCTTCTTCCCCGTAGGGATCGTAGAGGAGCTCCGGGGAGATACCGGTGGCCACCGCGACCCCGCCGTCCTCCTCCTCTTCGTCCTCGGCGCTTGCGCCCTCGATGACCTCACCGGTCAGGGCGTCCACCATGATGCCTTCTTCTTCCGCGAGCTCTTCGGGGGAGTGATCCTGCTCGTTCTCGAGCTCGGGGGTAGGGTCTTCGTTCTTGGAGTCGGTCATGGCCTCTCGCTCCGTCCGGAGCCGGTACTGCCGGGCCGCACCGCCAGGGTGCCCCCGGGTTCATGGAAAGGAAGAACGGCCGGACGCATCGCCCGGGCCGTTCGTCGGGAACGCCATCGCCGCGGACGCCGTCCGGGGCATAGCAGGGGAAAGCTATTCAGCGCCCCCGGGCCCGTCAACGCGTCCCGAAGGGGGCTACGGATCCCCGGCGGCGGCGCGCCGGGCATAGGTGGCGATGCGGTGGACCTGTTCGTCGAAGGTCAGGTCGGTGGTGTCCAGGACCAGCGCACCGTCAGGCACCTTGAGGGGGGCCACGTCACGGTTCTCGTCCTTCCAGTCCCGCTCCCCCAGCCGGGCGGCCTCTTCCCGGAGCTGATGCCCCGCCGGCTCCTTCACCCCCCGATCCCCCAGGCGCCGCCGGGCCCTCTCTTCCACGTCCGCCGTGAGGAAGACCTTGGCGCGTGCCTCGGGGAAGACGACGGTCCCCATGTCCCGACCGTCCGCCACCAGCCGGCCCCGGCTCGCTGCGACCCGTTGGGCCCGGAAGAGCCAGGCCCGGACCGCGGGCACCTGTGCCACCGTCGAAACGTGGCGGGTGACCTCCTCCGTCCGAAGCTCCTCCCCCAGGACCCGGTCGCCCAACCGGATCTCCACGCTCTCCCCGCGGGGCCGGACCTCCACCCCGAGGCCGTCCAGCTCGGTCTCGGTCAGCCGGCTCCAGCGATCCGCGGGCACCCCGCCGGCCAGGAGGGCATACGTCACCGAGCGATACAGGGCACCCGAGTCCAGGTATCGGTACCCCAGCGCCCGGGCCACCGCCCGGGCCGTCGTGGACTTCCCGACCCCTGCGGGTCCGTCGAGGGTGACCAGGGTACGACCGGCGGTCGCGCCCCGTTCGTCCGTGCCGTCCTCGTCCACCCCGTTCTCGATCCGCTCACGCACCGTCGGCCATCTCCTTCAACTGGGTCCAGAACCCGGGATAGCTCACCTCCACCGCCTCCCTCCCGTCGACCTCGATCCGGTTGCCCGCCTGGGCCGCCAGCACGCCGAACACCATGGCGATCCGGTGGTCGTCGAAGCTCCGCACCCTCCCGGACAGTGGGTCGTCCGTGCCGTCCACCTCCAGACCGTCGGGCAGCTCCCGGCAGGACACGCCCAGGGCCCGCAGGTTCTCCGTCAGTGCCCGGATCCGGTCCGTCTCCTTCACACGCAGCTCCCCGGCGCCGGTGATCCGGGTGGTGCCCCGGGCCCGGATCGCCGCCACGGCCACGGCCGGCAGCTCGTCGATGGCCGCGACCACGTGGTCCGGCCCGACGTCGATCCCCCGGAGCCCGGAGGCCCGGGCACGGACGGTCCCCACCGGCTCGCCCCCCTGCTCCGCCCCCGGCTCCACCTCGATCCGGGCACCCATCCGCCGCAAGAGGTCGAAGAACCCGGTCCGGGTGGGGTTCAGCCCCACGCCCCGGATCTCGATGTGGCCCAGGCCCACTCCCAGCACCGCGGCCAGGACGGGGAACGCCGCGGAGGATGGGTCTCCGGGGACATCCAGGTCCAGGGGCCGGAGCGCGGCCGGGGGGTCCCGGAGCTCCACCCGGTAGCCGGGGCCACGAACGTGGCGGACCACCGTGGCCCCGGCCCCGGTCAACATCCGCTCCGTGTGGTCCCGGGACGGACCGGGCTCGGTGAGGAGCACCGGCACGCCCCCCACCAGGCCCGCGAGGAGGAGGGCGCTCTTCACCTGGGCGCTGGCCACGGGCAGGTCGAGGTCGACGCTCCGCAGCCCCGGGCTCGGACCCACGGCCAGGGGGAGCCGATCCGGGGCGTCCAGGGGCTCGAACACGGCGCCCATGGTCCCGAGCGGGTCGGTCACCCGTCCCATGGGCCGACCCCGGAGGGACGCGTCTCCCGTGAGGACGCTGCGGAACGGCAGCGCGGCGAGCACGCCGAGGAGGAGGCGGGCGCCGGTGCCGGAATTCCCCAGGTCCAGGGGGGCGGACGGTGGGCGGAGACCCCGCAGGCCCACGCCCGAGATGCGGATCTCGCTCCCGTCGGCCGGGAGAGGAGGCACGTCCACGCCCAGCGCTCGGAGAGCCCCCGCCGTGGACCTGGGATCCGCCGAGGGGAGGACGCCACGGAGACGGCTCTCGCCCTCGGCCAGGGCCGCCAGGAGGAGGGCGCGCTGGGAGATCGACTTGTCGCCGGGCACACGGATCCTCATTCGTCCCTCCAGGCCCGGGTCCGGGCCAGGAGGTCGCCGAACGGACCCACCTCGCCCGCCTCCAGGCGCGCGGCCTCCGCGTCCAGCCGCCGGGCGAGCTCACGCAGGGACCCGGCCAGGGCGGGGCCCGACAAGGACAGGATGTCCTGCCACATGCGGGCGTCGCTTCCGCCCAGGCGGGTCGTGTCCCTTCCCCCCGGCCCCAGCTCCGCCGCGGTGCGCCCCTCGTCGGCCAGGAGGGCCGCGAGGTGCGTGGACACCACCTGGGGCAGGTGGCTCACCGAGGCCATGACCCGGTCGTGATCCTCGGCCCCGACGTCGTCCGGATCCGCCCCCAGGCCCGCCCACAGCCGCTCCACCCGCGCGTGCACCGCCGGGGGGCAGGACCGATCCGCGGAGAGCCACACCCGGGCTTCCCGGTACAGGTCCTCCCTGGAGGCGCCGAAGCCGGAGGTCTCGCCGCCGGTCATGGGGTGGGAGGTCACGTACCGGTCCGGGACGCCCACCTCCCGGGCCCAGGCCAACGGGGGGGCCTGGAGGCTCCCCACGTCCGAGATCCAGGCAGCGGGGACCGACACCGCCACTCGCGCCAGCAGACCCCGCATGGCACCCAGGGGAACTGCCAGGACCACGCCCGCTGCGCCCTCGAGCGCTTCGGCCAGGCCGTCGGGCACCCGGGCCCCGGGGACGGCCCGGGCCGCTTCTCGTTCCTCGGGGTCAGGACTCCATCCCGCCCCCCGGCCGGACGGGGCCAGGCCCCGGAGCAGGGAGCCCCCCATGAGGCCCAGGCCCACCACCGCGATCCGTTCCGTCACGGGTCAGGCCCCGCCGGTCGCGGGGACCGGCGCGTCGATCGGCTCGGGAGCTACGGGCGTGAACACGAACACCACCGGCAGGCGGCCCAGCAGCTCGTCCCGACGCGCCGCCTGCAGGAAGCGCGTCTCCGCCTCCCGGTGCCGACCCAGGTCCCGGAAGGGCACCTCGAGCTCGAGGAGCGCGCGGAAGCCGGCCATGGTCCGGGCGCTGCGGAGGCGCGGGACCACCCGGCCACCGAAGATCGCCTCGGCCAGGGCGCCGGCCCGCCAGCGGGCGGCCGAGGCATCGGCGCGCTGCTCCCGGGAGATCTCGACGTGCTCGTCCACCAACGTGGCATGGGCCCGGCCGGAGTCCGGCTCCACGGGCCGTCGGGGAACGAAGCTCATGCGCCCTCCTCCTCCGGCGGGAAGGGCACCTCGATCACCATCCCGTCCCGGGCGATCCGGGCCCCGGGGAACTCCTCCGCGGCCTGACGGACCAGGAGGGTGGGGTCGTCGGCGTACCGGGCCGAAAGGTGGGTGAGGACCAGGTCCCGGACCTCGGCACGCCGGGCGAGGCGCGCGGCTTCACGGGCGGTGGCGTGGCCCGTCTCCCTGGCCCGTTCGACCTCCTCGTCCCCGAAGGTGGCGTCGTGGATCAGGAGATCGGCGTTCCGCGCGGCCTCCAGGACCGGCCGGCTGGCCCGGGTGTCCCCGGTGTAGACCACCTTCCGCCCGGGGCGCGACGGGCCCACCAGGTCCGCGGGATCGATGGTCCGGCCATCGACCTCCACCGCCTCCCCCCTGTGGAGCATCCCGAAGGCCGGCCCCTCGGGGACGCCCAGGGCGCGGGCGCGCTCGACGTCGAAGCGCCCGAGGCGCTCCGGCTCCACCAGCGCCAGGCCCACCGCCGGCACACCGTGGGAGACGGGGAAGGTCCGGACCACGTACCCCGGCCGGACGACCTCTTCGCCGGGCTCCAGCTCCCGGATCGTCACCGGAAAGGGCACGCGGTGCGTTCCCAGGTGGACGGCGTCCTCCAGGACCGAGGCCGAGCGGGGCGGTCCGAAGATCTGCAGGGGCTCCCCGTGTCCCTGCAGGCCGAGGGTCCGGAGCAGGCCGGGCAGGCCCAGGATGTGGTCCGCATGCACGTGGGTGACGAAGATGCACGAGAGGTTGAATCCCGTGGCGTACCGCATCATCTGCCGCTGGGTCCCCTCTCCGCAGTCCCACAGCATGAGATCCCCGTCGTGCTGGACGGCCAGTCCGCTCACGTTGCGCCCCGGGGTCGGGCGAGCGGCCGCGGTCCCCAGGAGGGTGACCCGGATCACGGGCGCCCCCTGATGGCGAGGGGACCGGGCGTCGAACGGGCGCGGAGTCGGGTACCTGGCATGGCGCGGGGATCGGGCGAGGAAACGAGGGGCGTCCAAAGGTATGTCGCCGGCGGGGATTGGCTACCGGCGACGGCCCCTTTCCCGCCCCCGCGACCACCCCGCCACCCGCGCTGTCCCCGACGGCATCCGCACCCTATTCTGCACCCTAGTCCATTCCGCCAGCGGAGGCGTTCCCGTGCCCGACCGTCGTCACTTCCTCGGTACCCTCGGACTCCCCACGCTCGCCGCCGTCGCCGGCGTCCCGGTCCGACCGACCCTTCTGACCCCCACGGCTCTGGACCTTGTTCCGGAGCTGGCGCGACACCCGGGCGGCCCTCTCGAGACGGCGGGCGACGAGGATTTCTGGAACGAGGTGGCCAAGGCGTTCACTGTCGACCGCTCCCTGGTCAACCTGAACAACGGGGGCGTGAGTCCGGCGCCGAGCTTCGTGCAGGAGGCCATGAAGCGGCACCTGGACTACTCGAACCTGCTCCCGGCCTACACGATGTGGGAGGTGCTGGAGCCCCAGAAGGAGGGCGTCCGGCTGCGCATGGCCCGGGAATGGGACGTGGACTCGGAGGAGATCGCCTTCACCCGGAACGCCTCCGAGAGCCTCCAGACCTGCCAGCTCGGGTTCGACCTGAGCCCGGGAGACCAGGTGCTGACCACCACCCAGGACTACGGGCGGATGATCACCACCTTCCGGCAGCGGGAGCGCCGGGAGGGGATCGAGCTGGTCCAGATCCAGATCCCCACCCCGGCGGAGGACCCGGACGAGGTCGTACGGCGGTTCGAGGCAGCCATCACACCCCGGACCCGGGCGATCCTGGTCTGTCACATGATCAATCTCACCGGACAGATCCTTCCGGTTCGGGAGGTCACGGCCCTGGGACGGCGCCACGGGATTCCCGTCATCGTGGACGGCGCCCACGCCCTGGCCCACTTCGACTTCACCCTGGGCGAGCTGGACGTCGACTACTACAGCTCGTCCCTGCACAAGTGGCTGTTCGCCCCCATCGGCACAGGGCTCCTCTACGTGCGGCGGGACAAGATCGCCTCCCTGTGGCCTCTCATGGCCGCGCCGGAGCGCATGGACGCGGACATCCGCAAGTTCGAGGAGGTGGGCACCCATCCGGCGGCCAACGCTCTGGCCATCGGCGAGGCCCTGACCTTCCACCAGGCCCTGGGCTCCGCCCGGAAGGACGCCCGGCTCGTCCACCTGCGGAACTACTGGGCCGAGACCCTGCTGGCCGAGGACGATCGGATACGCCTGCACACGAGCCTTCGTCCCGGCTTCGCCTGCGGCATCGCCAACGTCGAGATCGACGGGGTGGCCTCCACCGATCTCCGGAACCACCTATGGGAGCGACACCGGATCTTCACCGTGGCCATCAACCACGCCGAGTTCCAGGGCATCCGGGTGTCCCCGTCGGTCTACTCGACCAAGGAGGAGCTGGACCGCTTCATCGACGCCGTGCGCGGGGTGCTGCGGGACGGGATCGCGTGAGGGGGTCCTCGACGGCGGGGGCGGTCCTGGCGGCGGTCGCCGGCGCCCTCGCCTGTGCGACGGCCGGCGGAGCCCAGGCCATCACGGTGGCCGACATCCTTTCGGCCCCCTTCCACGAAGGCATGGTGGCCGCTTCCGGCGCGGACGTGGTCGCCTGGGTCGTCAACGATCGGGGGAGCCGGAACGTCTGGGTCGCCCGGGGTCCGGACTTCGAGGGAGCGCCGGCGACCGCCTACGAGGGCGACGACGGCCAGGAGGTCGGCGGCCTGCAACTCACCCCCGACGGGCGACACGTCCTCTTCGTCCGGGGCGGAGCCTCGAACCGGGAGGGGTGGACACCCACCCCGGCCCAGGACCCGGAGGGGGCGGAGCGGGGACTGTGGTGGGCGCCCACCGACGGGAGCGCCCCCCCGACCGCCCTGGGTGAGGCCGGCAGCCCGGCCGTCTCCCCGGACGGAGGGCGGCTCGCCTTCACCCGGGATGACCGCATCTGGGTGCGGGATCTGCCCGAAGGCGAGCCCCGCATGTTGGCCCGCCCCCGCTCCGGGGCCGGGAGCCTGGTCTGGGCCCCCACCGGAGACCGCCTGGCGTTCGTCTCAGGCCGGGGCGACCACGCCTTCGTCGGCATCCTCGAGGTGGCGAGCGGGGAGTACCGCTATCTCGAGCCCTCCGTGGACCTGGACGGCTCCCCGGCGTGGAGCCCCGACGGCGCCCGGGTCGCCTTCATTCGCCGGCCCGCGCCCGAGGAGTCGCTGCCCTTCTTCCCCCGACGCGAGGGGCTGCCCTGGTCGATCCGGGTGGTGGACCTCGCGTCCGACGAGGGCCGGGAGGTCTTCCGGGCCGACCCGGGCCACGGGAGCCTCTTCCAGGGGGTGGACGGGCCGCAGCTCTCCTGGGTCGCGGGGGACCGCCTGGTCTTCCCCTGGGAGAAGGACGGCTGGCTTCGCCTGTGGAGCGTGTCGGCCCGGGGCGGGGATCCCCTCCTGCTGACGCCGGGCGAGCACGAGGTCCAGCGGGTCTCGGTCGACCCCGACGGGGCCCGCATCCTCTTCGACTCGAACCGGGACGACGTGGACCGTCGGCACCTGTGGAGCGTCTCCCCCGACGGGGGCGCCCCCGAGCTCCTGACCCCCGGGGCGGGGCTGGAATGGGGCCCGGTGGCGACGGGGGGCGGGACCGTGGCCTTCATCGGCTCGGGCGCCCGGGAGCCGACCCGTCCCTTCGTACTGGACGGCGCCGGGGGGCGGACGCCGCTGGCCGGTCCCCTGCCCTCCTCCTTTCCTGCCTCGGCGCTGGTGATCCCGGAACCGGTGGTCTTCTCCAGCACCGACGGGACGCCGATCCACGCCCAGCTCTTCCTGCCGGCCGACCTGGAGCCCGGTGAGCGCCGCCCCGCCGCCATCTTCCTCCACGGCGGCAGCCGCAGGCAGATGCTCCTCGGCTTCCACCACCGGGGCTACTACCACAACGCGTACGCCCTCAACCAGGTCCTCGCCTCGATGGGGTTCGTGGTCCTGACCGTGAACTACCGGAGCGGGATCGGATACGGCCTCGAGTTCCGCGAGGCGGAGGACTACGGCGCGGACGGGGCCAGCGAGGTGCGGGACGTCCTCGCGGCGGGCCTCCACCTCCAGGGGCGGGCCGACGTGGACCCGGCCCGGATCGGGCTCTGGGGCGGCTCCTACGGCGGGTATCTCACCGCGCAGGGGCTCGTGCACGCCCCGGAGCTGTTCGCCGGGGGCGTGGACATCCACGGCGTCCACGACTGGAACGTGGCCATCGGGAACTTCGTGCCCTCCTACGTCCCCGAGCACGATCCGGAGCGGAAGGCGCGCGCCTTCCGGTCCTCCCCCTTGTCGATGGTGGATCGATGGGAGGATCCGGTCCTCCTCATCCACGGGGACGACGACCGGAACGTCCGCTTCAGCGAGACCGTGGACCTGGTGCGGGCCCTCCGCGGCCAGGACGTGCCGGTGGAGACGCTGGTCTTCCCCGACGAGGTCCACGGATTCCTCCTGCATCGCAACTGGATCGCCGCGTACGAAGCCACCGTGTCCTTCTTCAGGCGGCACCTCGGGTCCGGAGGGTCCTGACGACTCCGACCGGCGGCCCGTCGGATCAGAGGCGCAGGAAGTTCTCCAGCAGCCGGCTCCCGTCCTGGGAGAAGAGGGACTCGGGGTGGAACTGGACCCCCCAGACCGGGTGGCGCTCGTGGCGCATCGCCTGGATCTCACGCTCCCCGTCCGGCTCCCGGGACCAGGCCACGGGGCGCAGCACGTCCGGCAGGGCGTCGGGGTCCGTCACCAGGGAGTGATACCGGGTCACGGTGAGGGGCGAGGGAAGGTCCCTGAAGAGGCCCGCCCCGTCGTGCTCCACGAGCCCCGTCTTGCCGTGCATGGCCCGGCGGGCCCGGATGGTCCGGCCCCCGAACGCCTCGCCGAGGGACTGATGCCCGAGGCACACGCCCAGGACCGGCACCTCGGGACCCAGCTCCCTGAAGACGTCGATGCTCACGCCGGCCTCTCCGGGGGTGCAGGGGCCGGGGGAGACGACGATCCGCTCCGGCCCGAGGCGGCGCAGCCCCTCGACGTCGTGGGTGTCGTTGCGCACCACCACGGGGTCCGCCCCCAGCGCCCCGAGCATCTGCACGAGGTTGAAGGTGAACGAGTCGTAGTTGTCGATGACGAGGAGCACGGGCGTCGGGAGTGAGGGTCGGGCGGGACGCTAGTAGTCCACGGGCCGCAGGTAGAACTCCCCGATGGCGCTGGACGACAGGAGGGCCACGGTGGGCAGCTCCCGCTTCCAATGGGTGGCATTCAACCGGCCTTCCACCAGGGCCACCCGATCCGCGTCGAACCCGCTCCGGACCAGGTCCTCCCCGTGGTACCCCTGCACGAGCCAGTGCAGGATGGGGTCCGCTTCCGGGTACGAGATCCCCAGCTCGTCCTCGTCGCTCACCCCCTGGATCAGGTCCGCCGTGGCCGGCTTGTCCACGATGACGTCGGGGACGCCCAGGTGCCGGGCCAATGCCCATACCTGGGTCTTGAGGAGATCACCCAGGGGGTTGATGGGTGGCGAATCGTCGGCGTGCCAGGTGTAGTAGCCCAGGAGGCGCTCGCTCTTGTTGCCGGTCCCCAGTGGGAGGGCGTGGAGCTTCGCGCTCTGGTCGAAGAGGATCACCGCCCGGGTCCGGGCCATGAGGTTGCCCTTCCGCTGCGGCGACACGTCGGGCTCGAACGCCTCCACGTAGGCGTCCACCATCCCGCTGATCTCGATGGTGTGCTCGTGCGCCCCGGTCCGTTGCAGGATCAGGCGGGCATGTTCCAGGCTCTCCCCGCTGGACGTGCGGTACGGCAGGCGGAAGCCGTGCACGTTCTCCGGTCCCAACGCCCGGCAGGCCAACGCCAGGGAGACCGCGGAGTCCACCCCACCCGACACCCCCACCACGACCCGTTCGAAGCCGCGGCGGGTGACCACCTCGTCCCGGATGAACCTGACCAGCGCCCGCTCCACCAGGTCGGGGTCGATCTCCAGGTCGGCGCCCCCCGCCGGCACGATCCGGGTGGCGGATCCGGACCCCCGCAGGACGGGGGCCTCGACGGGCACGGTGCCGCCCAACCGGGCGTCGACCAGCGCCTCCTCCAGGTGGGGGAGCATCTGCTCCAGGTCCGAGAGGAGCGGCGACGCGCTCCGGGCGCGGTCCAGGAGGATCCCGTCCAGCGCGGCCTCCACCACCGCCTCCTCCAGGAGCGGGCCACGGGCGAGGATACGCCCGTCGGGCCCCACCACCAGCGAGCCGCCGGCCAACAGCTTCCCCCCTTCCGATCCGACGAGCTGGGCCACGGCCACGAACACGCCATGCTCCTCTGCCACCCCCCGGGCCAGCCGCTCCCACCGCAGAACACGCTCGGGCCGCCCGTCCTTGGAGGGGGCCAGGTCCCGGGCCGGCGAGGCGCTCAGAACGACGATCAGCTCCGCCCCCCCCACCGCCAGGATGGTGGGCGACAGGGAATGCCAGAGCTCCTCGCAGATCAACATACCCACGCGGCCGAACCGGGTGTCGACCGTCTCCAGGGTTCGCCCCGCCTCCACGAAGCGGGCCTCGTCGAAGACTCCGTAGGTCGGCAGGAACATCTTCCGGTGGACGTGCAGCACCTCCCAACCTTCGGGGCCGGGGGTGAGCCAGGCCGCGGAGTTGTAGAGCCGCCGTCGCCACCGCTCGTAGAACCCGATCACCACGTCGGGGGCGTCCTCGGGGGGCGCGCCCAGGTCCCTGGCCACCTCCTCGGCCGTCCGGGCCGCCTCCGAGACCCCGCCCTGGAGGAAGTAGCCGCTCAGCACCGTCTCGGGGAACACGAGGACGTCGTGGTCGGCCGACAGCTCCCGGATCTTCGCCGCGAGCCGGGCGAGATTCTCGGCCACCCGGGCCTTCCTGGGCTGGAGCTGGACCAGCCCGACCCGGAGGGGGGCGGAGGGATGGCTCATGACGGGAATCTGTCGCGAAAGGGTCGTGGTGTGACAGCTTGGAAGAGACGCCTCAAGCTACAGTCCTCGGCGGAATCCGTCAGGACGGGAACGCCGCCGCCCGACAGGGTGTTCCACGGAAAAGACGTTGTATCACGCACTGGAGTTGAAATGCGCCGCTCGACGAGTCTGCTGACGGTCCTGTTCCTGTCCCTTCTTCCCGTAGGGCTCGCGGCCCAGACCGCCACGAACAGCGGGTCGACGGGCTCTGAACGGTCCACCGCCAGCGCGAACGTCGAAGCGCAGGTCTTCGTGAGCGCCCTCCAGGCCATCGGGCAGCTCTACCAGACCCCCCTGTCGGACTCGACTCTCTGGGCCCACGCCCTCGACGGCCTGATCGAGTCCCTCGACGATCCGTACGCCGCGGTCTTCACGCCCGAGGAGGCGGAGGTCTTCGAGGAGGACAACACCGGGAACTATGCGGGGATCGGCGTCCAGATCACGGAGCTGAACGACGTCGTGACGGTCACCGCGGTGTTCCGCAGCACGCCGGCGGACCAGGCCGGGATGCAGGTCGGGGACGTCATCACCGGCGTGAACACTCACGACGCCATCGAGTGGTCGTCGGACATGGTCGCCGACTCGGTCCGGGGGCCCGTGGGCACGAAGGTGGAGGTCACGGTCCGGCGGGAGGGGTACGACACCCCCCTCAGCTTCCCCATCACCCGGGACCAGGTCCACGTCCCGGCGGTGGAGGCCGACGAGCTCGACGGGGGCGTGACGTACGTGGTGATGGACCGCGTGGCCCGGAACGCGGCCCGGGAGATGGACGAGATCCTCCGGGAGCACTCCGACGCATCGGGGATCATCATCGACCTGCGGCGGAACCCGGGCGGATACCTGGACGAGTCGCTGATGCTCGCGGACCTCTTCCTGAAGCCCGGACAGCGGCTGGCCAGCACCCGCAGCCGCAACCCTTCGGGCGGCGGCGACACCCGGGAGGAGTCCTGGGACGCCCGTATGATCGCCCGGGTGCCCTCGACCCCCATCGTCGTCCTCGTGGACGAGTTCACGGCCTCGGCGGCGGAGATCCTGGCCGGCGCCCTCCAGGACTACGACCGGGCCCTGGTGGTCGGGCAGCGCACCTTCGGGAAGGGCGTGGTGCAGACCGTCCTCGACCTGCCGCACGACCGGCGCATCCGCTTCACCACGGGAGCCTGGTACACCCCCCTGGGCCGGTCGCTGCATCGGCCCCGGGACGGGACGGGACGGCCGCTCGAGGAGGACGTGGACACCTTCCCCACCGTCGCTTCCACAGGCGGACGTGAGCTCGTTGCGGCGGGCGGCATCTTCCCGGATCTCGACGTACCGTACGACACGCTGACCCTGAGGGAGCGGGAGCTCCTGGGCGGCGCCGCCGAGGCCGGCGTGCCCCTTCCGCTGCGCATCGCGGAGTTCGGCTTCTCCGAGGCCCGGGCGATGGAGGCGGCCGGTCGCGGACCGGATTTGCGGGAGGACGCCTTCCAGGACTTCCTCATGGAGCTGAGGGAGGAAGGCCTGCCGGCCGACCTGATCGCGTCGGACGAGACGCTCTCCTACCTCCGGTGGCGCGCCCGCATCTCGGTGGCGGATCGGATGAACCGCCTGGGGTCCTCGGTGATGTTCCGCATGGAGCGGGACAACGTCCTGGCCGAGGCCTACCGGCTGCTCCTCGAGTCGCCCACCCAGACCGAGCTGTTCGCCCACGCGGAGAGCGCGGCGTCGATCCGGCAGGCCGACGTGGGCGGCGCCGTGGATCGGGACGGAGCCCCGGGCGCGGGGAACTGATCTCCGACGGAGGCGTCCGCCGGAGCGGGCTCAGCCCCGGGGGTGGAAGCTACGGTGCACCTCCCGTAGGTACTCCCGGTCCACGTGGGTGTAGATCTGGGTCGTCGAGATGTCCGCGTGACCCAGTAGCTCCTGGACCGCGGCCAGATCGGCCCCACCCTCGAGCAGGTGCGTGGCGAACGAGTGCCGCAGGGTGTGGGGGGACACCTCCTTGGTGATTCCGGCCCGCTGGGCGCTCTCCTTCACCAGGGTCCAGACCGAGATCCGGGACAGCGGTGTTCCGCGGGCGTTCAGGAAGATCCGACCCTCCCCCTTCCCCCGCTCCAGTCCGGATCGCACCCCGCCGAGGTACCGCTCCAGCGCCCGGAGCGCCGGTCCACCCACGGGAACCAGCCGCTCCTTGCTCCCCTTCCCCAGGACCCGGACCATGCGCTGGTCCGCGTCCAGGTCGACCAGGCGCAGTCCGGTGAGCTCCGACACCCTGAGGCCCGAACCGTAGAGGACCTCCAGGATCGCCCGGTCCCGCCAGTAGAGGGGACGCTCGGGATCCGGGGCGTCCAGGAGCAGCTCGACCTCGGGCCGTGAGAGCGTGTCCGGAAGACTGCGGCCGATCCGCGGGGAGTCCATCCGGTCCGTGGGATCCTCCTCCAGGACCCCGTCCGCCAGCAGGAACCCGAAGTAGGTCCGGAGGCTCGACTGGGCTCGGCGGATCGAGCTCGGCGCCAGGCCCCGGCCGGAGAGCTCGTAGACGTACTCCCGCAGGTCGTCGGGTCGGACGTCCCGTGGGCCTCCGTGGCCCAGCTCTGCGAGGAACTCCAAGAAGCGGTCGAGGTCGCGCTGGTACGCGTCCACCGTCCGATCCGCCAAGCCGCGATCGAAGGCCAGGTAGTCGGCGAAGGGCTCGAACCGGAAAGCGCGGCGCAGCGCGTCACTCGCCACGGGCGTCCTCCTCGGGATCCGCGCCCTCCCGGTGCGTGCGGATCCACCAGTAGACGGCGCCCCCGCCCAGGACGACCGCCAACCCGACCAGGACGCCGTTGACCCCCGCCAGGGCCCCCTCGAGGCGCGCCAGGTTCCGCCCGGCCAGCCGGCCTGCCATGAACAGGCTGCCGTACCAGAGCGTCGAGGCCACCACCACCGGGGGGGCGACCCGCCAGAACCCCAGGTGGCTCACCCCCGCGAAGGCGGGGACCACGGCGCGGAGCCCGGGGAGGAAGCGGGCGCCGAAGATGGCCCAGACCCCGTGGCGGTGGTAGAACCCCTGGATCCGCCCCAGCTGCCGGGGACGGAGCAGGCGGCGACCCACCGAGCCCCGGAAGAAGGCGGCCCCGTAGTGGTATCCCGCCCACCACACGGCCAGGGCCCCGGCCGCGTTCAGAACGAGGATGAGGGCGAACGCGATCCAGGGATCGACGCTCCCCCGGTCCGCGAGCAGCCCGCCCACCACCACGAAGGTGTCGGCCGGTACCGGGGGAACCAGGTTTTCGAGGAACGCCCCACCCCCGAGGATCAGGTAGAGGAGCTCGACCGGGAGGGCGCCCAGCAGGTCCAGGGCCCGGCTGACGGGTCCCACGCTCCCTCCGGCCGGTCAGCGTCCGGGGGCGGGGGCGTCGCCTTCCCGGACCCGGTCGACGAGGGCGACGGCGTGGACGGCCAGTCCTTCTCCGGCGCCGATCCATCCCATCCCCTCGTTGGTCTTCCCCTTCACCGAGACGTGGCGCGGCCCGATCCGGAGCACCTCACCGAGCCGCTCCCGCATCGCGCCGGCCACCGGCCCGATCTTCGGGGACTGACAGATCACCGTCACGTCCACGTTCACGACCTGATAGTTGTCCCGCTCAAGGACCTCGACGGCCCGCCGGAGGAGCTCGACGGAGTCCGCGCCCCTCCAGGTGTCGTCCGTAGGCGGAAAGTGGGTGCCGACGTCTCCGAGTGCGGCGGCCCCGAGGAGGGCGTCGATGAGGGCGTGACAGACCGCGTCGCCGTCGGAATGACCCTTGAGGCCGGGGTGCCCGGGAATGACCACACCCCCCAGGACGCAGGGGGTGTCGGCGTCGAACCGGTGGGAGTCGTACCCGAGGCCGACCCGCACGGTCTCAGGACCCGTCCCACCTCCGGAGCGCCAGGCAGACGTTGTGGCCCCCGAAGCCGAAGGAATTGCTCAGGGCCAGGCCCACCGGCCGCTCCACCATGGCGTTGTGGGCGTAGTCCAGGTCACACTCCGGATCCGCCTCGGAGAAGTTGATCGTGGGAGGGATCTTCCCCTCCTGGAGAACCCGGGTGCAGATCACCGACTCCACGGCGCCCGCGGCCCCGAGCAGGTGGCCCGTCATGGACTTGGTGGAGCCCATGACGATCTCCCGGGCCCGATCCCCGAGGACCGCCTTCACCGCCGTGGTCTCGTGGGCGTCGTTCACCGGCGTGGACGTCCCGTGGGCGTTCACGTAGTCCACCTCGGAGGCGTCGGCCCCGGCGTCGGCGAGGGCAAGGCGCATGGCCTCCTGGGCCCCGAGGTGGTCCGGGGGCGGCGACGTGATGTGGTAGGCGTCGCCCGTGGCTCCGTACCCGACCAGCTCGGCCAGGATCGTGGCCCCCCTGGCCTGGGCATGGTCGAGCGATTCCAGGACGACCGCCCCGGCTCCCTCCCCGATCACGAAGCCGTCCCGATTCGCGTCGAAGGGGCGGCTGGCGGTCTCCGGATCGTCGTTCCGGGTGGACATGGCCTTCATCGCCCCGAAGCCGGCCAGCGTCATGGGGGTGATGGTCGACTCCGTCCCCCCGGCGAGCATCAGATCGGCGTCGCCACGCTGGATGGCCCGGAACGCCTCCCCGATGGCGTGGGCGCTCGAGGCGCAGGCGGACACCGTGGCGTAGTTGGGTCCCTTCAATCCGAACTGGATCGAGATGAGGCCCGCCGCGATGTCCGGGATGAACATGGGGACGAAGAACGGGCTAACCCGTCCCGGACCCCGTTCCAGCATGATGCGGTGCTGCTCCTCGAAGGTGGAGATCCCGCCGATGCCGCTGCCGAAGATCACCCCGAAGCGCTCCGGCACGGGAACACCCGATCCACCCGGATAGCCCGCGGACGCCAACGCCTCCGCAGAGGCGACGATGCCCAGCTGGGAGAACCGGTCGTACCGCCGAGCCTCCTTCCGATCCAGGATGTCCCCCGAATCGAAATCCTTGACCTCGCAGGCGACCCGACTGGGCCAGTCCTCCGTGGCGTCGAAGAGCGTGATCGGGCCCCCGCCGCTGGTCCCGGCCAGAAGGGCCGCCCATGCGGTCGGCACGTCGTTCCCCACCGGAGTGACCACTCCGGCCCCGGTCACGACGACCCGGTGCTCTCTCCGGTCGCGTTCCTGCGCTGTCATCTCGTCTCCCCGATCAGCCCGCGCGGCCTCAACCCTCGGACGCGTTCTCCTTGAGGTACTTGATCGCGTCACCGACCGTGCGAAGCTGCTCGGCGTCCTCGTCCGGAATGTCGATCCCGAACTCCTCCTCGAAGGCCATCACGAGCTCGACGGTGTCCAGCGAGTCGGCCCCCAGGTCCTCCACGAACGAAGCGTCGTCCGTGACCTTGTCGGCCTCGACGCCCAGCTCGTTCACGATGATCTCACGGACCTTGGATGCGGCGTCCGACATGCGTCCCCCTTGAGTTGGTTGTTGTGCTTCTGGAATGGCTCGAAACGAGTGGTCCGGTGCGGAACCGGATGCCTACATGACCATCCCGCCGTCCACGGCGACAGTCTGGCCGGTAATGTAGCGCCCTCCCGGGCCGGCGAGAAAGCGCACGAGCGGCGCCACGTCCTCGGGCGCACCGAGACGGCCGAGAGGGATCTGGGACTGGAGCGCCGCGGTCTGCTCCTCGGTCAGCTCCGAGGTCATGTCCGTGGCGATGTATCCCGGAGCGATGGCGTTGCAGCGCACCCCCCGGGAGGCCAGCTCCCGGGCGACGCTCTTGGACAGACCCAGGAGCCCGGCCTTGGAGGCGGCATAGTTGGTCTGCCCGGCGTTGCCCATGAGGCCGACCACGGAGCTCACGTTCACGATCACCCCGTCCCGGCGCTTCATCATGCCGCGGGTGACCGCCCGGATGGTGTTGAAGGCCCCCTTGAGGTTCACGTCCAGGACGTGGTCCCAATCCTCGTCGCCCAGGCGGAGGAGGATGTTGTCCCGGGTCACGCCGGCATTGTTCACGAGGATGCCGACCGGGCCCAGTCCGGCCTCGATGGCGGCAACCGTCTCCTTCACCGCCCCACTGTCGGAGACGTCGCAGGCGAACCCGGCGTGACCGTCGCCGGGAAGCCCGGTGGCGGCCTCGGCGGCGCGCTCGCCGTTGCGGGCCACCACGGCGACCCGGGCACCGGCCTCGGCCAGCTCCCGGGCGATGGCGAGACCGATGCCTCGCGACCCGCCGGTGACCAACGCCACCTGTCCGCTCAGCTCGCTCATCCGTCAATCCCCTTCAGGTGGGCCTCGACCTGCTCGGGCGTCCCCACCGCTTCACAAGGGAGGCCTCGGGCGTTGCGCTTGTTCAGGCCGCACAGGACCGAGCCCGGACCCAGCTCCAGGAACCGGTCGGCGCCGGCCCCGACCATGGCTGCCACCGAAGCGGACCAGCGGACGGGCGACGTGAGCTGACGGACCAGGAGATCCCGGGCCTGCTGTCCCGTGAGGACCGGGCGGGCCGTCACGTTGGAATAGACCTCCAGGCGGGGGTCGCCGACGTGCACGGCCTCGAGGTGGGTGGCGAGCCCATCCTCGGCGGGCTCCATGAGCGGCGAGTGGAAGGCACCGGACACGTTGAGGGGCACCACCTTCTTCGCGCCCGCCTCCCGGGCCCGGACCATGCCCTCCTCGACACCCTGCCGATCGCCACTGACCACCACCTGGCCCGGGGCGTTGAAGTTCGCCGGGACGCAGACCCCGTCGGTCACCTCGCCGCAGACCGCAACCACCACCTCGTCGTCGAGCCCCAGGATCGCGGCCATGGTCCCGGGTCGGGCCTGGCCGGTCTCGAACATGAGCTCTCCGCGACGCCGGACGGCCCGCAGCCCGTCCGCGAAGGACAGGGAGCCCGCGGCGACGTAGGCCGAGAACTCCCCCAGGGAGTGCCCTGCCGCGTGCTTCGCCCCCGCGACCGCATCGCCGAGAACACGGTGCACGGCCACGGAATGGACCAGGAGCGCCGGCTGGGCGTTGCGCGTCTCGGTGAGGGTCTCCTCCGGGCCCTCCCACATCAGGCGGGAGAGGGACGCCCCGAGGATCTCGTCGGCTTCTTCGAACGTGGCCCGGGCTACGGGGAAGGCCTGGGCGAGCTCACGGCCCATGCCCACGAACTGCGAGCCCTGGCCCGGAAAGAGCAATGCGAGTCCCATGTCGGCTCCGCGGAGTCAGAACTGCCAGATCATGGCGCCCCAGGTCAGACCGGCGCCGAAGGTGGCGGTCAGGACCCGCATCCCGGGCTCGATACGCCCCGACCGCCGCACCTCGTCCAGGGCCACCGGGATCGAAGCCGAGCTCATGTTGCCGTACCGATCCAGGTTGACGTAGACCTTCTCCATGGGGATGCCGGCGTACTTGGCGGTGGACTCGATGATCCGGATGTTGGCCTGGTGCGGGATCATCAGGTCGACGTCCTCCCCGGTCATCCCGGCGGCCTCCAGGGCGCGGGCGGAGGCATCGGCCATGGACCGGACCGCGTTCTTGAAGATCTCGCGCCCGGACATCTTCATCAGGTGATCCCGCCGCCGGACCACGTCCTCGTCGAGGGGGAGACGCACGCCGCCCCCGGGGCGATAGAGGAGCTCCGCGAGGTTGCCGTCGGAGCCGTGGAAGCTGGACACGATCCCGCGAGGCCCCTCGGCCCTCCGGAGCACCGCCGCGCCGGACCCGTCGCCGAACAGGACGCAGGTGGTCCGGTCCGTCCAGTCGAGGATGTTGCTCATCTTCTCCGTGGCCACCACCAGCGCGTACTGCGCTCGCCCCGCCGTGAGATAGCCCTCGGCCATGCTGAGGCCGTAAAGCCACCCCGAGCAGGCCGCCTGGATGTCGAAGGCCATGGTGTTCGTGCACCCCAGGAGGGCCTGGATGTCGCACGCGGTGGAGGGGAGCCAGCGGTCGGGCGTCGCGGTGGACACGATCAGCACCCCGATGTCCTCGGGCGCCACGCCCGCATCCGCCATGGCCGCACGAGCCGCCTCGGCCCCCATCTGGGCCGCGAGCGTATCGTCGGACGCGAGGTGCCGTTCACGGATTCCGGTCCGCGTACGGATCCACTCGTCGTTCGTGTCCACCATCTCGGCCATCTCGTCGTTCGTGACCACCCGGGGCGGGAGGTACCGACCGGTGCCTGCGAACTCCACGAGGGGTCGGGGCTGATTCACGATGCGTTGCCCTCCTTTCGGACCTCGGCCAACTCGTCGGCCATGTCCTTGACCATGTTGCTCCGCACACCCTGGCTGGCGACCTGGAGTGCGTTGCGGATCGCCTTGGGGGTCGATCCACCGTGGCAGATGATGGAGACGCCGTCCACCCCCAGGAGGGGAGCGCCTCCGTATTCGCTGTAATCCAGGACCCGGAAGGTCCGGTGCAGGTCCAGGTCGGCTCCGGCCTTCTCCACCTCGTCGTGGAGGAGCCCGATGATGAACTGGGCCACACTCTCGTAGAACTTGAGCAGCACGTTTCCGACGAACCCGTCGGCCACGAGGACGTCGCAGACGCCCCGGATGATCTCGCGCCCCTCCACATTCCCCACGAACTTCAAGTGGGGATCCGCCTGGAGCCGCTCGTAGGTCTCGACGGCAAGCTCGTTCCCCTTCCCGGGCTCCTCCCCGATGTTCAGCAGCCCGATGCGGGGCTCGTCGACCCCCAGGATGTCCCGGGCGTAGACCCGACCCAGGTGGGCGAACTGCACCAGGTGCCGCGCCTTGCAGTCGACGTTGGTGCCCGAGTCCAGGAGGATCGTGGGCGTGCCGGCAGCGGTGGGCAGAGGCGTGGCGACCGACGGCCGGTCGACGCCGGGCAGCGGCCTGAGGATGAAGAGGGAGGCCGCCATGACGGCGCCGGTGGAACCGGCGCTCACGAAGGCGTCGGCCCCGCCCTCCTTGTGCAGCCGGACACCCTCGACGATCGACGAGTTGGGCTTCCGGCGTACAACCGAGGCCGGCGGGTCGGACGGCAGGATCCGATCCGGGGCGTGGTGGATGTGGATCCGCCCCCCGTCGTGGTCATGCTCCGCCAGGGCGGCCTCGATCTCGGGCCGATCCCCCACCAGCACCACCTCGATGTCCTCCAACTCGGCGACGGCCACCACGGCCCCGGCGACCTCGGTCGCAGGGGCGTGGTCCGTGCCCATGGCATCGAGCGCGATGCGCACGGGGCCGCGGCGGGTCAGATGGTATCGACGTCGATGACCGCCTCACCCCGGTAGTACCCGCAGTTGGGGCACACGTGGTGGGGCCGCTTGGGGTCACCGCACTTGGGGCAGCTCTGGACCGCAACCGTCTCGGCCTTGTAGTGCGTGCGGCGCTTCCGCTTCCGCTGCTTCGACGTCCGCTTCTTGGGAACAGCCATGGGTCTACTCGCTCTTCAGGGCTCGGAGGGCGTCCCAACGGGAATCGGGCTCCTCGAGCGCACAATCGCACGTTTCCTCGTTCCGGTCGATCCCGCACTGCGGGCAGAGCCCCTTGCAGTCGGGATCACACACCGCGAAGGGATCCACGGCCAGGATCACCTCTTCGCGTACCGCCTCGCTCAACTCGAGCTCCGTCGCCGTAAGGTCGAGGCCACGGACCTCGCCGTCCTCCCCGGCCTCGGGATCGACCTCCCCGAAGACCATCATGGGCGACAGCCGGAGCGGTGTCACCACCTCCACCAGACAGCGCCGACACTCCTGCAGGATCTCGCCCTCGATCCGGGCATCCACCAGGATCTCCCCACTGCCAGCGACACGCGCCGTGCCGGCTACCTTCAGAGGCCCCGTCCAGCGGAGGTCCGTTCCGTCCCAGAGAGACGCGTCCGGGGGGATCTCCCCCTCGAACCGGAGCGTGCCTTCACGCTCGAGCCGGGGCAGGTCGAGCATAAGCATAAGACGAGAAAGCTACCCCGAAATCGGCCCGAGTGTCAACGCGTGGCGCCTATGTTCGAGACGGTCGGCTCGGACCTCCGGGGACCCCCTCGCGGTCCGATCCCGGTCAGCCCCCGATGCCCAGGAGCTCCGCCTCCGCAAAGAAGAACCCGATCTCCCGGGCGGCGTTCTCGTCGGAGTCCGAAGCATGGATCGCGTTCCGACCCTTGGACTCGGCGTAGAGCTTCCGCACCGTGCCCTCGGCGGCCTCGGCGGGGTCCGTGGCACCGATGGCGTCCCGGAGCCGGGCCACCGCGTCCTCGGCCTCCAGGACTATGGGCACGCAGGGCCCCGAGGTCATGAACTCCACCAGCTCACCGTAGAAGGGGCGTTCCCGGTGCACGGCGTAGAACTCCTCGGCCTGAGCCCGGGACAGGTGGGTCAGCCGCAGGGCCCGGACCGTGAACCCGGCACCTTCCAGGTGGGCCAGGACCTTGCCGGCCTTCCCGGATCCGGTGGCGTCGGGCTTGATGATGGCGAGGGTGCGGCTCATATCGGATCTCCTTCGATTCTGTGCGTTCAGTCGGGGTCCTGCGAGACGGCGGCGAGGCTCGCCAACGCGGAGTCCCGGGTGATGAATCCCACGAACTGGCCCTCCCGGACCACCGGGAGCTGGGCCACTCCACGGTTCACCAGGATCTGGGCCACGTCCTTCAGGTCCTGGTCCTCCGACACGCAGAGGACCTGTCGGGTCATGATGTCCCGGGCGGTCAGCTCCTCCCGGCCCTCCCGGTCCCGGGCCAGGAGGTGACGGAGGGCATCGCCCGCGGTCACCACCCCCAGGACCTCGTAGCCCTCCCCGACCACCGGGACCGCGCGGAGCTTCCGGCGGATCATCAGGTCCACGAGCTCCTCCGCCGAGCTTTCGGGGTACACCCGGTACCGGGCGGCCTCCATCGCCTCTGCGACCTGGGCGGCATCCGGGAACCGGACGCCCTCCAGTCCCGGCGTGGCCAGGAACGCCTCGGGAGAGTCGGCGGCCAAGAGCGCCTCCGGCGCACCTTCCCGGGAGAGGAAGCTCCGAAGCGTGGGGGCGGTGCGGGCCCGGAAGGCCGAGGCCTTCCCCGGCACCAGGAAGAGGAGCAGGAGCCGGGCCTGGTCGGGGTCCTCCCGGTCCTTCAGGATCACCGTGAAGGGATCCCGTTCCAGGCCCACCAGCACGGTGGGACGGGTGAGCCCCTCCTGCTCTGCGAAGACGGCGATGACCTCGCGCGCGAGGTACACCACCTCGCCACGCTCCCCCTGGGCCAGGTCCCGGGCCGCCTTCTCCCGAGCCTGCACCGACGAGAACATCGCATCCGGAAGGAGCCCGAGGAGGCGGAAGATCGCCTCCTCGAGCGTCGGTGCCCCGAGGGGCACCAGGATCCGGTCCGCGTCGAGGTAGTCGACGAAGCGCATGGGCGTCGCGGGGCGGTCCTACCGCCCCAGGGCCTCGGCGACCAGCTCCGCGATCTCCACTGGGCGCTTCGCCACGGCGATGCCGTTGGCGGCGAAGGCCTCCATCTTCTCGGCGGCCGTCCCTGCGGACCCGCTGATGATCGCCCCGGCGTGCCCCATGGTCCGGCCTGGAGGCGCCGTCTGCCCCGCGATGAAGCCGACCACCGGCACGTCCACGTTCGCCTTCACGTAGTCGGCGGCCTCCTGCTCGTCGGTGCCACCGATCTCTCCGATCATGACGATGGCCTTGGTGTCGGGGTCACCGCGGAAGGCCTCCAGGCAGTCGATGAACTTCGTCCCGATGAGGGGGTCGCCGCCGATGCCGACGCAGGTGGTCTGGCCGAGGCCTGCCCGGGTGAGGTGGTAGACCGCCTCGTAGGTCAGCGTCCCGGACCGGGAGACCAGGCCTACCGGGCCCGGGGTCACGATCTGGCCCGGGAGGATGCCCACCTTCGACTTGCCCGGTGAGATCATCCCGGGGCAGTTCGGCCCCAGGACGCGCACGCCCCGGTCCCGAGCGAAGGCGTGGGCCCGGGTCATGTCCAGTACCGGGATGCCCTCGGTGATGGCCACCACCAGATCCACGCCGGAGTCGGCGGCCTCCATGACGGCACCGGCCGCGAAGGCCGGCGGCACGTAGACGACGGACGTGTTCGCGCCCGTCTCGGCCACCGCCTCGTCCATGCTGTTGTAGATCGGGACCGTGGCCCCGTCGGGGCCGTCGAAGGTCTGCCCACCCTTCCCCGGCGTGACGCCGGCGACGACCTGCGTCCCGTACTCCATCATCTGACGGGCGTGGAACGACCCGTCGCGCCCGGTGATCCCCTGGACCACGAGGCGGGTGTTCTCGTCAATGAAGATCGACATCGATTCGCTCCCCTTACGCCTGGTTGGCCAGCTCGACGGCTTTCTCGACCACCTCGTCCATGGAGGTGTAGGCCTCGAAGCCCTCCCGCTTCAGGATCTCCAGCGCCTCCTCCTCGTTGGTGCCCGTGAGGCGGATGACGATGGGGATGTCGATGTCGATCTGCTTGGTGGCCTCCACGATCCCGTTGGCCACGTCGTCGGTCCGGGTGATGCCGCCGAAGATGTTGAAGAGAATCACCTTCACGGCCGGATCCTCGGTGATGATCTTCAGGGCGTTCACCACCTTCTCGGGGTTCGACGAACCGCCGATGTCCAGGAAGTTCGCGGGCTCCCCGCCGTAATACTTCACCAGGTCCATGGTGGCCATGGCGAGCCCGGCGCCATTCACGCAGCACCCCACGTTCCCGTCCAGCTTGATGAACGTGAGGCCCGCCTCCCTGGCGTCGGTCTCGGCCTGGGGCTCGCCGGACGTGTCCCGATACGCCTCCAGCTCCGGGCTCCGGAAGAGGGCGTTGTCGTCGAGGCTCACCTTCGCGTCGATGGCCTTCACCTCTCCCGACGGCGTCGTGATGAGCGGGTTGATCTCCGCCAGGGAACAGCCGTTCGCCATGAAGGCCCGGTACAGCTGCCCCATGATCTTCGACGCCTGCTTGGCCAGTCCGGGATCGTCGTAGAGCGTGTTGGCGAGCCAGTAGGCCTGGTGAGGCAGCAGCCCGTAGCGCGGGTCCACGGTGAGCTTCCGGATGGCGTCGGGGCTGGTCCTGGCGACCTCCTCGATGTCCACCCCACCCTCGGCGGAGACCATGAACATGGGGGCCTGGCCGTTTCGATCCACCAGGACGCCCACGTAGGCCTCGGTGTCGATGTCCTCGGCCGGCGTGACCAGGACCTTCTCCACTGTGAGCCCCTTGATGGACATCCCGAGGATGTTCGAGGCGTGCTCGCGGGCCTCCTCGGCGGTCTTGGCCAGCTTCACGCCGCCGGCCTTCCCGCGGCCACCGGAGTGAACCTGCGCCTTGACCACGACCATGCCGCCGTACTCGCGGGCGATGGCCTCGGCCTCTTCGGGCGTACGGGCGACCTCCCCGGGCGGGACGGGAATCCCCGCGCCCCGGAAGATCTCCTTTGCCTGATACTCGTGGAGATCCATGGATGCTCGTGTGTTTTCGGGTTCAGGCTCGACGGTCGGCGCCGAGCCCGTGGAAGCTACCGAGGCCCCCCAGGCGATTCAACCGCCGGCGACGCCGGTGGAGTCCATCGCCTGAAGGGTGCGGCGAAGGCGCTCCAGGGCCTCGCCGAATCCCGCGAAATCCCCTGCCCGCAGGCGGGATTCGGCCTCCTCGAGGATCCGGAGGGCCGCGGCGGACCGGCCCGGCTCCGAGGGGGTCCCGGCCCCCGCTCCGGCGGTGGGATCGGCCGGGCGGCCCAGGGCGACCCCCGCCAGGGCGGCCACGGCTCCGGCCAGGGTCTCCCGCATGGCCACACGCTGTCCGTCGCTCACCACGAACCGGCGGAGCTCGGGCATCGCGTCCTCCTCGGCGGCGAGGAAGACCGGTTCCATGTAGACCATCCGGTCGCCGACGGGAACGACGTGGAGATGCCCCGTCCAGACCCGGCTGCCTCCGGTGCGCCAGAGCGAGAACTGCTGGCTGATCTCCGGATCCTGCTCCACAAGGGCCTCGATCTGGCGCGGACCCGGCACCTGGTTCTCCACCGGGATGTCGAACAGCCGAAGACGGGGCGATCCGTCGTC
>DATHRY010000151.1:0-41404 GCA_035464715.1 Longimicrobiales bacterium
CCTCACCGGCCGTACCGCTGGTAGACGGCGTCGATCACCTCCCTGGCCTGGTCCTGCCCCACCATCGGGGGCAGGGTGGCCACCACGTCGCCACCCGGTCCCACCAGGAACGTCCGGGCCGTGTGGTCCACCAGGTAGTCCGGGTCCGAGCCGTCCTCGGGGACCGCCACCAGGACCCCGAAGGCGTTGGCCTGGCGCCGGACCTCGTCCGCCTCGGCGGTCCAGGCCAGGATCCGACCGGGAAGCCCCTCGGCGAAGGCCCGGAGCCGCTCCGGGGTGTCCCGACGGGGATCCACGGACACGAAGACGACCTCCAGCGGCGGAGCCCGGTCCTCGTCCTCCTGGAGACGCCCCAGGGTGGCCAGGGTGAGGGGGCAGACATCGGGGCAGTGGGTGTACCCGAAGAAGACGGCCACCACCGAGCCCCGGAGGGAGGCCAGGGTCGCCGGGTCGCCGTTCGGGTCCATGAGGGCGAGGGGCGGCGCGGGGAAGGGGTCCGGGATCAGCGCGACCTCCACCGGGTCCGGCATCCTGCCGCCGGCTTGCCGTCCCTCGCGGGGCGCCAGGAGGAGAGCCACAATCAACCCCAGCGCGACCCCCGCGGCGACCTGCACGATTCGTCGTATCATGCCTCAACTTCGCAGGCCCCGCGGGGGGCGCAACGGTCCGGCCGGAGGGTGTGTCCTACCTTCCGAAGCCGATGGAGGGGGGTCGACTCGGAGCGCGCGGTGCACGAACGGGAACTGATCGACAGAGCGGCGGGGGGGGATCAAGAGGCCTTCCGGGCGCTGTACGACCGACACGTCGACCGGGTGTACCGGCTGGCCTACCGCATGTCGGGTCACGACGACATCGCCCGGGACATCACCCAGGAGACGTTCCTCCGGGCCCACGGCCGCCTCGAGCAGTTCCGGGGCGACGCGGCCTTCTCCACCTGGCTTCACAGCATCACCCACTCGGTGGCGTTGAACGTGATCCGGAAGGTGGATCGCCACCGCAAGCGGGAGCAGGACATGGAGGTGGTGGGAGGCCTGGCGGCCCGGACGACCCCGGGGGCGGACCCGGACCTGAAGGAGCGGTTGAAGGCGGCGGTGGACGCCCTTCCGGAGATCTACCGGACCGTCTTCCTGATGCACGACGTGGAGGGCTACAACCACGGCGAGATCGCACGAACGCTGGATGTGGCGGAGGGAACCTCGAAGGCCCGGCTGAGCCGGGCGAGGGCCCGACTGAGGGACGCACTGAGCGATTTCGCCCCGGAATACGCGTGAGGACGCGCGACATGAGTGAGAACGAGACGAATCCCACGGAGGAGTGGATCGCCCGCATGTCCAGGGACCACTACAACCGGCCTCCCCCGACCCCTCGGGAGGAGATGTGGGCGACGCTGGAGGCACGCCTGCAGGACGGCGGGCGCCAGGACGCCGACGACGGGACGGTGGTGCCCCTGCGGCCTCGGACCCGCCCGGTTGCCTCAGGGTGGTGGCTCGCCCTGGCGGCCTCGGCGGTCCTGGCGGTCGGGGTCGGGATCGGACGCTGGTCCAGCCCGACGGCCGGTGGCCCGGACGCCTCCGCCGCCATGACCGCGAGCGGTGCTCCGGCGGCGGAACGGCCCGGGGCGACGCAGCCCGCCGTGGGGCGGTGGGCCGCCGCCCAGACCCTGGCCGAGTCCGAGCCCCTCCTGGCCATGGTGCGGGCCGACGTGGCCCGGGGTGCGGTGGACGCGGAGGTGGGCGACTGGGCCCGGCGGCTCCTGGGGGAGACCCGGTTCCTGCTGGACTCGGGGCTGCCGCTGGACCCCCAGGTCCGCTCCCTCCTGGAGGACCTGGAGCTGATCCTCCTCCAGACCAGCCTCGTGGGGGACCCGCAGGTGTCGGGGCCCCGGGCGGAGGAGGAGCTCGAGCTGCTCAGGCAGGGGATGGACGACAAGGACGTGATGACCCGGATCCAGGCCGTGCTTCCCACGGCGGCGATCGGTGCCGGAATCTAGACGACACGAGGAGACGACGATGCGTGGATGGATGATCAAGGGCGCGATGCTGGCGCTTACGGTTGGAGGGCCCCTGGTGGCCCAGGTGCCCCCGGCGGAGCGGGTCGAAGCCCTGGCTCGGCTGCAGGCGGAGCAGGCCGTGGTTGCGGCGCGGATGGATGCCCGGGCGGCGCGCCTGGACGCGCGGGTCCGGGCCCAGTCGATCCGTCTGGACCAGCGGGCGGAACGTATGGCGGCGGTGCAGGCCAACGCGGCTCTGCGCGACGGGTTGCGCGACGACCTGGCGGTGCGGGCGGAGCGGATCGCCCGGAGACAGGCACTGACAGGCGCACGACAGGAAGGTCTCGTGGTGCAGGAGGCGCTTCTGGACCGCGTGCAGGAGCTGGCCGGGGGCCAGGATCCCGCGGACGACCTTTACCGCGACGGCCGCCGGGCCCTCAACCGCGAGCAGTGGAACGAGGCCGCCCGGCTCTTCGGGGAGCTCCGTGAACGCTATCCCCGCTCCGCCTACGTAGGGGACGCCTACTACTTCGAGGCGTTCGCCCGGTACCGGGAGGGCTCCCGGGCCGGACTCGAGCAGTCCATGCGCCTCCTGGCGGAGCAGCGGGAGAGCTACCCCGATGCGGCCACCGCCCAGGAGGCCCGGCAGCTCCGGGCGCGCATCGAGGGGCAGCTGGCCCGCCGCGGCAGCGCCGATGCCGCCGCCCGGGTGCAGGCCCAGGCGGCCCAGAGCTGCGAGGCGGAGGGCGAGGGGATCCGGTCCACCGCCCTCTCGGCGCTCCTGCAGATGGACCCGGAGCGGGCCATGCCGATCCTGCGTGAGGTCCTCCGGGAGCAGGGCGCGTGCTCGGCGGAGCTCCGACGCCAGGCGGTCTTCCTGGTCTCCCAGCAGATGACGCCGGAGACGGTGGACATCCTGCTGGACCTGGCCCATCGGAACCCTGACCCCGACCCCGAGGTGCGTGAGGCCGCCATCTTCTGGCTGTCCCAGGTCGACGACCCGGCCGCCGTGGACGCGCTCATCTCGATCCTGGAATCAGGGGACGCGAGCATCGAGGTCCAGGAGAAGGTGGTGTTCTCCCTGGCCCAGCAGGGCGATTCCCGGAGCCTCGAGGTCCTGCGCGACTACGCCCGTCGGCCGGACGCGCCGCCGGAGCTGCGGCAGAACGCGATCTTCTGGATCGGCCAGACCGGCGGCGGGGAGGACTTCCTCCGTGATCTCTACGACAGCCTGGAGGACCCCGAGCTGCGGGAGCGCGTCCTCTTCTCGGTGGCCCAGAGCCGGAGCCCCGAGAACCGGGCCTGGCTCGTGGAGCGTGCGCTGGACACGACCGAGAGCGAGGAGGTACGGAAGTCCGCCCTCTTCTGGGCGGGCCAGTCCGGCCTCTCTCCCGCCGAGGTGGTGCGGGTCTATCGCACGGCCGACGATCGGGAGCTCCGGGAGCACGCCATCTTCGTCCTCTCCCAGTCGGGCCGGGACGACCGGACGGCCGCGGTGGACGCCATGATGGAGATCGCGCGGACCGAGGAGGACCCGGAGCTGAAGGAGCGGGCCGTGTTCTGGCTCGGCCAGACCGACGATCCCAGGGTGCCGGAGTTCCTGCTCGAACTGATCCGGGGAGGGTGAGACGATGACGAGGTGGACGGTGGCCGGACGGGTGGGGGCGCTCCTCATGGTGGCGGTGCCGCTGGCGGCCCAGGGCAGGGTGGGGGACCGGGTGGCGGCGGCCGACGACGGATGGGTGACCTTCCAGGTCGACGTCCGGGACGGCGTGGAGATCTGCGACCGGGGAATCCGCTGGTACGGGGACGACGGCGAGTCCCGGGGCCACTGGCACTGGGGCGGAAACGACGAGGGACGGTGTGACGAAGGGCCGCTGCAGATCGAGGCCCGTGTCCGGGACGGGCGGGTCATGGAGATCGACGGCCGTCGGGCGGTGCCCCGCTCCGGGGCCACCGACCTGGGCCGGGTGGATCCCATCGAGGCTTCGGACTACCTGGTGGGCCTGGCCTACGAGGACGCCGCCGACGACGCGGCGGAGCAGGGGCTCTTCCTGAGCCGCCTGCCCCGGGGTGCGGACCCCACGGACGGGATCCTCCGGGTCGCCCGGGACCGTGACCTCTCCCGGAAGGTCCGGAAGTCGGGTCTGTTCTGGGCGGGACAGCTGGCCACCGAGGTCGTGATCGCCCCCCTGGAGGCCGTGGCTCGTGAGGACGACGCGGATCAGGAGGTGCGGGAGGCGGCGGTCTTCGCCCTGTCCCAGCACCAGGGGGAGGCGGCGGTGCCGGTCCTGATGGACCTGGCGCTGGACGCCCCACACCCGGGAACCCGCAAGTCGGCCCTGTTCTGGCTGGCCCAGCGCGACGAGCCGGAGATCGCCGACTTCTTCGCCGACATCATCCTGGGACGACGGGGCGGGTGAGGGCGCGTGCGGGGCCGGCCGGAACCGGTCCCGCACCCCTCTCGGGAGGGCTGAACGCCATCTGTTTACGGAGGTGGCGGTTCGGCGTGAATCGACGTTAGGTTGCTAGAAACGTTCATTTACGCGCCTTTCCTCCGCCCCCGACTTGAGCACGCGGCCGCTTCACGTCCTCCTCATCGAACCCGAAGAAGCGTCGGCGGAACGGATCCGGGGCTTCCTGGAGGGTCCCGAGGAGACGCTCTTCCGGGTCGACCAGGTCCGTGGGTTGTCCGCCGGCCTGGAGAAGCTCTCCCACGGCGGCATCGACGTGATCCTCCTGGACCTCGAGCTTCCCGACAGCGAGGGCCTGGTCACCTTCGAGCGGATGTACGCCTTCGCGCCCGACGTCCCCATCGTGGTCCTCACCGAGATCGACGACGACGAGCTCGCGCTGGCCAGCGTCCAGAGCGGGGCCCAGGACTTCCTGGTGCAGCGCGAGGTGACGGCCACGGTCCTCACCCGCTCGATCCGGTACGCCGTGGAGCGCCACCGTCTCCTGTCGGCGCTGCGCAGCCTGTCGCTGATCGACGACCTGACCGGCCTCTACAATCGCCGCGGCTTCTCGGACCTCGGGGAGCAGTACCTGAAGCTGGCCCGTCGAACGGGTCGCAGCGCGACGCTGATCTTCCTCGACGTGGATCGCTTCAAGACCATCAACGACACCCTTGGACACCACATGGGGGACCGCGCCCTCCTCCGCATCGCCGACATCCTCCGGCAGACCTTCCGGCGTTCGGACATCATCGGACGCCTGGGCGGTGACGAGTTCGCCGTCCTGGCCCCGGAGTCGTCCGGGGACCCCCCGGAGGTCCTGGTCCACAGGGTGAAGGGGGCGGTGAAGGATTTCGACGACTCCTCCCCCGAACCGTACCGGCTCTCGGTGAGCGTCGGCGTGGCCCGGTTCGACGGTGACGCCCTCGTCCGCCTCGACGACCTCCTGGCCGAGGCGGACTCCGCCATGTACGAGGAGAAGCGGGCCAAGCGCAGGGTGGTATCGGGATGAGCCGGCCCCAGCACTGGCTCCTGAGGATCGTGGAGCGGGCCGGCCTGGGGTCCGCCGACCAGCTGGATCTTCCGCCCGGCACACCCATGGCCGACGCCTGGACCGTGCTGTGCCGTCGGTTCGGGATCGGCGACGAGGAGCTCGCCCGCACGGTCGCGGAGTACTATCGCCTCGACCCGGCGGACCTGAGCCTCGCGGAGCCCGATGCCGCCGGCCTGATTCCGGCGGAGCTCGCCCGGAAGCATCAGGTGGTGCCCATCCGCGACCGGGGCCGGACGGTGGTGGTCGCCACGGCCGATCCCACCGACGTGGACGTGGAGCGGGCCGTCGCCTTCACCAGCAGCCGCACGGTCGTGTTCGAGATCGCGTCCCCCGCGGCGATCCGGGACGCCCTGGACAGCCGCTTCCAGCCGGTCCGGCAGGTGGAGACGCTGCTGGGCTCCATGGAAGCCGAGCTGGAGGAGGTGGACGCCCTCAAGCTGGTCGAGGAGATGGGCCCCGAGGAGGTGTCCCGCAGCGACGCCGACGCCACGCCGGTCATCAAGCTCACGAACCTGATCATCGCGGACGGCATCGCCGCAGGGGCCAGCGACATCCACGTGGAGCCGGGGCGGGGGACCGGTGCCGTGCGCTACCGGGTGGACGGGGTGCTCCGGAAGCACATGGACCTTCCCATGTCGGCCCTGAACCGGGTGGTCTCCCGGATCAAGATCCTGGCGAAGCTGGACATCGCGGACCGGCTCCGGCCCCAGGACGGAAAGGCCCGGGTTCGGATCCGGAGCGTCCACTACGACCTGCGTGTCTCGACCCTTCCGGCCGCGGGCTCCGAGAAGTGCGTGATCCGGATCCTCGACTCGAGCGCGTCGGTCACGCTGGACGATCTCTCCCTCCCGGAGCCCGAGCTGGAGCGCTTGAGGGCGCTGCTGACCCATCGGGACGGGATCGTCGTGATCACGGGGCCCACGGGCTCGGGAAAGACCACGACGCTGTACGGGGCCCTCCGGGAGATGGCCGACGGCCTGATCAACATCATGACCGTCGAGGATCCCATCGAGTACGACCTCCCGGCGATCACGCAGACCCAGGTGGAGACCAAGCAGGGGGTCACCTTCGGCTCCACCCTCCGGGCCATTCTGCGGCAGGACCCCGACGTGATCCTGGTGGGGGAGATCCGGGACGAGGAGACGGCGGAGGTCGCCGCCCAGGCCGCCATGACGGGGCACCTCGTCCTCACCACCGTGCACGCGAACGACGCCGTGTCCGCGGTGGCCCGACTCGCGGACATCGGCCTCCCGTACGCCACCATCGCCCAGACGCTCCGGGGCGGCCTGGCCCAGCGCCTCCTGCGGCAGGTGTGCCCCTCCTGCGCCGACCCGATCGAGGGCGACCTCACCGCCGAGGAAGCCGTGTTGGCCGAGCGATACGACCAGCGGCCCGTGGTCCGGGCCGTGGGCTGTGCCGAGTGTGGGTACACCGGGTACCGGGGCCGCCTGCCGGTGGTGGAGGTCATGGCGTCGGGCCCGCGCTTCCACGACGCAGTCGAGCAGCGGAAGGGGTACCAGACGTTACAGCGCGTCGCCCGGGAGACGGGCATGCGGCCCATGCGGGAGGTGGCGCTGGACCGCGTGCGGGAGGGCCACACCACCCTGGTGGAGGTGGAGCGGGTTCTGGGGCAGGCCCTCGACGAGGTCGTGGCCTCCCCCCGCCAGGGGCCGCCACGGATCCTCGTGGTGGACGACGACGCCGATGCCCGATTCCTGGTCAGGTCCCTTCTGGAGCGCGAGGACTACGAGGTCCTGGAGGCCGCCGACGGCGACAAGGCCCTCGACCTCCTCGGTCGGGACCCGGACGTGGCCATGGTCATCCTGGACCTGGACATGCCGGGGATCGGAGGCCGGGAGCTCCTGAACGTCATCCGGGGCACCGTGGCCACGGCGGCCGTCCCGGTCGTGATCCGTACCGGGATCGGCACGGCCCGGGACGAGGCCGAGCTCCTCGACGCGGGCGCAGACGAGTTCGTCTCCAAGGCCACCGACTCGACCCGCCTCATGGCACGGGTCCGGGCCGTCCTCCGCCGGGCCGTCTGACCGGGCTCCTTTTCGGGACGGCCGTGTAGATCCCGGGGTCCCACGCCTGGTCGATCTCCTTCTGGGAGCGGGTTCTTCGTCGATTGACACTCCACCCCGGTCCGGTCAGGTTAAGTGGCTGTCCAGTCGGGATCCGGGTGTGGGCCGGATCGGCGATTTTTTTTTACCCACTCCATAGAGGGATCGAGGGTCCATGTTCAAATCGGTCCGCGGCCGGCTCATCACCACCGTCGTGCTGATGCTGCTGGCGGCATGGCAGCTCTACGACCACTACCAGTCCTCCTGCAATTTCGGCCAGGACGCGGGGTGCGTGCAGTCGCCGATCAAGCTGGGGCTGGACCTCCAGGGCGGCATGCACCTGGTCCTCGAGGTCGACGACTCCCTGGGGACGATGACCCCCGAGGCCCGATCCCAGGCCATCGACCAGGTCGAGCGGATCGTCCGCAGCCGGATCGACGAGCTGGGTGTCGAGGAGCCGCTGATCCAGAAGTCCGGGGCCGAGCGACTCATCGTGGAGCTCGCGGGGATCTCGGACCAGGCCCGTGCCCGGAGCATCGTCCAGCAGGCCGCCTTCCTGGAGTTCAAGCTGGTCCGCTCCCTGGCCGAGATGGAGAGCGCGTTGCCCCGGATCGACCGGGCCATCGTCGCCGCCCTGGGGGTGGACTCGCTCCGGGCCCTGGGGCGCGCCGTCGAGGACTCGGCGACGCCGGCCTCCGACGTCTCCGCGCTCCTCTTCGGGGGCGATACGGCGACGGCCGGGGACAGCGCCGCCGTGGCGGACAGCGCCGCGACCGCCGACACGGCGGCCGCCGCCCAGGAGGAGGAGGCGCCCAACCTGCGGCCCTTCACCTCGCTCCTGGCGGTGGAGGGGAACGAGGGCATCTACGTGGTGCCCACCGAGGACGTCCCCACCGCCGAGCACTTCCTCTCGCTGGAGTCGGTCCGGCGGGTCATGCCCCGGGGGATCGAGCTTCACTGGGGTGACGAGCCCGTGACTCGAGGGGGTCGCCAATACGCGATGCTCTACGTCCTCGAGGACCAGCCCTTCATGACAGGGGACCGTCTCGAGGACGCCATCGCCGCGCGGGATCCGCAGTTCAACGAGGCCCAGGTCCAGTTCGAGCTGAGCCGGCTGGGAGGCCGGGAGTTCTCCCGCTTCACGAGCCAGCACGTGGGAGACTTCCTCGCCATCGTCCTGGACGGCGAGGTGGTGAGCGCCCCCGTGATCCAGGACCGGATCGGCGCCCGGGGGCAGATCAACCTCGGGAACGCCCCCATGGCCGAGGCCAGCGACCTGGCCCTGGTCCTCCGGGCCGGTGCCCTTCCGGTCCCCCTCCGCATCATGGAGGAGCGCACGGTGGGGCCGTCTCTCGGGGCCGACTCCATCGCCCAGGGCGAGATCGCGGGGATCATCGGGATCATCCTGGTCCTGGTCATCATGATCGGGTACTACCGGGTGGCGGGCCTGCTGGCTATCGGTGCTCTCGTCTTCTACGTGTTCCTGGTCATGGGCGGCATGGCGCTGGTGAACGCCACCCTGACGCTTCCCGGGATCGCCGGCCTGATCCTCTCCGTGGGGATGGCCGTGGACGCCAACGTGCTGATCTTCGAGCGCATCCGGGAGGAGCTGGCCGCCGGCCGGGCAACCCGGACCGCCGTGGACGAGGGCTTCGGCAACGCCCTCTCCGCGATCGTGGACGCCAACATCACCACTCTCATCACGGCCCTGATCCTCTTCCAGTTCGGGACCGGTCCGGTCCGGGGCTTCGCCGTGACCCTGTCCATCGGGATCGTGGCCTCGTTCGTCTCCGCCATCTACGTGACCCGCACGCTCTTCCTCTTCTACCTGCAGGGGAAGAAGGCGTCGGATCCCATCAGCATCTGAGGCACCATGCGTCTCTTCGGTAACGCGTCGTACCACTTCATCGAGAAGCGGCAGAAGGCCTACGTGGTCTCCGCGATCGTCATCCTCGTCGGCATCGGAGCGATGATCTTCAACGTGGCCAGCACCGGGTCGTGGCTGAACTACGGGGTGGACTTCACCGGGGGGTCCCTGGTGCAGGTCCACTTCGACGATCCGGTGACCGTCGGCGACGTCCGCTCCGCCCTGGGCGGCGTGTCGGGTCCCGACGTGACGCGGTTCAGCGGCGAGAACGAGTTCGTGATCCGGGCCCAGCTCTCGGAGGCCACGATCGACGACGTCCGGGCCGGGATCGAGTCCCAGCTCGACGCCGCCTTCGGGCCGGACGCCTACGAGGTGTCCCGGACCGAGCTGGTGGGGCCGAAGATCGGGGGCGAGCTCCAGACCAAGGCGGGGCTGGCGATCCTCTTCTCCTTCCTGCTGACCCTGATCTACCTGGCCATCCGATTCGAATTCCGGTTCGGCCTGGCCGCGGTCATTGCGACGGTCCACGACATCCTGATCACCCTGGGCTTCCTGGCCGTCTTCCGGGTGGAGATCGCCCTGCCCACGGTGGCGGCGATCCTGACGATCGTGGGGTACTCGCTGAACGACACCATCGTGGTGTTCGACCGCATCCGGGAGAACCTGGGGAAGAAGGGCGCCCGCCGGCAGGACCAGGCCGAGCTGGTGAACCGGTCCATCAACGAGACGCTGCCCCGCACGGTGTTGACCTCGGGGACGACGCTGGCGGTGCTCATGGCGCTCCTCCTGGTGGGCCCCGCGGTGATCCGGGACTTCTCGCTGGTGCTCATCCTGGGGGTGATCATCGGGACCTATTCGTCCATCTTCGTGGCGTCTCCCGCTCTCCTGGAGATCCAGAAGCGCATGGGCGACGGCAAGAAGTCGAAGCCCAAGTCCCGCCGGGCCGCCGACGCCGTTCCGGTCTGACCCGAGCCGCCATACCGACGGAGAGGGCCCGGCGGACATTTCGCCGGGCCCTCGTCGCATCCACCGCCGCCAGCGGATGACCTTCGACAGCCACTGCCACCTGACCGCCGAGGCCTTCGACGCCGACCGGGACGAGGTCCTGGAACGGGCGCGGGCGGCGGGAGTGGTGGGGATGGTCTGCGTGGCCTCCACCCCCACCGACGCCGACGCTGCACGGGCGCTGGCCCGGGACCACGCCGACGTGTGGGCCACCGCCGGGGTGCACCCCCACGAGGCCGGAAAGGCTGCGGGGGGCCGGGTGGACGAGGTCGCGGCCCGTCTCGATGACCCGCGGGTCGTCGCCGTGGGGGAGTGCGGGTTGGAGTTCCACTACGACGTTGCGCCTCGAGCCGTGCAGCTCGCGGTCCTGGAGGCCCAGGTGGAGCTCGCTGCCCGCCACGACCTTCCCCTGGTGATCCACTCCCGGGACGCGGACGAGGACATGATCGCCGTGCTCCGGGGGCTTCCCGAGGGGGTCCGGGGCGTCCTCCACTGCTTCACGGGCGGCGACGCCCTCCTGGACGCGGCTCTGGACGCCGACTGGTACGTGTCCTTTTCCGGGATCGCGACCTTCAAGCGGTTCGCCGAGGGCCACCAGGTGCGGCGGGTGCCGGAGCACCGCATCCTGGTGGAGACCGACAGCCCCTACCTGGCCCCGGTGCCGTACCGGGGGAAGCGCAACGAGCCGGCTCACGTGGTCCACACGACCCGAGCCCTCGCGGAGATGCGGGGGGAGGCCCCGGGCACGTTCGGCGAGCGGGTGGCGCGGAACGCCCGGGCCCTCTACCGGCTCGGCGGGGAGACTCCGTGAGCCGCCGCATCCACGTCCTCCCGGACGAGGTCGCCAACCAGATCGCCGCCGGCGAGGTGGTGGAGCGTCCCGCGTCGGTGGTGCGGGAGCTGGTGGAGAACGCCATGGACGCCGGGGCCACGTCGGTGGAGGTCCGGGTGGAGCGCGGTGGGAAGCGGAAGATCCGGGTCACGGACGACGGGCGGGGCATGTCCCGGGAAGACGCCATCGTGGCCCTCGACCGTCACGCGACCAGCAAGATCCAGGCGGCGTCGGACCTGCGCACCGTGCGGAGCTTCGGGTTCCGGGGCGAGGCGTTGCCCTCCATCGCCGCCGTGTCCCGCCTCCGGGTGGAGACCCACGACGGGGAAGGGGAGGTGGGGACCCTGGTCCGGAGCACGGGGGGGCGGATCCTGCAGGTGGCCGACTTCCCGCGGCAGATCGGCACGACGGTGGAGGTTCAGGGGCTCTTCTTCAACGCCCCGGCCCGCAGCGCCTTCCTCAAGAGCGTGGCCGCCGAGACCCGGGCGATCTCGGAGGTGCTGACCACACTGGCCCTGGCCCACCCCGGGACCCGCCTCTCCCTCCACTCCGACGACCGCGTCCTCCTGGATCTCTCCGGCGCCACGGACCTGGGGGAGCGGTTGGCCGTCCTCTGGGGGGACGAGGCGGCGGCGTCCCTCGTGACGGTGGATCGAGAGGCCGACGGCATCCGGATCGCGGGGATGGTCCAGCGGCCCGACGCAGCCCATCCGGGGATGCGGCGGGGCCACCTCTTCGTGAACGGCCGCCCCTTCCGGGATCCCCGGCTCCAGCAGGCCGTCGATCGGGGGTACCGCACCACCGTGCCCCAGGGGGTCCGGCCCTGGTACGTGCTCTACCTGGAGGTGCCCGCCGGGGCCGTGGACGTGAACGTCCACCCCCAGAAGGCGGAGGTGCGCTTCCGGGACGAGGGAGAGGTGGCGGACCGGGTCGAGGAGGCCGTCCGGGCGGGGCTCGCCGTGGAAGAGAGCTCCGCCACCCTGGACACCGGCGTCCCGCGCCCGCGGCTGAGCGTTCGGGAGCCCCGGTCCGCCGCGGCGGCGGGGGAGGCCCCCCAGGCTGAGAGGGGACTGGACCAGATGACCCTCTTCGTGCCCGCCGGACGGACGCGGGATGCCGCCGAGGTCGAGGGAGCGCTGCCCGGCGAGCCCCGGCTCCGGCCCGAGCGCACCCGGCTCTGGCAGCTCCACGACACCTACATCCTCGCCGAGACCCGGGACGGGGTCCTGATCATCGATCAGCATTCCGCCCACGAGCGGGTCCTGTTCGAGCGGCTCATGGAGGCCTACGGCGAGGGCGGCGAGGCGGCCCAGCGCCTCCTCTTCCCACTCACGGTGCGCCTCACCCCCGAGGAGTGCGCCCAGGTCGAGGAGGTGTCCGGGATCCTGTACCGGGCCGGCTTCGAGGTCGAGGCCTTCGGAGCGGACACCGTGATCGTCCACGCGGTCCCCAATCCCCACCCCTGGTTCGACGCCGAGCGTTGTTTCCGCGAGATGGTGGGAGAGCTCACGGCCGGGACCTCGGACCTCATGCGCTCGGCCCGGAACCAGCACGAGCGCATCGCCATGACCTTCGCGTGCAAGGGCTCGATCAAGGCGGGGCACCGCTTGAGCGAGGGCGAGATGCAGGAGCTGTTCGACGCCCTCTTCGCCACGGAGCTCCCGCACCACGACGTGCACGGCCGGCCCACCATCGTCCGGCTCTCGTCCACCGAACTGGAACGGAAGTTCGGCCGGTGAGCGAGCGGCCGGTGGCCCTGGTCCTCACCGGGCCGACCACGTCGGGCAAGACCGACCTCTCCATCGAGGTGGCCAATCGCCTCCGCGGGGAGATCATCTCGATGGACTCCCGGCAGGTCTATCGAGGCATGGACATCGGCACGGACAAGGTGCGGCCGGAGGACCGGGCCGGGATCCCCCACTACGGACTGGACCTCGTGGATCCCCACCAGCGCTACTCCGCAGGGCAGTTCGCCCGGGACGCCAGGCGCTGGGTGGGGGAGATCCGCTCCAGGGGCCACGTGCCGGTCCTGGCGGGGGGCACGGGGTTCTTCCTCCGTGCGGTTCTGCAACCGATGTTCCGGGAGCCCGAGATGGACCCGGTCCGCCTGCGAAGGCTGCGTCGGTGGCTCCGGGAACGGGACCGGGAGGAGTTGGAGGCCTGGGTTCGACGACTGGATCCGGAGCGGGCCGAGCTGGCGGCGGAGGGCGGCCCCCAGAGACTGTCCCGGACGCTGGAGATCCCCCTCCTCACGGGCCGCCCCCTGTCCTGGTGGCATCGCACCGCCGCCGAGGAGGCACCGGGGCTGCCCTGTTGCGTCGTGCTTCTGGAGCTGCCCCGGGAGGAGCTCGACCGCCGCATCGACGACCGGGTCGGGCGGATGGTGGAGCGGGGGTTCCTGGACGAGGTGCGGGCCCTGCTCGCCGCGGGCGTGCGCTCGGACGACCCGGGCATGACCGGAACCGGCTACCGCGAGGTGGCGGCCCATCTCCGGGGAGAGCTGGACCTGGACGAGGCGCTGGAGCGTATGCGGCTCCAGACACGCCAGTACGCCAGGCGGCAGCTCACCTGGTTTCGCAATCAGCTGCCCGACGAGGTGGTCCGGGTGGACGCCCGCCTCCCCCTCCGGGACAAGGCGCGCCGCATCGAGGACGCATGGTCGGCGGCGCAGAGGGGAGAGAGGGGATGAAGATCGGGATGGAGGCCGCCGCGTGACGCTCTGGGAAGCGATCGTCCTGGGGATCGTCCAGGGCGCCACCGAGTTCCTGCCGGTGTCGAGCTCGGGTCATCTGGTGATGAGCCAGGAGCTGCTGGGTGTGGAGGTGCCGGGCATCCTCTTCGAGGTCGCCGTGCATCTCGCGACTCTGATTTCGATCCTCGTCGTCTATCGGAAGCGGGTAGCGGACCTGGTGGTGGGATGCCTTCGGGGCGAGCGCGACTCCCTGGGATACGCCGGCCTCCTCGTCCTGGCCACGATTCCGGCCGCGGTCCTGGGGCTGTTCTTCGAGGACGCCATCTCCGCGGCCTTCGACGACCCGGCGATCACCGGCATCGCCTTCCTCGTCACGGGTGGCCTGCTCTGGTCGACCCGCACCGCCGTGGCCCGGGGACCGGAGGCCCGCCCCACCGTCCGGACGGCGCTCCTGATGGGGTTCGCCCAGGCCTTCGCCCTCATCCCCGGGATCTCGAGGTCCGGCTCCACGGTGGTGGCCGGCCTCTGGGGCGGGGTGGCGGGGAGGGAGGCCGCCGCATTCTCCTTCCTGATGGCGGTACCGGCCATCCTCGGGGCGGCCCTCCTCAAGCTCCCCGGGGTCGACAGCACAGGCCTCCCGCTCACGGTGCTGATGGGTGGCGCCGTGGCCGCGGCGCTGACGGGTATTCTGGCCATTCGCGTCTTCGTGGCTTTCCTGCGAAAGCAGGCATTCCACCGGTTTGCGTATTATCTATGGCCTGTGGGGATCGCCTTTCTCGCCTATCTCGCCTGGTCATGAACGAGCACGACGCCTACGTCAGCCTCAATCGTGAGGATATCCTGCAGACCCTCATCCGCCTCGCCCTGGCGGAGGATGTGGGGGGTGGGGACTGGACGACACGATGGACGATCCCCGCGGAGGCCACGGGAGCGGCCATGATCGTGGCCAAGTCTCCGTCGGTGGTGTCCGGAACGGGGGCGGCCAGCGCCGTCTTCCAAGCGGTGGATCCGCGAATCGCCGTAAACGTGCTTCGGGGAGATGCCGAGTCGGTCGGCCGCAAGCAGGCGGTGATGGAGGTGGCCGGACCCCTCCGGTCCATCCTCACCGCGGAGCGCGTCGCCCTGAACTTCCTGGGCCACCTGAGCGGGATCGCCACCCTGACCCGGGCATTCGTCCGAGCGGTGGAGGGCACTCGGGCCCGGATCGTGGACACCCGAAAGACCACGCCCGGCTACCGGCTCCTGGAGAAGGACGCGGTCCGGCACGGTGGCGGCATGAACCACCGCGCCGGGCTCCACGACATGGTCCTCATCAAGGACAACCACATCGCCGCGGCGGGTGGTGTCCGGGAGGCCCTCGACGCAGTGGAGCGACAGAACACGAAGGGGCTCCCCGTGGAGGTCGAGGTCCGGACCATGCGGGAGCTGGAGCGGGTGCTGAAGGAGCCGCCGGATCGGATCCTCCTGGACAACATGTCCATCCGGGACATGACGGAGGCGGTCTACAAGGTCTCCGCCCTGGGGGCCCGCCGTCCGGAGCTCGAGGCGTCGGGGAACGTCACCCTCGGCTCCGTGGCGTCCATCGCCGGGACCGGGGTCGACCTCATCAGCGTGGGAGCCCTGACCCATTCGGCGCCCACGGCGGACCTCTCCCTCCAACTGGCCTTGTGATGGATCGAGCCCGCGACCTCGGGCTCACGGCCATCGAGATCCACCGGAGCCTCCCGTCCACCAGCGATCGGGCCCGGGCCTGGATCCGGGAGGGTGTGGCGCCGCCTGCCGCCGTCGTGGCCCGGGAGCAGACCGCCGGGCGTGGACGGGGCGGAAAGGAGTGGGCGTCCGGAGTTGATCTGGGCGTGTGGATGAGCGTGATCGTGGAGTCGGTCGGACCCGAGGTCGACCGGCTCGTGCCTCTCCGTACGGGGCTGGGGCTGGCCCAGCGCCTCTCGGCGCTCCTGGACCCGGACGCGCCTGCCGGCGCGCCCCCGGCCATCCTGCTCAAATGGCCGAACGACCTGTGGTCCGAGCGGGGGAAGGTCGGCGGCATCCTGTGCGAGACCGTCCGGGACCGGATCGTGGCGGGCATCGGCATCAACCTCGTGGCCCCCGAGGTGGATGCGCCCTACCCGGTGGCGGGGATCGGGCCCGTCGAGCCCCTCGAGGTCATACGGGCAGGGATCGAGGCGGTGAAGGATGCCGTGGCGCACCGGAGCGGCACCCTCCACCCCGCCGAGCTCGAAGCCTGGGGCCGTCGGGATCTCCTGTCCGGCCGGCGGGTTGCCGTGGAAGACGGTTCGTGGGGCCTGGCCCGGGGCATCGACCCCCACGGGCATCTCGTGCTGGCCGGCCCCGGGGGCGGCCGGCGGACCCTCACCCGGGGGTCCGTGCGGCCCGTGGACGGGGACACCTGGACGTCGGGGAGCTGACATGCAACTGGTCGTGGACGTGGGAAACACCGAGACGGTGCTGGGCGTCGTGGAGGGCCGCACCGACCTGAGGGGCCACTGGCGGATCTCGACGAAGGTGCCCCGCACCCCCGACGAGTACGGGTATCTCCTCCGGGGGCTGCTCCGGGAGGCGGGCTTCGACCGGGACGCCCTCCACCGGGCCGTGATCGGGTCCGTGGTGCCCGCGGCCACCGAGGTCCTGATGCCCACGCTGGAGAGCCTGGTCACGGGGCCGGTGTTCGTGGTGGACCCCGCCGTCTCGCTTCCGGTGCGGCTCGAGGTGGACGAGCCCCGGACCGTAGGTGCGGACCGGATCGTGAACACGCTGGCGGCCCGGGAGCTCTACGACAGGGACGTGATCGCCGTGGACCTGGGCACGGCGACCACCTTCGATTGCATCACCCGGGAGGGCGTCTTCGTCGGCGGCGTGATCGCCCCCGGCGTCTCGGCGGGACTGGAATGGCTCGCCGCCCGGACCGCGAAGCTCCCCTCGGTCGAGTTCTCCCCTCCGGGCCGGGTGGTGGGGACCCGGACGGAGGACTGTATCCAGAGCGGGATCTTCTACGGCGTGGTGGACGCCGTCGACGGCATGGTCCGCCGCATCGTCGAGGAATGGGCCAGGCCGGATCCCCTGGTGCTGGCGACCGGCGGCCACGCAGTGGAGGTGGGCCCCCACTGCCGGACCGTGGAGCGCGTGGAGCCCTGGCTCACGCTGTACGGCCTCGCGCTGGCCGGGGAGTACCTGGCGGGGGGCTGAGGCCTTCACAGCGGTTCACGTCGGGCGGTCGCCCGTGCGGGAGGCGCCAGGGGCCGCCGTGGACGAGGTTGGCCCCGGACTTGCACCTCCGAGGGTGAGCCATCGGAACCACCGGTGGCCCGGAACGCATCCCTCGAGCTGCGAATCGACCATGTCCCCCGAATCCGTCCGCTCCCCCCGGACCGCCGAATGCCGCGACCCGGAAGGGCATCCGCCCCGCGAAGGAGCGGCCCCGCACCTGCGGTCTGCCATTCCGGCACCTCTCGGGCTGGCTCCAGAGACCGCCCTCCTCCTCCTCCTGGGTCTTGAACTCCATGCCGGGTTCCGGACAGGAATTGCCGGTGGAGACGCCGGGGAGGTGGCCCGTGCCTGACGCCTCCACCGGGCTCCCGGAATACCGGTCGCTGCTCCTCGGGCTGCTGCTCGTTCTGGGCGTCCTCCTCTGGCCCGCCGAGGCCTCCCGGGGCGCGGAGGCCCCTCAGACCGCCTCCGCCGTGCTCGACGAGGCCCCGGGGACCTGGCCCGCGGCAACGGCTCCCACGGCCGTCGAGGCCGGTCCAGAGGCCGCACCCGTGACCCTGGCCGGGGAAGACTGACGGCTGCGCCCCGCCGTCGATCCGGCGGTCGCCCGGGCTACCTGGACAGGCGCCGAGCGTACCAGGCGATCCATCGATCGCTCCACCCCAGGAGGCGGCTCCAGAGCAGGATCCGCTTCACCTCCGGCCGCGTGATCTTCGTCTCCTCGTCGAAGACCCTGGGGTTCCGGCGGGAGATGGCCAGCGTGCGGACGGCGAACAGGTAGGGCAGGAGGCAGAAGAGGCGGATGCCGCGCTCCCGGGAGGGGAGCCGGGCGATGTACCCCCGCGCGGCCTCCAGATGGGCCTCGGCTTTCGGCACCAGCCGGTCGAGGATGGCGATCTCGGTGGCCCGGTCCCGCCCACCCGGCTCGAAGAGCTCCCGGGGTTCGCGACCGCCGGGGACGAAGGACCGGGGGATGAAGACCCATCCCCGTTCCCAGTCTCCGTGCAGCCCCCGGATGACGTTCACCGTCTGAAGGGCGAGCCCGAACTCCCGCCCCAGGCGCATCATCTCGTCCCGCTCCCGGGCCACGGAGGGGAGGTGGAGGGCGAAGACCTCCGTGAGGAGCCAGCCGACCCGTCCCGCCACCTCGTGCATGTAGTCGTCGAGGTCCGTCTCGGCCGGGATGTCCGGGCCGCGCCTGGCCCACCGGGCCATGCCCAGGGTCGAGTCGCTCACGTGGCGGACGAGGATGTCCCGTACCGGCGGACGGGCGTTCTGCAGGGCCCGGAAGACCTGCGCCGTGTTCCGGGCGACCAGCCCGTCCGGCGTCTCGTCGGGGACACCCCGGAGGGTGGCCGCGAGCGCTTCCACCGGCTCCATCCCCTGGAGGACCGCGGCCCACTGCTCCAGGAGAGCCACCTTCCGGTCGGCGGGCATCCGGTCGTTGTCCTCCAGGTAGTCCGACACCCGGAGGAGGAGGTACGCAACCTCGATCTCGCTCCGGAGCGGATCCGGAAGGAGGTCGATGCCCAGCGCGAAGGTCCGGGAGGCGGCGTGAAGGAGCTCGTTGTTCGTCGGCATGGAGCCCGAAAGCTACCCTCTCCCGGGGGTCGGGTCACCCTCGTCGGACGCTCCCCCTCCGGCACCCGTTGACCCCTGCGGACAGGGAATTATCCTTAAGACCTGACATTGTTAGCACTCGCCTCCCGCGAGTGCTAACGACTTGGTGTTCCAACCCGATCATCACACATCACAGGAGGCAGGAGACGATGTCTGCTGCGAAGACCAGCACAGCGGCGAAGATCACCCCGCTCCACGACCGCGTGGTCGTCAAGCCCCTCGAGGAAGACGAGCAGATGCGGGGTGGCCTCTACATCCCCGACACCGCCAAGGAGAAGCCCCAGCAGGGCGAGGTGGTGGCGGTGGGCCCCGGGAAGTACAGCGAGCAGGGAAGTCGCATCACCCCCGACGTGAAGGCCGGCGACAAGGTCCTCTACGGGAAGTACAGCGGTACCGACGTGACCGTGGATGGTGAGGAGTACCTCATCCTCCGCGAGGCCGACATCCTCGCCGTGCTCGCCTGAGCACGCCGCGATACGTCCTTCTGAACCGACATCCATAGAAGCAGGAGAACCAGACAATGGCAGCCAAGGAACTCGATTTCGACATCGAGGCCCGCACCCGCCTCAAGGCCGGCGTGGACAAGCTCGCCCGGGCGGTGAAGGTCACCCTCGGGCCCAAGGGCCGGAACGTGGTGCTCGACCGGAAGTTCGGCTCCCCCACCGTGACCAAGGACGGCGTGTCCGTGGCCAAGGAGATCGAGCTGGAGGATCCCGTCGAGAACATGGGCGCCCAGATGGTCAAGGAGGTCGCCACCAAGACGTCCGACCTCGCCGGTGACGGCACGACGACCGCGACCGTCCTGGCCCAGGCCATCTTCGGCGAGGGTCTGAAGAACGTGACCGCCGGTGCCAACCCCATGGGCATCAAGCGGGGCATCGACAAGGCCGTCGAGAAGGTCGTGGAGGAGCTGCGCGGCCTCTCCCAGGAGACCAAGGGCAAGAAGGAGATCGCCCAGGTCGGCGCCATCTCCGCCAACAACGACTCCGAGATCGGCGACCTCATCGCCGACGCGATGGAGAAGGTCGGCAAGGACGGGGTCATCACGGTCGAGGAGGCCCGTGGTCTCGAGACCACGCTGGAGACCGTCGAGGGCATGCAGTTCGATCGTGGCTACCTCTCTCCCTACTTCGTGACCGATCCGGAGCGGATGGAGGCGGCCCTCGAGGACCCCATGATCCTCATCCACGACAAGAAGGTCTCGAGCATGAAGGACCTTCTGCCCATCCTGGAGAAGGTCGCCCAGATGGGGAAGCCCCTCGTGATCATCGCCGAGGACATCGAGGGCGAGGCGTTGGCCACCCTCGTGGTCAACAAGCTCCGGGGCACCCTGAAGGTCGCCGCGGTGAAGGCCCCGGGCTTCGGTGATCGTCGGAAGGCCATGCTCCAGGACATCGCCGTCCTGACCGGTGGTCAGGTGATCTCCGAGGAGGTCGGCTTCAAGCTGGAGAACACCGTGGTCAGCGACCTCGGGACCGCGAAGCGCGTCGTGATCGACAAGGACAACACGACGATCGTCGACGGGTCGGGCGAGACCGAGAAGATCCAGGGCCGCATCGAGGAGATCAAGGTCGCCATCGACAAGAGCACCTCGGACTACGACCGGGAGAAGCTCCAGGAGCGGCTGGCCAAGCTCTCCGGCGGTGTCGCCGTGATCAACGTGGGTGCGGCCACCGAGACCGAGATGAAGGAGAAGAAGGCTCGGGTCGAGGATGCGCTCCACGCGACCCGCGCGGCCGTCGAGGAGGGCATCGTTCCCGGTGGTGGCGTCGCGCTGCTCCGGGCGCAGTCCTCGTTGGAAGGCTTCACGGTGGACCGGGCCGACGAGCAGGTCGGCGTGGACATCCTGCGGCGGGCCCTCGAGTCCCCGATCCGGCAGATCGCCATCAACGCCGGGGCCGAGGGCTCGATCATCGTGGCGAAGGTCCGGGAGTCCAAGGACACGAACTACGGCTACAACGCCCTCACCGACGAGTTCGAGGATCTGGTGGAGGCCGGCGTGATCGACCCCACCAAGGTCGTTCGGACCGCCCTGCAGAACGCGGCCTCGATCGCGGGCCTGCTCCTCACCACCGAGGCGGTGGTGGTGGAGAAGCCCGAGGACGAGAAGGCCGGGGGTGGCATGGGTGGCGGAATGCCCGGTGGCATGGGCGGAATGTACTGATCACCCGACCCTGACCGGCGCACCCGCGCCGGCCGCCTGATCGCCGAAGCGGTCCGGTCCCTCGTGGGCCGGGCCGCTTCGTGCGTCGGGGGCCTCACTGCCGAGGGCACCCGGACGTCGGACCGGTGCTGGAGCTTCGAGCGCCCGACCGACGGGGCCGGACGTGTTCCCGGGAGCTTTGCTCCGGGCCCGCCGGGCCCATACCGTGGGCGGATCCACCACGCCCCCTCCCGCGCCGAGCCCCATGCCCCCACGCGCTCCCCGGGTCGATGCCTACATCGAGAAGGCCCGCCCCTTCGCGCAGCCGATCCTCCGCCACCTCCGGGAGGTGATCCACCGGGCGGAGCCCCGGGTCGAGGAGACGATCAAGTGGGGGTTTCCACATTTCGAGGTCGGGGGGATCATCTGCTCCATCGCCGCGTTCAAGGCCCACTGCGCCCTGACCTTCTGGAACGCCGAGGAGGTCCTCGGGGGGCCAGGGGCGTCCGGCGCGATGGGGCAGTTCGGGCGGATCACGACCCTGGAGGATCTGCCCGACGACACGATCCTGGAGGGCTACGTCCGGACTGCCGCGGCCCTGCGGGACGCCGGGGTCACGGTGACCCGTGCTGCGACCGCGGAGTCACCTCCCGTCGAGGTGCCCGCGGACCTGGCCCGCGCCCTGGAGGCGTCGCCGGCCGCGGCCCGCACCTTCGAGGAGTTCAGCCCGTCTCACCGGCGGGAGTACGTCGAGTGGATCACCGAGGCGAAGCGGGACGCGACACGAGAGCGTCGCCTGGCCCAGGCCGTGGCGTGGATGGCCGAAGGGAAGCCCCGGAACTGGAAGTACCGGTAGCGGCAGCCTCACGGTGCCGGACGGCGGCAGTACCGGATCGTGTCGGTGCGGTAGGAGATGAGGACCGGACAGCCTCGGAGCGCGGGGTTCCCCAGGAGGACCACGGCCCGGTCTCCGAACCCCAGGCTCCGGAAGATCGGCAGGTCACCCACCTGGGCCTCCAGGGCCCCGAGCTCCGTGCCGCCCGCCCGGACCCGCTCCAGGTCCACGTCCTCCCAGCGGACCTCCTCCCGACCGACGCCGGGCGTGCCGGACTGCCCGGTGCCGGGAATGCTCACCGCCCGGGCGTTCCGGGCGCCCCGCGGGCTGACCACGACCCGGCGGGCACCGGTGTCCAGGATGGCTGGCATCACGGAGCCGTTGATCTCCACGTCGTGGCCCAGGATCGGCCCGGCGATCCGCCAGAGGGGGAAGGGGTCCCCCAGGGGCGGGAGGGTTCCCGCCACGGGCTCGCCCCCGGAGAAGAGCCGGAGCACTCCGGCGACGGGATCGAGCAGGACGTCGTGGTCCGCCAGGACGTCGGCGCCCAGGACGCCGTCGTAGGCGTCGGGGTCGCCGGGAACGTCGGGTGTCAGCACGTCGTCCTCCAGAACCAGGACCTGGGCGTTCCACGCCCGGAGGGTTCCTACCCGGAGAGATGGGACCCGCGCCGTGCGGAGCTCCTGGGCCCCGCTGGCCCCCTGGGCCCGCACCGACCCGGAGGTCGTGCCCCCAAGCCGGCGCAGGGTGGTCGTCGTCACGGCGCTCAACCCGGCCCCGGTGTCGACGATGAAGTCCAGTGTGAGATCGTCCCCCACCGTGACCGGAACGATGAACCAGTCGTTCTCGACACGGAGCGGGACGTCGATCTGGGCGACCCCGGGCGCGGGGAGGAGGAGGGCCGCGCACAGGACGAGGCCCTCGACCGACCGGGCGGGACGAGGCCATGCTCGAAGAGGGTGGCGCATGCGGATGGGCGTGGAACGGCAGGCAGGGTTCCGCCCCGGCGGGCTCCGCCGGCCGGGGAGGGGTCCAACCCAGGGTAGGGCGGTGTATCTTTCCCGTCCATGGCCCCTCTCCTCAGCGCCCGCGCCTTGTCCATCGCCTTCGGAGGCGCTCCCCTGCTGGAGGACGCCGTCCTGTACCTCGAGCGAGGCGAGCGGGTGGGCCTCGTGGGTCGGAACGGGGCCGGCAAGTCCACCCTGCTCAGGATTCTGGCGGGGCACGTGGTACCCGACCGGGGAGAGGTCGTCCGGGCCGACGGTGCCCGGGTGGCGATGCTCGAGCAGGAGGTTCCTCGTGGCCTGGAGGGGACCGTGGGGGCGCTGCTGTCCGAGGGGCTGGCACCGGACGACCCGGGCCTCCACCGCGTCCACCGGGTGGCGTCCCTCCTGGAGATCGATCCGAACGAGGACGTGGGCACCCTCTCCGGCGGCCAGACCCGCCGCGCCCTCCTGGGCCGGGCCCTGGTAACGGAGCCCGACGTCCTCCTCCTGGACGAGCCCACGAACCACCTGGACATCGACGGCATCACCTGGCTGGAGGACCGGGTGGCCCGGTTTCCGGGCTGCGGCCTGTTCGTGACCCACGACCGGGCCTTCCTCCGGCGCCTCGCCACCCGCATAGTCGAGCTGGACCGGGGCCGTCTGCTTTCGTGGGACTGCGACTACGACACGTGGCTCCGACGTCAGGACGAGCGACTCGCCGACGAGGAGAGGTCCCGGGCCGAGGCGGACCGGGTCCTGGCCCGGGAGGAGGCCTGGATCCGCCAGGGCATCCAGGCGCGTCGGACCCGGAACGAGGGCCGGGTGCGCAACCTCGAGCGGCTCCGGGAGGAGCGGGCCCGACGCCGGGATCGCCCCGGCGAGGTCCGCATGCGCATCGAGACCGGAGGGCGCACCAGCGCCCGGGTCGTCGTCGCCCGGAAGGCCTCCTTCGCCTGGGGCGGACGGCCGGTCCTCCGGGAGGTGGACGCCACCATCGTCCGGGGCGACAAGGTGGGGATCATCGGCCCGAACGGCGCCGGCAAGACCACCCTCCTCCGGCTCCTCCTGGGGGACCTGGAGCCGGACACGGGCACCGTGGAGATGGGGAGCTCGCTGGAGGTGGCGTACTTCGACCAGCACCGGGCGGAGTTGGACGAGGACCGGAGCGTGGCCGAGAACGTGGCCTTCGGGAGCGACCACGTGACGCAGGGCGGGGAGCGCCGGCACGTCCTCTCGTATCTGCAGGATTTCCTGTTCTCGGCCGACCGGGCGCGGCAGCCCGTCTCCGCCCTGTCCGGCGGAGAGCGGAACCGTCTCCTCCTCGCGCGTCTCTTCGTTCGTCCGGCCAACGTCCTTGTCCTGGACGAGCCGACCAACGACCTGGACACCGAGACGCTCGAGCTGCTGGAGGCGCTGGTCGTCGAGTTTCCCGGCACGGTCCTGGTGGTGAGCCACGACCGGGCGTTCCTGGACAACGTGTGCACCGGGACCCTGGTCTTCGAGGGCGGGGGGCGGGTCCGGGAGTACGTGGGTGGCTACACGGACTGGCGGCGGGTCGTGGAGCGCCGGGAGGCCGAGACGGCGGCCGCGGCCGATCGGGGGCGCGCCGACGACGCAGGGGGATCCCGACGGGCAGCCGGCCGACGATCGGCCGGGGACGATGGTCCGGAAGTCTCATCACGACAGGAAGATCGCCCGCGTCGTCTCTCGTATCACGAGAAGCGGGAGCTGGAGGCGTTGCCCGGCCGCATCGAAGCCATGGAGGCCGAGCTGGGGGGCCTGCACGAGCGCCTGTCCGACCCGGGCTTCTACCAGGAGGATCCGGACGTCATACGCGAGACGACGGCCCGCCTCGCCGAGGTCGAGACGGAGATCGAGGACGCCTTCGCCCGATGGGAGGCGCTGAGCCAACGGAGCTGATCCCGGCGGGAATGCGGCGGGTGCGGGGAGCGCGTACCTTGCGGCGCCCGCACTCCCCCAGCCCTCGGCCCACCATGCCCCTCTGGCTCATCGTGCTCCTGGCCCTCCTCCTGGCCGTCGTGGCCTGGGACCTCCTTCAGAAGCGCCATGCCATCCTCCGGAACTTCCCCATCATCGGCCACTTCAGGTATCTGCTGGAGGCGATCGGGCCGGAGCTCCGCCAGTACATCGTCACGGACAACAACGAGGAGCGTCCCTTCTCCCGGGACCAGCGGAGCTGGGTGTACGCGTCGGCCAAGCGGCAGAACAACTACAGCGGGTTCGGCAGCGACAACGACATGGAGCTGCGCTCCAATTACCTGGTGATCAAGCACGACACCCTGGGACGCCTGGACACGCATCAGGACGCGGAGAAGGACCCCTTCCACAGCCTCCCGGCGGCGAAGATCCTCGGTGGCCATCGGGGCCGCGTCCGGGCGTTCCGGCCGGAATCCGTGGTGAACATCAGCGGCATGAGCTTCGGCTCCCTGTCCGGGGCCGCCGTCGAAGCGATGAACCGCGGCGCCCTGATCTGCGGGTGCCTCCACAACACCGGCGAAGGAGGGATCGCCCCGTACCACCTCCACGGGGGCGAGCTGATCTGGCAGATCGGGACCGGGTACTTCGGCTGCCGGAACGACGACGGCACCTTCAGCCGGGAGCGGTTCCTCGAGAGGGTGGAGGCCCACCCCGTGAAGGCGGTGGAGATCAAGCTGAGCCAGGGAGCCAAGCCCGGCCTGGGCGGGGTGCTTCCGGCCAAGAAGGTCACCGCCGAGATCGCGGCGATCCGGGGCATCCCCCAGGGTCGCACCGTGGTGAGTCCGGCCAGCCACCGGGCCTTCCGGAACGTGGACGAGATGCTGGACTTCGTCGAGGACCTCGCCGGCGCCACCGGGCTGCCCATCGGGATCAAGTCGGCGGTGGGGGAGCTCGTGTTCTGGAAGGAGCTGGCCGACCGGATGGCCGCCGAATCCCGCGGCGTGGATTTCATCACCATCGACGGGGGCGAGGGAGGTACCGGGGCCGCACCCTTCTCCTTCGCCGACCACGTCGCGCTCCCCTTCAAGGTGGGCTTCAGCCGGGTCTACCGGGTCTTCGCCGAGCGCGACGTCCACCAGAAGCTCGTGTGGATCGGGGCCGGAAAGCTGGGCTTCCCGGAGACGGCGCTGGTGGCGTTCTGCCTCGGCGCGGACATGGTGAACGTGGGGCGTGAGGCGATGATGGCCGTGGGCTGCATCCAGGCCCAGCGCTGTCACACCGACCACTGTCCCACGGGCGTCGCAACCCAGAACCGGTGGCTGGTCCGGGGCCTCGACCCCACGGACAAGGCGACCCGGCTGGCCTGGTACGTCGCCACACTCCGTAAGGAGCTTCTTCGCCTCAGCCACGCCTGCGGCGTCGATCACCCCGGCCTCCTGGACAGCGACCACATGGAGATGCTGGACGGGCGCTTCGGGAGCCGACCGCTCCGCGACGTCTTCGGCTATCGCCCGGGATGGGAGTTCCCGTCCCCAGCCGACGTCGCCGCGGTCCGCAAGCACATGGGCGGGGCGGGGGACCAGGGCCCACCGGACCGCTACGCGGAGCCCTGAGCGGATGCGGGAGCCGATCCTTGGCGCGGGGCTGTCGCGCCGGGGAAGCCGGCCGTAGCCTCATGCCTTCACGATCTCACGCGAAAAGACCCATGACCCCGACCCACCCAGGAATCCCGGCACGTCCCGGCCTTCGCGCACGGCACGCCCCATCCGCCTCTCGTCGCGCGGTACTGGTGGGCCTTCTCCTCACGATGGCGACCGGATGCGAGGGGTGGTGGGGGTCGGACGCAGCCGAAGACGGAGACGGCTTCGCGGCAGCCGCCGTCCTCGACCAGGCCCAGGATCGGATCGTGGCGGCGGGAGAGACGTTGGCGCTGGGCGGGGCCAGCGAGCAGAAGCTCGCCCAGGTCCTCACCGTGGGACGGGGCGGGGACCTGGTGGGCGTGACCCTGAGAGTCGCGTGCGCCGACGGCGGGATCGAGCTGGACGTCCAGGGCGTGGCCGCGGACGGCCGCCCCGACGGCACCTCGCAAGCGACCGGTGGGGTCCCGGCAGGCACGTCACCCGCGCCCCTGGACGGCTCGGTGTGGGTGTGGGTGGGTCTGCGGCCGGCCGTTCCCGTGGCCGCCGGAGACCGGGTCGCACTGGTCCTGTCGTCCGCCGGAACCTGCGCGAGCCTCAACGCACCGGTCGGGGACACCTATCCCGGCGGGGACGCGTGGTTCGACGCCCGCCCCAACGCCGCGGGCGTCTGGGTGCCCCTGGACCTGGACGAGGGGCCCGTGGACCCGGACCGCCCGAGCGACCTCCCCTTCCGGGCCTGGATCCGCCCCTGATCCCCCTCGGGCAACCCTGAGCCTTTCGCTGGACGTCCGACCCACGGACCCCGCACGCCGGCGGGGGACGCCCCCTCCACGCCTCCACCCGGGACCCACCGTGACCCAGTCTCGACACCGACTCGCCGCACTCACCCCCGTCCTCGCCGTCGTCCTGGCCTGCGGTGCCGGCGAGGGGGGATCGGCCTCCGACGGGATGGCCGGGCCGGATCGCATGCTCGCCTGGGAGCCCGAGGAGCTCTACGCCGTGGGCGGCTTCGACGCCCCGGACTGGGCCACCTTCGGCGAGGTCGCCGACGTGGGATTCGACGCGGAGGGCAACCTCTACCTGTTCGACTCCCAGGTGGCCCAGGTGACTGTGGTGTCGCCCGAGGGCGACTTCCTCCGGACCGTGGGGCGCCGAGGCGACGGCCCGGGCGAGATCGGGACGGGCATGGCCATGGCCGTCTTTCCCGACGGCCGCATCGCCATCTCGGACCTGGGCAAGCGGGGGGTGGTCCTCTACGACCGGGAGGGCGAGTGGCTGGGCAACGTCCTGCTGGACATGACGCAGGAGGGGCTGCCCGGCAGCGACATGCTCGCCCACCCCGACGGTGGGGTGATCTCGGCTCAGCCGCTGCGGATGTTCGTCCAGGACGTCGGCGCCGACGATCCGCCGGAGTCCGAGGCCAGGGAGTCCCGCCCCGTCTTCCTGTACCCGACGACCGAGGACGGCGAGAGCCGGGAGATCTATGCGGCCTGGGATCCGCCCCAGCCTCCGGACGAGGACGGGGCCACCATGGAGGCCGGTTCCGGCGGCAACCGCATGACGTTCCGAATGTCGCCCCTGCAGGCCTTCGAGCCGGGGCTCCACGTGGCGGTGCTGCCCGACGGGCGGGTCGCGGTCGCCGACAGCACCGACTACCGCATCCGCCTGTTCGACCCGACCGGCGCCCCGGCGGGCGAGCTCCGGCGTCCCCTCCCGCCGGTGCAGGTCACGGACCGGATCCGGGCGATGGAACGGGACCGGAGACTCGCCGAGCTGGAAGAGAACGGGGGCGGACTCCGGCTGATGGGGAGCGGAGGGGGCGTCACCTTCGACCAGGCGCAGGTGCAGCAGGCCCTTCGGGACCGGATCGAGTCCATGACCTTCTATCCCGAGGTGCCGGTGGTGACCGGGGTCGCGGCCGACGCCTCGGGGCGGCTGTGGGTCCAGCGGGCCGGTGCGGTGCCGGGAGAAGAGGGGCCGGTGGATCTCATCACGCCGGACGGACGCTACCTGGGGTCCCTCGAGGGGGGTGGGCTCGGGATCCCGGTGGCCTTCGGCCCCGACGGCCGCGTGGCGGTCCGGGAGACCGACGAGTACGACGTGGTGACGGTCCGCGTCCTCCGGATCCCCACGACGGCCGGGAGCTGACCCGGACCGCCGCCGGGAGCCCCGCCGGCCCCCGGAGGATCGTCCCCGTGGGCGTCTGGCGGAGGCCCGACCGGCGCCGGCTGGTCAGTCGGCCCGGTACGTCTCCAGGGACTGGAGGCTCCGCTCCACCCCCTCCCACCGCTCCATGAGGTCCTTGATCTCCGCCTGCAGACGAGCGCGCTCCTGCTCCAGAGCGGTGACCTCTTCCGGCGGCGTCCGCTCGAAGTAGTCCGGCGTCAGGAAGGTCCGGTCGATGCCGGCCAGCTCCGCCTCCCGGCCGTCGATGGACTCGGTGAGCTCGTCCCGCTCCCGCTCGAGGCCCTTCCGTCGGCGCTGGGCCTCCCGCTCCTCGTGTTGCGCCGACCTCCCGTTGCCGCCGGAGGGACCGTCCCCCCGACCCCCGGACTCCTTCTCGGCCCGCTTCCGACCGCGCTTCTCCCGCCGCGCCCGCAGGACCACCGCGTCCGCGTCCAGGTGGTCGTCCCCCGAGGCGTGGACGTACTCCTCGTAGGTGCCCTTGTAGTCGGTGATCCCGGCGGGCGTGATCTCCACGATACGCGTGGCCAGCTGACGGACGAACCAGCGGTCGTGGGAGACCAGGATCAGCGTCCCGTCGTAGTCCGACAGGGCCTCCACGAGGGCTTCGATGGACTCCAGGTCCAGGTGGTTCGTGGGCTCGTCCAGAACCAGGACGTTGGGCCGCTCAAGGGCGATCCGCGCGAAGACCAGGCGGGCCGCCTCACCCCCCGAGAGGGCCGCCACCTTCTTCTTGCCGTCGTCCCCGCTGAAGAGCATCAAGCCGAGCTGCCCGCGCACGAAGCCCCGGTCCCGCTCGGGACAGAAGCTCCACAGCCAGCTCTCCACCGTCCCGGACTCGTCCTCCAGCGCCTCCTGGTGGTCCTGGGCGAAATAGCTCACGTGGGCCTCGTATCCCCACGCCGAGGTCCCGGCGTCCGCCTGGAGGTCGCCCACGACGATCTTCAGGAGGGTGGACTTCCCGATCCCGTTGGGGCCCATGATCGCCAACCGGTCGCCACGCTCCACCACCAGGTCGACGCCGTGCAGGACCTCCTTGTCGCCGAAGGCCTTCCGGATCCCCTTGGCCTTGAGGACCTCACGTCCGCTGGGACGACGGGGCTCGAACCGGAAGACCGGATAACGCCGGGAGCTGCCCGGGAGCGCCTCCAGGGAGGCGGCCTTCTTCTCGATCATCCGCAGCTTGCTCTGGGCCTGCCGCGCCTTGCTTGCCTTGGCCCGGAACCGGTCAACGAACTCCTGGTGGTGGGAGATCTCCTTCTCCCGGGCCTCGATCTCCTTCTCCCGACGCTCCCGCTCCTCCCGCTTCTGGGTCGTGAAGTCCGAGTAGTTCCCGGTGTAGAGGGTCACCGTGCGGTAGTCCACGTCCAGGATCCGCGTGGACACGTTGTCCAGGAACCGGTGGTCGTGGGAGATCACCACCACGGGGCCGGCGAACTCCGCCAGGAACTTCTCCAGCCACCGGATCGACAGGATGTCCAGATGGTTCGTAGGCTCGTCCAGGAGGAGGGCGTCCGGATCCGCCGCCAGGACCTGGGCCAACAGGACACGGAGCTTGAACCCGCCGGACAGGGTGGAGAGGGGACTGCGGTGGATCTCGGTGGGAAGACCCAGCCCCTCGAGGATCGTGGCGGCCCGCGCCTCGGCCGTGTAGCCGTCGTGGCGCTGGACCGTTTCCTCCAGGCGGGAGAAACGATCCGCGTCGAAGGGGTCGTCCGGGTGGGCGGCCGCGTGGGCCAGGAGCTCCTCCTTCTCGACCATGGCCTCCCAGAGCTCGGGGTTGCCCATGAGGGCCACGCCCAGGATCGAAGTGTCCTCATACAGGAACTGGTCCTGCCGCAGGACGCCCAGTCGAAGGTCGCGGGGTAGGGACACCTGGCCGTCGGAGGCCTCCTCGAAGCCCCCGAGGATGTTCAGCAAGGTGGTCTTCCCGGCGCCGTTCGCGCCCACGAGGCCATACCGCTCCCCCGGATTGAGCTGCAGGGAGACGTTCTCGAACAGGACGCGGTCGCCGTAGGACTTGGCGAGGTTGGATACGGAGATCATGGCGGGAGAATCTAACAGCCCCACCCGGCTCCGCGGTGGGCTCAGGCGGCGGCCCGCGCTCCCCCGATCAACGGGACCCGCACGCCCGCCAGGAGATCGTCTTCGATTCCCTCCGGGACCGCGACGGTGGAGAGCGTCCGGGAGAAGTCGGCCCGGGCCCAGGCCCGAAGCACGTCGTCCCGGGACGTGTGGGCGGCGCCGGCCCGCAGCATGGCCTGCGACCGGTATCGGTCCACGGCCTCCAGGGCCCGCTCGGCGTGGCGCCGGGTGTCCAGGCTCGCGTGGACCATCCACTCCGGAAGGGCGATCGCCGCCGGGGTGTGTCGGCGGGCCCCCGCCTGGGCGGACCGCTCGACCGCGGTCCGGGTCGCAGCCGTCCAGCCCAGCTCGTAGACCTTCCGCACCGCATGAGGCGCATGACCTCCGCTCACCGGCGCCGAGTGACGGGCGGCGGCGAGGACGGCGCCCAGCGTCGTCTGGGACAGGGCCACGTTGTCCGGATGTCCCCACAGGGCGTGGGGCCCGATCAGGAGCACCACCTGCGGACGGATGCGCCGGATCTCGGCAGCCACCGTCATCTGGGCCCGGAACGGCTCCACCCGGGCGAGGCCTCCATCGGGGTGCCCCAGCATCCGGACGTCCCTGAGGCCGAGGATCGCGGCGGAATCCTCCAGCTCACGCTCCCGCATGCGGGCCAGGACCGGACCGGGAAACGCCCCACGGGACGAGCCTCCGAACGGCGCGGCCTCACCCTGGGTGGCGCACAGCAGGTGGACGCCGGCGCCCTCGTCGGCATAGCGGGCCAGGACGGCGCCCAGGCCCAGGGCCTCGTCGCCAGGGTGGGCCACCAGAGCCAGGATGCGGTGCGTGCGGTTCACGGGTCCTCCACGAGAGCTCGGGTCTTGGGGGGCTTCATCACATGAGGCGCGAACCCCCGCACGAACCGCTCGCCGTGATCAGCTCTCCGGTGTGGACACCCGGTGGTAGCGACCCGTGAAGACGTGCGACCACGCGCCGCCGGCCGTCGAGAGGTACGACCGGGTCCGCATCGTGTCGGGATCCGGGAAGTCGGTGACGTGACGGAGGTGGCTGCCCTCGGGCCCGGGTCCGTCCAGGATCAGGAGGTCCCCGTCGAAGTCGCCCACGTACTCCACCGGGGGCCCGCCCTCGGCATCGAACCAGTACATCACACACGCCTCCCGGGCCGGGTCCCAGGTGGTGACGGAATGCCCTTCCAGTGTGGTCTCGCCCGCGACCTCGTGCCGGTGGTCGGTGACCCGGATCCGACCGCCGGCGACCATGCGGGTCTCGCTCACGGCCCGGGCGTCGGTGGTCCCGTCGGCGCCCGGGGCGTCCTCGCCTCCCTCCCAGCGTCCTACGGCCCGGGCCAGACGCCGGTGCCGCTCGGACGGGTCGGTCACTCCCGGAACCGGCCGCTGGGGCTCAGTCGGCGCGGGAGCCGAAGGGAAGGAACGCGAGTCTCCGACCGTGGGCCAGCGCCGATTCCACGGACGGGAAGCAGACCGCGGCGCAGGGCAGGGGATCCACCGTCAGGAAGTAGAGCTCCTGCCACTGGTGGACGTAGCGGTGCCGTCGAACGCCGCTCCCGCCCGAGACCAGAGCCTCGCGGGACACGGTCTCGGCCTCGGTCCAGACCCACTCGTCGAAGTCCGGATACGGCCCGGCCACGTACCCTTCGCCGTCGACCGACAAGACCCAGCCCTCGAGTTCGTACACGGCGTTGGAGCCCCGACGGAAGAGCCGGGTGCCCATACGCAGGAACAGGTCGTCGAGGCCGCCGAAGGGACCGAGCACCCGGAGGGTCGTCCCCCGGAGGGCGAAGAACGCCCCGTCCACCTCGTGAACCTCGAGTGGGCCGAACCTCTCCACGAGGCGACCCCGTTGCAGAATCAGGACCCGAAGGCCGTTCTCCACCTGCGAGGACGGCGGCGACACGGTGGGTGAGAAGTGACGGATCACGGGACGCAGGGTTGCGAAGGTCGAGGATTGCGAAGACCGTTGGGACCTCACAATGGCATCGTTCCGGCGATTGCGACAGACTTATCTTCAGAAAACTTCATGAGCCTCACGGTGACCCTCGCATTCCGCCGCGCGCTCCCCCTCCTGCTGGGGGCCGCCCTGCTCCCCGGATGGACTCCCGGCACACTCATCGCACAGGCGGCGCCGGGGGCCGCTCCCCGGGCGTCCTGGGACCCTGGCCAGCCGGTTCAGGGACGTCTCTTCCGGATCGTGATCGAGGCCGGCGCGGATGCGGAGCTGAGGGGCGTCGAAGGGGACGTGGGTGGCGAGGCCCTGCACTTCGAGCGGAGAGCCGACGGGGGATTCCAGGCCCTGGCCGGGATTCCCATCGACGCCTCGGGCCGGCTGCCGGCCACGCTCCGCTACCGGTACGCCGACGGCCGCACCGAGACGGCCCGGACGGAGATCCCTGTGGCCGCGGGGAGCTACCGGCACGAGGAGCTCACGGTGGCGCCGCGCTTCGGTTCGCCACCCGACTCCGCCGACCAGGCCCGCCGAGCCAGGGACGCAGCGAAGGCCCGGGCCGTGAGCGCCGCGTCGCACCGGACACCCCGGCTCTGGGACGGCACCGTCCGGATCCCGCGGGAGGACCGGGTCACCAGCGGGTTCGGCAACGGCCGGGTCTTCAACGGCCAGGTCTCCAGCCGGCACATGGGCCTCGACCTGGACGGCGAGCCCGGAGACACCGTCTATGCGACCGCTCGGGGCGTCGTGGAGCTCGTGGACGAGTTCCTCCTGGCGGGGAACATCGTGTACCTGAACCACGGGGCGGGGCTCATCAGCGGCTACTTCCACCTGAGCGAACAACTCGTGAGCGCCGGGGACACCGTGGTGGCCGGCACGCCCATCGGCCGGGTGGGGGCCACCGGCCGGGTCACCGGCCCCCATCTCCACTGGGTGGTCCGCTACGGGACCACGAGCGTGGACCCCCGGAGCCTCCTCGAGGCACTGCCTGTGGCAGAGCCCGGCTTTGAGGATCGTCCCCAGGGCTGACCCGGGGGGCCGGGGGTAGGGGCTCCCGATCCCGGCGCGCTCCCGCGCGGTCCCCGCCGCGAAGTCGGGTCCGGGCACCCGTACCAACGGATCCAGGGGCCCCGGCCGAAGCCGAGACCCCTGGTGAACACCGTGCGGTGGAAGGGTCAGTCCCCCGACGAACACCTCCTCAGAACCCGCAACGGTGGGAACTCTTCCGTCAGGCCCCGATGGGCGCGCCCTCGGGCGCGTTCCGCCGGACGCCCACGACGCCGAGGGCCAGAAGCCCCAGCATCAGCAGGCCGCCGGTAGCCGGCTCGGGCACCTCGGTGCAGTTGTCCGAGCAGTTGTCGGGAGCCCGCGCCCCGAACAGCTGCGGACCGCCCAGAAGCTCCGACGCGGCGCTGTTGCCGAACCGGGAGCTGATGGTCATGTCCGACAGCGACAGGCCGTCGAGGCTGCTCAGACCGAAGCCGACGGGAGCCAGGCCGTCAGCCAGGCCCCCGGGAGCCTGCCACGCGGATCGGAACGTCTGCGCGTCGGGCCCCGCGATGGACGTATCCTGGGCGACGAGCCCGGCCGGCAGCGCCAGCATGGCTGCCACTGCGGCGGGCATCCCCAGACGAATCAGACTCCTCATTCAGACCTCCTCCTGCGTGGTTGTAGGCTCACCTGGTGGGGATCGAGGGCCCGTATCTGAGTCCCATCCACGCCAGGTATCCGAACATCAGCGGGTAGGCCAGCGACTGCACGGCCATCCGTCCCAGGGATCTGTAGAATCCCGTGCGCTGTTCCGCCGGTATCGATTCCAACACCAGCGGGACCGAGGGCGTCCACATGCCCACGGTGCCCAGCACTGCGAGTCCCAGAAGGACTGCCGCGACTCCGGCCAGCACGGGCCACCAACGCCGTCGGGCGTGGAACCCCGCCACCGTCATCAGGGCCAGTCCGAGGGTCGGAACCGGCAAGGTCCCGAGCCCCTGGGCCGCAGCCGAGAACCTCCACTCGAGGTTCCCGAACTGGGGCGGCACCCAGACCAGACCGAAGTCCAGGCAGCCCACCACGAGGAATCCAAGTCCGATCCAGCCCATGGCCTTGTAGGCCCGACCTGGCCCGCCCGGCAGCGCTCGAATCCTCTGCCGATCGTCCGTAAGGACCATTCGATTCCTCCGCCGCTTGGATTTGCAAGTTGTAGACCACACCGGAAAAGAATGCCGGATGCGGAAGAATACGTCGTTCCGCAGGCACTTCCAGGGGTGGCGCCCGGGGCGGCGTACCCGCAGAGCGATGCGGAGCCGCAACAAGATGATGGCGCGGGGCTGCGACTACGCGGTGCAGGCCCCGAGGGGGTCCCGCCCCACCCGGTGGGGGCCGTTGCCGAGCACGGGAAACGCGCAGGCGGCGGGCGGGACGGCGGGCGGGGGGATCCGTCCGGGACGCTCCGCCTCTGGGAACCGTCCCGGGCCTCGGGCCAGGGTCGAAGGCCCGCCCGGGAGGAGCCGGGCGGGCCCCGGGATCACTCGCCGAACCGCAGGGCGTCCACCGGGTCCAGGCGGGCGGCGCGCCGGGCGGGGATCCAGGAGGCCCCCACCACGGCCGCGGCCAGGACGGCCAGGGCGGCGAAGAGGACCACGGGATCCAGCGGCCGCACCCCGAACAGGAGGTCCCCCACCTGGGGAGCCAGCGCCGTCACCACCAGGCCACCCAGGACCAGCCCCGCCACCACCGTGATCAGGACCCGGCCCACCACCATCTGCACCACCTCGCTCCGACCCGCACCCAGCGCCATCCTGAGTCCGATCTCGGCCCTGCGGCTCGCCACCGAGAGGGAGACCACCGTGTAGATGCCGATTCCGGCCAGCACCAGGGCCATGAGGGAGAACCCGGCCAGGATCAGTGCGGTCAGCCGCGGCATGGCCATGACGTCGCCCAGGTGGTCCTCGAGGGTGGACAGCCGGGCCACGGGCAGCCCCGCGTCGACCTCTCGGAGCGCCGCCCGGAGCCCCGTGAGCAGCGCGGCGGGATCCCCCTCGGTCCGGACGAGCACCTGAGGCACCGCGACGCCCGTCTCGCCCATGAGGTAGTAGAGGATGGGTGTGGGCGGCTCGTCGAGACTGTTGATCCGGGAATCCGCCACCACACCTACGACCGGCCGCCAGCTGTCCGGCGCCCCCTGGGGCCAGATGCGGCGTCCGATGGCCGCGTCGGCTCCTCCCCAGAAGCGCTCCGCGGCCGTCTCGTTCACCACGACCATCGGCTCGCCGGTGCCCACCTGATCGGGCGTGTACACCCGGCCGGCCAGGACCGGGATGCCGAGGGTCCGGAAATACCCCGGTGTGACCAGCGTCCAGGGAAGCTCCACGGAGCCCGTGCCCGCGGCGGGTTCGTAGCTCTCCACCACGGTGGTGGTCGTCCCGCCGGGCTGCACGGGGACCCGCGTGGCCAGAGCCACGTCGGATACTCCGGGGAGGGCACGCACGCGATCCTGGAGCTCGGTCAGGGCCACGCCACGGGGCCCGGGTTCGATCCCGGCCTCCCCGAAGTCCGTGGCCAGGACCGCGACCGCGTCGGCGTCCACCCCCACGTCCACCCGCCCGTACGCGTCGAGGCTCCGGAGGGTCAGCGCGGCCGCGACGACGAGAACCAACGAGACCGCCACCTGCCCAGCCACGAGCCCGTTCCGGATCAGGGACATCTTCCGGCCGCCGCCGGTCAGGCCCCGATCGTCCCTGAGCGAGCCCGATACGTCCGTCCGGAGGGAGTTCAGGGCCGGAGCCCACCCGAAGAAGAGGGCGGCGCCGAGGACGAGGATCAGGTTGAAGGCCAGCACGCTGCCGTCGATCCGGAGGTCGAGGGTGCCGGCGAACGGGCGGGGCAGGGTGACGCCGTTCGAGAGGGACACGAGCCATGCCGCCAGGGCGAGCCCGGCCAGGCCCCCCGCCAGGGACACGAGGAAGGCTTCGGCGAAGAAGAGTCCCGCCACCCGCCGGGATCCGGCGCCGAGGGCCCGGCGCACCGCGACCTCGGGCGTCCGGGACAGCCCCCGGACCAGGAGGAGGCTGCCCAGGTTCGTCACCGCCAGAAGGAGCACGAAGCCCACCACGGCCATCAGGAGCGCCGTGCCGGAGGTGAGGGTGGCGTCCGCCAGCGGGTGGCTCCGGACGGAGGCGGCCGGGAAGACGTGGAGTCGTCGGCCCTCGTTGAGCTCGGGGAACTCCTCCCCCAGCCGCAAGGCCAGCGCGTCGGCGGCCTCCCGGGCCTGCTCGATCCCGACGCCGGGAGCGAGGCGTCCCCGGACCTGGTACCAGTGGTCCTCCCGCCGGTCCAGGTTGCCGACCCGGAAGTCACCGTTGACGCCCACCGTCGAGATCGAGAGCCAGAGGTCCGTCGTGGCGATTCCCCCGGTGGAGTTGAAGTGCCGGGGGCCGACGCCGATGACGGTCACGGGCTGCCGGTTCAGCTCGAGCACCCGTCCCACGATGGCGGGATCCGCGCCGAAACGGCGGGTCCAGGCGGCGTGGCTGACCACGGCGAAGTGGCCGGCTCCCACCTGGTCCATCGTCTCGTCGAACCAGCGTCCCCGGGTCGGCTGGAGGCCCAGGGTGGTCAGCAGACTCGCGGTCGCGAACTCCACGGTGAGGGGCGTGCGCCCCTCGCCCTGACCCATGACGACCCCGTCCGGGGAGGTGGCGGCCACCGACTCGAACACCTGATCCAGCTCCCGCAGGTCCCGGTAGGCGGGGAAGGACGACGAGGTGGGCTCGCCGTCGTCGGAATCCTGGTAGATGTAGACGACCCGGTCCGGCTCGTCGTAGGGAAGAGGCGTGAAGAGGATGCGGTCCGCGACCGTGAAGGCCGCCGTGTTGGCCCCGATGGCTACCGCCATGATGAGGACCGCACCCAGCGTGAAGACCGGGGTCCGGGTCAGCCGCCGGACCGCATGCCGCACATCCTGTCGAAACGCACCCATCCATCCCTCCCGTCGTCCCTGGTTCGGTTGGTGCCCACTCCGGATCACCTGCATCCACGTCCGCGCCACGTCCCCGCCGAGCCGCACCCACTCCCCCAGGGCCGGCGGACCGCCGGCCCGCTCCACCCGGGCGTCGACCAGCGCCTTCATTTCCTCTCCGTGGCGCTCCCGCAGGTCGGCCGGAAGGAGGTGGAGGAGGAGGCGTGGGTGCATCACCCGGCCACCTCGTCACCCGCCAGGCGCGCCCGGGCGTGCCGGGTCAGGCGTTCGAGCCGGGAGACCTCGGCCTGGAGGAGTCGGCGGCCCGCTCCCGTGATGCCGTAGTACTTCCGGCGGGGATCCGCTTCCGGATCCGGCGGGGGCACGGGCTCCACCAGGCCGTCCCCGGCCATCTCGTCCAGGGAGCGGTAGAGGGTGCCGGGGCCCAGCCGGACCACCCCTTGAGACGCGCTCTCGGCCTCGTCGGCGATCCCCAGTCCGTGCCGGGGCTCGGTGGAGAGGGCCAGGAGGATGTGGAAGACCGGGGGCCGCAGGGGAAGGCTCGGGTCGGGTTCGGACATGGGCGTGGCGGGTCGAGGTGAAGTATTCATCATGGATATATCCACGATGGACAAATATGTCAACGAGGGGTGGGGGTCGGCGGTGAGCGTTCCGGGATCTCCTTTGCGCCATCTAGCGGTGAAGGACCCCTCGAGACCACACCCATCCGTGGAGGACCCCCCAAATGGTTTCCCATACGCAGCAGCTCTTCCGCTCGCTCCTCTTGATGGTCGCGATGACGGCCGGACTCGTCGTCTTCACGGCCCTGGCCGCCGACGCCCAGATCCGGGCCAGCGAGCGTGCCATGGTCCAGCAGACCATCGACGGCACGACGCTGACCGTGGATTACGCCCGCCCCTCGGCCCGGGGCCGGGACCTCTTCGGTGCCCTGGTCCCCTGGGAGGGCGTCTGGACCCCCGGGGCCAACTGGGCCACGACCTTCACGGCGGACCGGGATGTCCGGATCAACGGCGTCGACGTGCCCGCCGGGACCTATTCCGTCTGGGCCATTCCCCGGCCGGACCGGTTCACCGTCACGCTCAATCCCACGGCCGAGCTCATGCATTTCATGAAGCCCGACTCGACCGACGAGCAGATCCACATCTCCGCGGAGCCGGTGCAGGCGGAGCACAGCGAGTTCCTCACCTGGTCGTTCCCGAACGTCCGGGGAGACGCCGCCATCCTGCAGTTCCAGTGGGGCGCCACCGCGGTGCCCATGCAGGTCCTGGTCGAGCCCAGCGCCGCCGCGGCCCTCACCGCCGAGGAGTTGGGCATGTACGTGGGCAGCTACGAGATGCACATGAACACGGCCGTGGGCTGGCCGGAGACCGGGCTTCTCGAGGTGTTCGAGGAGGACGGGAAGCTCAAGGGGCGCCTGCCCTTCGGGATCCACCCGGAAGACGACCTGACCTTCGAGCTCGTGCCCGCGGGCGAAGGCCGCTTCAACCCCGGCCTCTACCGTGAGGGCGTCCTCTTCGGAGTGGAGCTGGCCGTGAACATCGACTTCGAGCTGGGCATCGACCGGGCCGAGCGGGTCGAGTGGCGCGGACCGCTCGGGACCCCCTTCGGCGAGGGCGAGCGCGTCACGCAGGAGCGCTGACCCGGGCCCGGACGGGAGAAGAAGGGCGGGGGGCGGCCGAGACGGCCGTCCCCCGTTTCGTCGTTCGGGTTCGAGGGGTCCGGGCCCCTCAGCCCACCGTGAAGTTCGCCGAGGCCAGGATCGAGCCCTCGTGGCGGACCTCCACCGACCAGTCGCCGGTCCACTCCGCCGGGATGCGCTTGCTGCTCCAGGTGCGCCAGGCCGCGCTCCCGATCTCCAGCGGCACCACGAACTCCTGCTCGCCGTGCCGCCACACCACCTCCACCGCGCCCCCGGCGGCACCGGTCACCCGGAGCCAGGCGTAGACGGTGCCGACGTCGGCCGGGAAGGCCTCGGCCACGCCGATGGGCTCCCGTTCCTCCCCGCCGACGGCCAGAACCAGCTCCACGGCCGGCGGCTGGGCCGGATCCGGGGCGGAGCGCTCGTCCTGGGCCAGCGTGGCCCGGGGCGACACGCCCAGGAGGCCGAGGATCATCAGGGCCCCGAGGAAGGAGACGCGGGCGCGCATGGGCACCTCCGGCAGACGTGCGCAGGACGGGACGACGGACCCCGGTTCAACCCCCGGGAGCGCCGGCCGGGTCCACCGTGAAGGAGAACATCATCCCCGCGTGGAGGTGCTCGGCGATGTGGCAGTGAGCCATCCAGGTGCCGGGATTCGACATCTCCACCACCAGGTCCATGGTGGAGCCCACCGGAACGATGGCTGTGTCCTTCCACACCATGTTCGGGTTGGGGACGCCGTCCATGGCCAGGACCACGAAGCGCTGCCCGTGGATGTGGAAGGGGTGGTTCATGGGATGGAAGGAGTCGGGCGTGTTGTGCACCCGGATCTTCACCACGTCGCCCACCTGGAAGCGCCAGTCGATGTCCTCGTTCTCGGCTCCGGTGTCCGGGTCACGGAGGATCCACTCCACCTGCTCCCCCGTGGAGAGCCAGTTCATCATCGGCATGGCGTCGTTCCACTCCATGGGCGGAACGTACAGGGTGTCCATCTCCATCATCTGCACGATGGGCAGGGGGAGGTCCCGGATCCGGACCGTCGTCTCGATCCGGTGGTCCGGTTCCCGCTCCAGCCAGGCGCGGTAGGGCCCGACCTCTTCGGCCACCGCCGGGTGCGCCCGCAGCTCCGAGAAGGCCTGCCCCAGGTCCGGCTCGGCGGAGTCCGGCCCCACCGTGACCCGGACCAGCGTATCCACCTGGGGCGCGAAGGTCCCCCGGACGTGGTTCACGGCCTGGATGGCGTTGACCACCGCCACCTGGCCCGCCTCCGGGAACCGCACGTCCACGATGTAGCGCTCCGCCGGACCGATCACGACGCTCTCCACCCACTGCTCGCGCTCGTACCGGCCGACGTCCGAGGCCACGACCTTCACCCGGGCGCCGTCGAAGCGGACGTTGAAGGTCCGGGTGTTGGCGACGTTCGTCAGGTAGAACCGGACCACCTCGCCCCGTCGCACCTCGAGAGCCCGGTCCGTGCCCCCGTTCACGAGGAGCACGTTGCCGAAGCGGCCCATGAGGGCGTGGGTCGGCGCCGAGGCGCCGTAGGGCAGGAGGCCCTGGTCGTCCAGGAGGATGTCGTCCAGGACCAGGATCTCCTCCCGGTGCACGGGCCCGTAATGGTCGGGATCCGGCGACGTCACCAGGAGGTTGCCGAAGAGGCCGAGGTCCTGCTGCACGTCCTCCCGCATGTGGGGGTGGTACCAGAACATGCCAGCGTCGGGGACGTGGACCTGATACGTGAAGGACTCGCCGGGGCCGATGGGGTCCTGGGTGACGCCCGGCACCCCGTCGAAGGCGTTGTCCAGCCGGATCCCGTGCCAGTGGACCGTCGTGGGCATCTGGATGTCGTTCGTCACCCGGATGGTGAGCGTGGCGTCCCGTGGGGCCTGGATGAGGGGGCCGGGGTACTGGCCGTTGTAGCCGAACATGGCGAGGGTGTGGCCGGCCAGGCTCCGGCGCACCATCGACACGGAGATGTCCAGCGTGTCCCCGTCGGCCATGGGCACGACCTGGGACGGCACGGCCTCAGGGAGGGTGGCCGGGTCGATCCCCGCGCCGGGGAGCATCGGCTCCACCACGGGGACCACCCCCTCCAGCCCCGGGAGCATCGGCATCTCCATCTGCATGGGGGGCATGCGCCAGCCGCCGGACATGGGCATGCCGTGGGCGCCGTGGTCCATCTGGGCGTCCAGGGGACCGCCGCAGGCGAA
>DATHRY010000152.1:0-5997 GCA_035464715.1 Longimicrobiales bacterium
CCACCGGGATCGCAAAGAATCCGTGCGGTCGCGCGGGTCGCGGCCGGCGGAGCTTACGCGATCCGTCCGGCCCGCCCCTCACCCCTCACGAACGACTCCCGGACCCTCAGCCCCATCCCCACCACGGCCAGGTAGGCTCTCGCGGCGGCCCGGTAGGCGCCGCTCTTCTGGTTGAAGGCCTCGGACTCGAGCTTGTGGGTCAGGAAGGGCTTCCAGGAGCTGGCCGACAGGTGGTCCCAGGCCACCGCGATCGTGGGCGTGTGGCTCCGGGTCGTATGCCACCACCCGCTGGGGACGAAGATGACGTCCCCGGCCTCCTGCATGACCACCGTCCCTCGGGCCTTGGCGAACTTCGGGTACGTCTCGAGGTCCGGGTCGAAGGGGTTGTCCACCGCCGAGACCATCTCCCAGCCGTCCTTCGACCCGGCGTAGACGTAGGGCGTCTGGTCGGGTCCGAAGAGCAGCCACTCCTTCCGGCCATAGCTGAGGGCGCTGAAGGTGTGCATGGGCGGGTAGTCGACGTGCATGAAGGGGAAGCCCCGTCCCGGCCCCGTGAAGAAGAACTGGCAGAAGGTGGTCTTCGACCGGAACCACCACCCCGGAAGGGTGCGGGAGAAGCGCCAGTTGGACTGCGTGTAGGGCAGCCCCGGCTCGAGATCCGGGATCAGCTCCTGGAAGTCCGCCTCCACCCCCACGTTCCGGAGGTAAGGGGGCGGATCGTCGGGCGTGGCGTTCACGACCCGATCGATGAAGTCCCCGAATCGGACATCCTGGCCATCGATGCGGAAGCGCTTGTCTCCGAACCGGTCCCTGAGCGACTCCGGAGTCCAGCCCCCCGCAGGCATGCTCTTCATCGCCCCCTTCAGAAGCACCGGTCGACGGGGCCGGAGGTGGTCCTGGACGAAGTCTCGGTAGGGTAGGTCCGTCGCGACGGTGATCGCGGGCCCTTCCAGATGAGCGATCTTCGACATGGCGGAGGTCCTGTGGCCAGGCGGGGGACGCACGGATGTCCGTGTCGGTGGCCGTGCGAGAATGACGCTAAGACGAGGCGCTCGTCGGGGTCAATGACCTCCGCGGGAGTCGTCCTCCTCCGCCCTCGGCGAGTCGGCCCCACCGGAGTTCGCCGAGGGCATCGGGGGAATGCCGATCCGGTCGAGAAGGCCCGCGAACCGGGGGTCGTCGTGAAGGCCGTCGAAGAAGGCGTGGTCCCTGAGGTGGATCAGCGTGAGGTCCCGCTGCTCCACCGCCCGTTCCAGCGCCCGGAAGGCCGCATCCCGCTCCTGGAGCCCGGCATGGATCATCGCCTCGAAGCTTCCCGCGACGTACTCCCGTGCGCTCCGGTCGCGCAGCTCCGCGACGATTCCCCGGGCGGCCACCGGATCCCCCGCCAGCGCTTCCGCGAAGCCCAGCGCCCCGAGCGCCATGGGTGTCCGGTCGGAGCGGTCGACGGCTTCGTGGCAGGCGGGCAGGGCGTCTCCGGCCCGGGCGTCCCCCGCCAACGACAGGCACAGCAGCCAATGGCCCTGCCAGAACTCGGGGAAGAACGAGAGGCCCTCGCGAGCGACCTCCGCCGCGCCGCGGAAATCCCTCAGATAGTAGCGGGTGACCGCGGGTCGGAAGGCGCTGAACTGGCTGCCCCCCTCGAGCTCGCTGGCCCGATCGACCGCGGCCAGTGCTTCCGGAAGCCGTCCCTGGACCGCCAGCGCCTCGGAGAGGATGCGGTGGGCCTCGGCATGATCGGGCCGTAGGCTCAGGGCTCGGCGGGCCGATGCCTCGGCCCCCGCCCAGTCCCAATCCCCGAACAGTCGGACGGCGGCGAGGGTGACCAGCGCGTCGGGTTGGTCCGGGTCCAGTTCCAGTGCGCGTTCCACCAGCTGCCGGACCAGGGGAAGGGCCTCGGAGGGTGGACGGAGCCCGAAGAAGGCGGCGGACCCGTAGGTCTCGGCCAGCGCGGCCCAGGTCGGGGCGAAGGCGGAGTCGACCTCGAGGGAACGGCGCAGGAAGCGCTCGGCCATGGCATATCCTTCGGGGCTTCGACGGTCCAGACTGAAGACCCCCCGCAAGTAGGCGTCGTAGGCTTCCGGATCGACGCCCGCGGGTGCGGCCTCGGCGGCGGTGGACAATGTGGGCGACGTGTCCTGGACCCTCCGGCCCGGTGGGCCGTCCGGCGTGGCCCGGTTGCGCCCGTACGCCAGCACTGTCGAGACCAGAGCCCCGCCCACGACGAAGGCTCCCGCCCACGGCGCCCAGGACCTTCGCCGGGATCGTTCCGCCGTCGCGGCGCCGGATTCCGGACGCACGGCGACGGGCCGCCCGTCGTCCAGGGCCCGCATGAGCGCCTCCGCATCGGGGTAGCGCTCCACCGGCGCCACCTGGAGCAACCGCCGGACGACTGCGTCGAGCCCCGTCCGGGGTTGGCCCCCCTCAAACCGCGCCATGTCCGGACCCTTGGAGGCGGCCTTCCGGACCTGGGCGAGCGAGGAACCGTCGAAAGGCCGCCGCCCGGTGAGCATCTCGTACAGCACCACCCCGACGGACCAGAGGTCGCTCGCGACGTCTGCCCCTCTTCCTTCGGCCTGCTCCGGGCTCATGTAGGCCGCCGTCCCCGGCACCAGCGGGCCGCCGGGGTCCGGATCCGCCACCCGGGCCACCCCGAAATCCAGGAGCTTCACCCCGCCGTCGCGGGTCAGGAGCACGTTCGAAGGCTTCACGTCCCGGTGGATGACGCCCCGGGCATGGGCCGCGGCGAGCCCGGCCGCCAGAGCCCGAGCCACCCTCCACGCCTCGTCGGGCGGGAGGGGTCCTCGCGCGATCCTCTGGGCCAGGGTCTCCCCTTCGTAGTAGGCGAAGACGAGATAGCGGTCCCCCTCCTCCGTGCGACCGATCTCGTGGAGCGTCGCCACGTTCGGATGGTCCAGTGCGGAAGCTGCCCGGGCCTCCGCCAGGAGCCGGTCCTCGTCGGCCGGGGCCGTCGGCCCTTCGGGCCGCAGCATCTTCAGGGCCACGGTGCGCCCGAGTCGGGTGTCCTCGGCCCGAAAGACGACCCCCATCCCACCCCGCCCGATCTCCCCGAGAATCCGGAACGGGCCCACCTGATCGCCGGCACCGAGCCGGGGCTCCCACCCCGACGCCAGGATCGTGACGTCGAGAGGCCGGTCCAGGGGCCCGCCGGGTGTGGCCTGGGCGCGCAGGAGCTCGTCCATCCGTCCCAGGAGGTCCGGGTCCCCCCGGCAGGCCTCGTCGACGAAGGCCTGCCGTTCCGGAGGCGGGACGTCCAGGGCCGCATCCAGAAGGGCATCCATCCGTCGCCAACGCTCCGGGCTCAGGTCACTCGGACGCATCGATCTCATGATGGAGCCAGGCGCGGGCCTTCTGCCACGCCCGGTCCACCGTGCGGGGCGCCAGACCGAGAGCCTGGGCGGTCTCCTGGATCGACATCCCGGCGAAGTACCGGCATTCCACGACCTGCCCGAGCCTGGGGTCGAGGCGCTCGAGTCGGGTGAGGGCTTCGTCCAGGGCCACGAGCTCGGCCACCTGCTCCGGGGGGACGGCGGGGGCGTCGTCCAGCGGCACCCGCCTCCAATGCCCGCCCCGCTTCTTCGCCTGCCGCCGGCGGGCCCGGTCCACCACGACCTGTCGCATGGCCCGACCCGTGACAGCCAGGAAATGGGCCCGGTCCGCCACGTCCACACGGGTCTGGTCGACGAGCTTGAGGTACGCCTCGTGGACCAGACCCGCGGTCTCCAGCGTCGGATGGCGGCCCCGTCGAGCCAGCTCCCGCCGGGCCAGCCGATGTAACTCGGCATACACCCGGGGCATCAGGTCGTCCAACGCCCCCGGCTCACCCCGGCGGAGGGCCACCAGGAGGTCGGTGGTATCGGTGGCAGTCGGCATGTGAAGTGCCTGGGCAGAAGAGGTTGGCGTGCCGCTCAGCCCGTTCACGTAACCCCAACATAGACGCGCCTCGGCCGGAGGCGCGAGCGACCCGCGCCAGCACGGAGGAGTCCCATGACCCGCAGCGTCCCACCCCAGACAGCCCGACACATCCCCGTCCGGGCCGCCCTCCTCGCCGCCTTCGTCCTCCTCGGGTGTGCCGATCCGGGTCCGACCACGGTCCAGGAGGGCGGGCCGGCGGTGCCCGAGGGCGCTGCGGGATGGGTATCCCCGGCCGCGCACGCGCCCTTCCTCTTGGACGGCCTGGGTCGCCTGGCGTATCAGATCCCCGCACCGGACGCCGGTCCTCCCCTCTTCGGGCGCAGCACCTTCGACGGGCGATGCTCCCAACCGGCGGACGCCATCCTCGCCTTCGACATCGACGGCCGGGCCGCGCACCTCGGGCACCTCACCGGCTTCGCGGAGCATTGCACCCGGTTCGACGTCGTAACCCGGACGCCGGCCTACACGGATGGACGGCTCCGCTTGCGGGCGGCGAACGGAGACGAGCTGCACGGCGTGTACGAGCGACCCGTGGGTGGCGAGGAGACCCACACCTTCGTCGGGGGAACCGGACGGTTCGAGGAGGCGTCCGGGACGGCGGTGGCGGACATCGACTGCGATGCAGCGTCCGGGACCTGCACGGTGCACATGACCGGGGTCCTCGACTACCGGGCCGCCAACCGGGTTCCATGACGGGAGCCGACCCGCGGATCGGAGTGGGAGCCGCGCCCGGTGTGAATACCAGGCAGGTCGTCCAGTGAAGCTCCGGGGCGCGGAGCGATGCCGATGGACCGCCCCGTCGCCGGGGGCCACGACCGCCTCTTTCCCCGCCCCGGAACGGGGCCCACCTTGGCGGCCATCGGTCCTCGCCGCATGGGGCCGGTGGATGGTCGCACCCCGGCGGCCATTCCGCTCCGCTCGAGCCCCGCACGGACATGTCGCCCTCCTCTCGCTGCACCCCCGCACTGGTCGGGCTCCTCCTGGGGATCCTCGCGCTGCCCCTGACGGGACAGAACGGCGAAGCGCCGACCCTCGAGTCGTCCCACCTCTCGTTCCTCCGGGCCCGGAACCTCGGCGGCGCCTTCATGAGCGGACGGATCGTGGAGGTCGCCGTGGACCCCCGGGACCACCGCACCTGGTACGTGGCGGCGGCCTCGGGCGGCGTGTGGAAAACGGGGAACGCCGGCACCACCTTCGAGCCCATCTTCGACCGCTACGGCTCGTATTCCATCGGCACCGTGACGGTGGACCCCAACAACTCCGGGACCGTCTGGGTGGGAACCGGGGAGAACAACTCCCAGCGCTCTGTGGGCTACGGCGACGGCATCTACAAGTCGCTGGACGCGGGGCGGAGCTTCACGCGGATGGGGCTCGACAGCACCGAGCACATCGCCCGCATCGTCGTGGATCCCCGGGATCCGGACCGGGTGGTGGTGGCCGCCCAGGGACCCCTGTGGCGGGAGGGCGGCCAGCGGGGCATCTACCTGACGGAGGACGGCGGGGAGACCTGGCGCCGCACCCTGGAGGTGGACGAGCACACCGGGGCCAGCGACCTGGTGGTGGACCCCCGGAATCCGGACGTGATGTATGCCTCCACCTACCAGCGCGCCCGGCGGGTGTGGACGCTGGTGAACGGCGGCCCGGGCTCTGGAATCTGGAAGAGTACGGACGGCGGCGAGACCTGGCGGCAGATCGAGTCGGGGATCCCCGGGGGCGACAAGGGGCGCATCGGGCTGGCCATCGCTCCGAGCCGGCCGGATCTGATCTACGCCGTGGTGGAGCTTCCGCAGGGTGAGGGCGGCTTCTACGCGTCGGAGAACGCGGGCGAGAGCTGGACCCGCAGGAGCGGCTTCTCCACGGGCTCGGCCCAGTACTACCAGGAGATCTACGTGGACAACGTGGATCCCGGGACGATCTACGCCATGGACACCTTCCTGCAGGTGTCCCGGGACGGGGGCCGCACCTGGGGGAACTGGGGCGAGGCCAACAAGCACGTGGACAACCACGCCTGGTGGCAGGACCCCGCCGACCCGGACCACGTGCTGGTGGGGTGCGACGGAG
>DATHRY010000153.1:0-13905 GCA_035464715.1 Longimicrobiales bacterium
TGCACCCGCCATCGAGGCTCTCCCCGGCGTGGGCATCGAGGAGATCCGGCCCGTGTCCAATGCGGATGCCACGCCCGCAGGTCACGGGTGGATCACCGTCTCGGCCGGCCCCTCGCCCCGCACCGTCACCTGGCTCACCGACGGCCCGACGGCGCCGTCCGTCCGGGCTCGAGGCCGGATCCCCCACGATCTGCCTCCGTGGGCCATACGGGTCGGAGATGCCCTGGTCCTCGTCGGCACGCGGCTCCTGGGCCGTGAGGGCCCGGGGCAGTTCTCCACCGTCCGGACCGCCGTTGCGGCCCTTCCTCCCGGATGCATCGACGACATCCGGGCTCCCACCCCCCCGACCGGGAGGTCACCATGAGATGGCCCCTTCTGTACCTGTTCCTGTTCGCGCCGCTGGCCGGGTGTGACGACCCCCCGCCCACGGATCCCCTGGACGCCCCACTCGGGGCCGAGCTCATCGACCCGGGGGATCCCGACGACGGGGATCCGGGGAGCCAGGTCTCGATCCGTGGCGCCCAGACGCTGGTGAACTTCCGGAAGGGTGAGTTCGGCGAGGCCTGGGGCAGCATGTACTACGTCGGCAGCGTGGCCGAGATGGAGGTCACGATCGACGTGTTCGACCTGCGCGAGCAGTCCGTCCTGGCGAGCCGGACCCTCCTCGAGACCGAGTCGAGCCCCTTCTTCGGAATCCCTCTCGGAGAGCAGTTCATGCGCACCGTCACCCGCCAGTACACGGACCGTACCTGCGGCGTCCGCCTGGACGGATACACGATCCACCGCGCCTGGAACGCCTTCTCCGCCGCCAAGGGCTACGGCCTGGAGTGGGGACGACAGCAGACCAGCTCACAGCACTCCGACCGCTTTCCCTGCAGCGAGCGGAAGGGGCGGTCCCGGCTAGACTCGGGCGACTCGGGCTGCGAGGAGTGCCAGCAGTGGCTCGTCTACGACACGGTGACCGGCACCTTCCTCTACGACTACTGGGAATGCACGCCCGTGGACGACTCGATCTGCTCCACGCTGCTCTGACGACATGACGTCCGGGCCGGCCGGCCCGGCGAACCCACGCCCCCGAACCGGAGATCGACCCATGCACGCATGCAATCCCTTCCGGCTGCCGATCCTGGCCGGACTGCTCCTCTCGCTCCTCGCTCCCGCCGCCGCCCGGGCCCAGTCGCTCCACGCGGCAGGCACTGCGGACGAGCGGGTGGTGGTGGTGGCCCTCGTGGAGGCCCTCGACGTTCCGGAGGCCTCGGCCATGGTCATCCGGCGGTCCGCCCATCAGCCCAGCGACGTGATCCTAGTCACGACGGACACCCGCCCGACCGACCTGGCCAAGGCGTTCGGGATGCTGCAGCGCTCACGGCGGCAGATGGGCGCCACGGTCCAGCACGAGCTTCGGGCGCCCATCACCCCGGCGATCGCCGTCCCCCGTGACGGCCGGGCCGTGGCGGTGTCGGCCAGGCTCCTGACGGACCTGCAGACCGCCGAGGAGGCGCTCATCGACGGCCTCGGCACCCTTCCGGTGGTGACGGCCGTCACGGTGCTCCCGGAGCCGGGCTCCTAGTCCGGCCGGCCGTCGGGGTGGGGCAGCCCCCCGGGGCACCGATGTCCCCGTCGGACGCAGGGTCCGGCGGGGGCGGGGGCCCCGGCCCCGTGGGGACGCGAATTCCCGTTTCGCGGGGGAGCGATTAGCATACCCTCGCTCCCGGGCACGTCCGGCGGACCTGACGTATTCCACGGAGTGCCCGGCCGTCCGCCCCCGTACCCAGACGTTCATGGTTCGTCGCCTCGCCGCCATCATGTTCACCGACATGGTGGGCTACACAGCCCTCATGCGGGAGGACGAGCAGCGGGCGAAGGTGCTCCGGGATCGGCAGCGGGAGATCCTGGAAGACGAGGTCGGCCGCCACGGGGGGCGGGTGGGCCAGTACTACGGGGACGGGACCTTGAGCTCGTTCCCGAGCGCGGTGGAAGCGGCCCGGGCGGCGATCCGGATCCAGAAGCGACTGAGTGAGCCGCCCCGGATCCCGCTCCGGATCGGCATCCATCTCGGAGACGTCCTGCAGGACGATCACGGCGTCCTGGGCGATGGTGTGAACGTGGCCGCCCGGGTGCAGAGCCTCGCGGTCCCCGGTAGCGTGGTGATCTCGGACCGGCTCCAGGAAGAACTGGCGAACCACCCCCAGCTCCCCACCCTCGCCCTGGGCCGGGTCCGGCTGAAGGGTGTGCCCCGCAAGATCGAGGTCCACGCCCTGGCCAGCGAGGGACTGACGGTGCCGGATCCGGAGACCTTCCTGCAGGGGAGAAGGGAGGAGCGGAGCGTGGCGGTCCTCCCCTTCGTGAACATGAGCGTCGAACCGGAGACCGAGTATTTCGCGGACGGCATCACGGAGGAGATCATCAACGCCCTGACGCGAGTGGCCGGGGTGCAGGTCACGGCCCGGACCTCCTCCTTCGCGTTCAAGGGGCAGAACAAGGACGTGCGCACCATCGCGGCGGAGCTGGGCGTGAGCACGGTCCTGGAGGGGAGCGTCCGCCGGGCCGGCGACCGGGTCCGGATCACTGCCCAGCTCGTCGAGGCCGAGGACGGGTACCACCTCTTCTCGGAGACCTACGACGGCTCGCTGGAGGACATCTTCGAGACCCAGGACAAGATCTCCGCGGCCATCGTCGTCCGGCTGGAGGAGCACTTCGGGACGTCGGCGACCGCGGGTCCGGCGCCGGCGGGCCAGCCGCACATGCACGACACGGAGGCCTACACGGAATACCTCAAGGGCCGGTATCACTGGAACCGGTGGACGGTCCGGGACTCGCTGCTGGCCCTGGAGCACCTGGAGCGCAGTGCCGAGCTGGATCCGTCCTGTGCCCTCCCCTTCTCGCGCCTCGCCGTGATCTACACGTTCCTGGCCAGCGTCGGGCAGATGGACCCGGCGGACGCCTATCCGAGGGCCGCCGCCTTCGCCCGTCACGCCCTGGAGCTGGAGCCCGACTCCGGTGAGGGCTTCCTGGCCCTGGGCACGGTCAAGCTGTTCCACGAGTGGGACTTCGACGGCGCCCGGGAATACCTGGAGCTGGCGCTCGATCGGACGCCGGGGTCCATCGATGCCCGCTCGTCCTACGCCATGTACCTGAAGGCCGTGGGACGGCACGAGGAGTCCGTGGAGGAGCACCGGGCGGCGGTCCGCCTCGACCCCCTGTCGCTTCCGGCCAACCGGGGGCTGGCCGTGGCCCTCCTGGCCGCCGGACGGGCCGAGGAGGCTTGGCAGCAGGTCGAGCGTGTCCTGACCCTGGACGATCGCTTCGCACCGGGACTCGAGACAGCCGGCTTCGTCAAGCTCCACCAGGGCGACGCCGAAAGCGCCCTGGAACTGTGGAACCGGATGCCCGAGGTGACCGGCGATCCTACGTCGGGCTCGGGGGTCCGGGGCCTCGCCCTGGCGCGCCTCGGGCGGACGGACGAGGCCCGGGCGATGCTGGCCAACCTCGACGAGCGGCGGAAGAGCACGCCGTCGGTGGGCCTGGACAACGACTACGCGCTCATCTACTGGGGGCTCGGCGACCTCGACCGGACCTTCGACTACCTGGCCAGGGCGGTGGATCAGCGCCGAGGATCCGTCATCTTCCTGGCCACGAGCCCCAACTGGAGTCCCCTCCGCCACGACCCCCGCTTCCAGGAGCTGGTGGCTCGGATCGGCGTACCCGTCGAGTCGGATGCACCGGTGTGATCCGGGGAGGGCGACCCGTCTGCGACTCCTTTCACGCCTCTGGAGGTGACCCTTCCATGACGGTGTTCCTCTCGACCCTCGTTCGCGTGAATCCTCGATCCGCCGCTCCCCGCTCCGGCTCCGGCACCTGGAGGCTCTCCCGAACCACGTCGCTCCCGGGGCTCGCGCTCTGCAGCCTCTGCGTGGCCGCCCCCCTTCTGGGACAGGCGCCGGGAGACACGGTGTGGGTCACCCCCGAGGGCCGCTACGAGGCGGGTGCGGTCCACCGGGCCGTCCTCGGAGCCGGCTACCGGGAGCTCTGGGAGACGCCGGTCCCGGTGGTCGTCCTGGACCTGGACAGCTTCGCCGGCGGGCTGGATCCCCTGCGCCTCGGCGGCGGGCAGCAGACCCGGTCCCTCCGGTTCCAGGGCGGAGACGGCGCGGTCTACACCTTCCGGTCCGTGGACAAGGACGTGTCCCGCGGCATCGATCCCGGTCTCCGGGGGACGGTGGCGGAGTCGGTGCTCCAGGACCAGATCTCGTCCCTCCTTCCGCTCAGCGCCATGGTGGTTTCGCCGCTCCTCGACTCGGTCGGAGTGTTCAATCCGGGCCCGCAGTTGGTGGTTCTGCCCGACGACCCGAGGCTGGGGGACTTCCGGGAGGACTTCGCGGGACTCCTGGGCTGGATCGAGATCCGGCCCGACGAGGCCGACGACGAGGAGGCTTCCTTCGAGGGCGCGGAGCGGGTGGTGAGCTCCCCGCGCCTGTTCGAGCGGCTGGAGGAGGGCTCGGACAACCGGGTGGACGCCCGGGCGTTCCTGCGCGCCCGCCTCATGGACTTCCTGGTGGGAGACTGGGACCGGCACCCGGACCAGTGGCGGTGGGCCGGCTTCGCGGCCGACGTAGCGGGGCGGGACGGGCTCCTCTTCAGCCCGGTGCCCCGGGACCGGGACTGGGCCCTGGCCCGGATCGACGGCCTCGTGGGGTTCTTCGCCCCCATCCCCTGGCCCCAGTACGTGGGGTTCGGGCCCGAGTACCCGAGCCCGTTCCGCATCTCCTGGAACGGCCGAGGCCTCGACCGACGGATCCTCGCCGAGCTCTCCGCAGGAGAGTTCGAGGCCGAGGCACGGCGGCTCCAGGACCGGCTCACGCCGGAGGTGATCGACGCCGCGGTGGCCACCCTGCCCGGCCCGTACGAGGAGCGCATCGGAGAGGAGCTGCGCCGCGACCTCCGGGCCCGCCGGGACGACCTGCTCCCCTTCGTCCGGGACTACTACGAGCTCCTGGCGGAGTGGGTGGACGTGGAGGCCACCGACGAGGACGAGCTGGTCCGCGTGGACCACGGCTCCGACGGCCGGGTGCGGGTGGCGATCCACGACCTCCGGGACGGCGAGCCGAGGCCCCAGCCCTGGTTCGATCGCACCTTCGTGCCGGGGGAGACGAAGGAGGTCCGGCTCTACCTGAAGGGCGGCGACGACACCGTCGAGGTGCAGGGCGAGGCCGGGCCGGTGACGGTCCGGGTGGTGGGCGGCGGCGGGGACGACCGCTTCGTCGATCGCTCCGAGGGACGGCGCACCCGCTACTACGATCACCGGGGCACCAACGTGGCGGAGGGTCGGGCCCGCATCGACGAGCGGGACTGGGACGAGCCCGAGGACGAGGAGGCCGAACAGCATGGCGCCCGGCCCAGGGACTGGGGGTCGCGATGGCTCCCCTGGCCCGGCTTCGGCTACAACCCCGACGAGGGCTTCTATTTCGACGTCGGGGCGAGCCGGACCGGGTTCGCCTTCCGGCAGCACCCCTACGCGAACCGGCTGAGCCTGCAGCTGGGGATGTCGACCTCGCCCGCCAAGGCCCGGCTCCACGCCCAGCTCGACGTGCCGCTGACCGGCACGCGGTTCCGGAACGAGACCGAGGTCCGATACAGGGGGGCCAACTTCCTCAACTACTACGGCATGGGGAACGAGACCGAGGCCGACGGACCGCCGCAACGCTACGAAGCGCTTCGGAGCCAATTCGATGCGTCGAGCCGGATGGTGCTGCAACTGGGTGGGGGATTCGAGGCTCACTTCGGGCCCCGCTACCGGCGCTCCCACACCCGGGAGGTGGACGGAAGCCTCCTCTCCGAAGAACGGCCCTACGGCTTCGAGACCTTCCGGCAGTTCTCGGTGGTGAGCGGCCTGAGCTGGAACCGCCGCCGCCTGGGTGACCGGCCCCACGCCGGCATCTCCGCCGGGGTCATGGCCGAGTGGGTCCCGTCCATTCTGGATGCGGAGGAATCCTACGGGATCTTCGAGGGCCGGGTCGCTGCCCACCTCACCGACCGGGAGATGCCGCTTCGGCCCACCCTCCTCCTCCAGCTCACGGGATCCCACAGGGCAGGTCGGTATCCGTACCACGATGCGGCCTGGCTCGGCGGCGCAGCCAGCCTCCGGGGGTACCGCGAGCAGCGGTTCGGGGGTGATTCGGCCCTGCGCTTCAACAGCGAGCTCCGACTCGCCATCACCGAGGTGGTGCTCCTCTTCCCCGGAGAGCTCGGGATCCTGGGGCTGGCGGACGTGGGGCGCGTGTTCCTGGACGGAGAGGAGTCGGATCGGTGGCACGCCGGGTTCGGCGGCGGCCTCTGGGGCTCGTGGCTCCGTGACTACACGCTGAGCGTGTCGGTCGCCCGGGGCGCCGACGACACCTTCTGGTACGTCACCGTCGGGCTCCCCTTCTCGTGACCGCCGGTTGATCGGGCCGAGGCGGGACCGGGAGCTGAGCTGGCTCGCGTTCAACGGCCGGGTGCTCCAGGAGGCGGAGAACCCCGACGTCCCTCTCTACGAGCGGCTCAACTTCCTGTCGATCTTCTCGTCGAACCTGGACGAGTTCTTCCGGGTCCGGGTGGCGGCCCTCCGGGCGCTCCTGCGGCTCCGGCGCAAGCGGATCCGTCACCTGCCGGTATCGCCCCGGGAGCTTCTGGACGAGATCCATCGCACGGTGGTCGATCAACAGGACCGGTACGGGCGGGTGTTCCGGGACAGGATCGTGCCGGAGCTCCGGGCACAGGGGGTGGTGCTGGGCTCCGACTTGACCGAACACCCGGAGGCCCACGAGGAGCTGAGCGCCTTCTTCGACGAGGCCGTGCGTCCGGAGCTGCGTGTCCGGCGCCTCGGCGTTTCCGGGGCGGCCACTCCGGAGCCGGTCTTCCTGGAGGATCGAGGCATCCACCTGGTGGTCTCCCTCGGGGGCGAGGGGGATATTCTGAGAGCCCCGACCCGGGACCACGTCCTGGTCGCCATCCCCGCCCCGCCCCTCTCGCGTTTCCGGGCCGTGGACACCCCCGACGGCCACCGGCTCGTGGTCTTTCTGGACGACCTCATCCGCTGGAAGCTCCCGGACCTGTTCCCCGGCGACCGGGTCCTGGGAGCGTGGTCGGTCAAGCTGTCCCGGGACGCGGAGCTCGGCGTGGAGGACGAGTTCGACGGCGACCTGGTGGAGGCGATCCGCCGGAGCCTGAAGAAGCGGGACCAGGGGCTTCCCAGTCGTTTCCTCCACGACCAGGCCATGCCTGCGGGGCTCCTGTCCTTCCTGATGGAGCGCCTCGACCTCCAGCCCGAGGACCTGGTGGAGGGGGGGCGGTACCACAACCTCCACGACCTCCGGCAGCTCCCCAGGCCCCGGGGCCCCCACGCCGCGCTCCACTTTCCCGCCTGGCCGCCGGTCCCGCATCCCGCCCTGAACCCTCCCAACCCTCCCGCCGCCCCCGTCGTGGAGGCCACCGCCGAGGCGGACCGGCTCCTTCACCTCCCGTATCAGGGGTTCGGACCCATCGTCCGCTTCCTCGACGAGGCGGCCCGCGACTCCGCCACCCGGGAGATCTTCCTGACCATCTACCGGGTCGCCGACGACTCCCGTGTGCTGCGCACCCTCCTGGACGCCTCGGCCCGGGGGATCGAGGTCACGGTGTTCTGCGAGGTGCAGGCCCGCTTCGACGAAGCCGCCAATGTCCGCTGGGGCGACCGGCTGGCGGCGTCGGGGGTCCGGGCCCTCTACGGGTCGCTGGGGCGGAAGGTCCACGCCAAGGTGGCCCTGGTGCGCCGGGAGGAAGACGGGGCTCTGCGGAACTACGCCTTCCTGGGGACGGGCAACTTCAACGAGGACACGGCCCGGATCTACGCCGACCTCGGGCTCTTCACCGTCGATCCGCGGCTGACCGACGACGTGCACCGGGTGGTGCGGCATCTGGCCGGCGAGCTCCCGGAGCCGACCTTCGAGCATCTCTGGGTGGCTCCCTTCGACCTCCGGGAGCGGGTGCTCGAGGCCATCGCCCGGGAAACCGCCGCCGCCCGGGCCGGGAAGCCCTCGGGCATCGATCTGAAGTTGAACGCCCTGGAAGACCACGAGGTCATCGAGGCCCTGGCCGGGGCCGTCGAGGCCGGCGTGCCGGTCCGAGGGGTGGTCCGTGGCATCTGCTGCCTGGTGCCCCACGCCTCCGGAGGGCCCCCGAACCTCCGATTGCGGTCGGTGGTGGGCCGGTACCTGGAGCACGCCCGGATCTATCGGTTCCACGCCGGGGGGGAGGACCGGGTCTTCCTGGCCTCGGCCGACTGGATGCACCGGAACCTGGATCGGCGGCTCGAGGTCGCCTTTCCCCTGTACGATCCCGCGGTGAAGGCCCAGGCCGTCTGGATCCTGGAGACCCAGCTGGAGGACCGGCCGCAGGCCCGGATCATCGACAGCGCGGGGGAGAACCCGTACCCTTCCTTCCCGAGTGGAACCGTCTCCGCCCAGGACGCGCACCGGGCCTGGTTGCAGGACCGGGCCGGGGCCCCCCAGGAAGCTGCCCATGACTGAGCCCACCCCACCCGTGGACACCCCCGAATCCGCCGAGGTCGACGCGGACGTCTCCCCGGAGCTTCGGACCGCTCTGCGGGAGATCGAGGCCCTGCAGAGGCGGGTCGCCAAGGAACGCCGCAAGCGGAAGAAGGCCTCGAAGAAAGGAGACAAGGGCAGCCTGGGCTCGTCCCGCGGCGTGGAGACGATGTTCCGCACGTCGTACCGCACCCACGTGGACCTGAGTCACCTGGCCGACAACAAAGCCAACATCATGATCTCGATCAACGGGATCATCATCTCGATCCTCATCGCCTCGATCGCCCCGAAGATCGATGCCAACCCCTGGCTCCTCGTGCCCACCGCGGTCCTTCTGATCGGCTGCGTGTTCTCCATGATCTACTCGATCCTGGCCGCTCGGCCCCGGGTCACCTCCCGCGTCGTCGACATGGACCAGATCCGTTCCGACGAGGCGAACATCCTCTTCTTCGGGAACTTCATCTCCCTCGACGAGGAGGAGTACGTGGAGGGGATGAAGGAGATCATCCAGCAGACGGACCGCCTCTATACGAACATGATCCGGGACCTCTACGGGCTCGGCCAGGTGCTCGACAAGAAGTTCCGGCTGCTGCGAGCCGCCTACAATCTCTTCATGGCGAGCCTGATCGTGGGTGTGATCTCGTTCCTCCTGGTCATCACCCAGGTCAGCCTGACGACGCCAACGGTGTTGCTGGGACGCTGACCGGCCGACGCCTCCGGCTCAGTTCACGCTGAACCGGAGCCCGACCGAGAGTCCGGCGTCGTCCTCCTCGACTTCGGTCGGCGGCCGGGAGTCCCTGCGGAACCGCGCCGAGACGGTCAGGGCCCATGCGTCCCCCAGAGGGACGGCTGCGCTCCCGTTGGCGGCGATGCGATGGTCGGCCCAGTCCCCCAGGGCGGGCTGGAAGTAGCCGGTCAGGGTGAGATCGACGGACCCCGCCTTGCCCGAGGCCGCCACCAGGTTGGCCCCCCGGAACAGGTCGTCGTGCATGCCCGTCGACAGCTTCTCCTCTTCCCACATCACGCCGAGCCCCAGGTCGAGCCCGCCGTCCTCGCCGATCCGGAGGATGCGATGGCGGAGGCCACCTCCCACCAGCACCCGGCGCTCCAGTTCCAACGCCCGGTCGGCCTGGAACTGCACGAACGCGTAGCTGCGCGTCCGGTCGGTGAAGAGCCAGGAGTGGCGGAGGTGTGCCGTCCGCTCGTCCACCACCGACGCGGAGCCCGACCGCTTGACCCGGTAGCCCGGGTAGAGTCGGATCCAGTTCTTCGCCCCCAGATGGCCGACGGCTCCCGACGCGTCCACGTCCACGTACTCGCTGTTCCCGGCGCTGACGTCCAGGGCCAGGGCCACGGTGGCGTACCAGCCCTCCCCCGCCGACCGGTCCAGGCCTTCGTAGCTCTGGATCACCTGGGCGCCTCCGGTGGTGGGGCGGCCGGTCGCGGCGGCGGCGATGAGGACCGCCAGCGTGAGGCGGCGGCCGGCGCCGGGGAAGCTTCGGGCGACGGGGCGGCTGGGCTCGGAGCCCGCGACGGTGAGGAGCGAGGCGAACGGGGGCATGTCGTCGGGGATGAGCGGCGGTCGAAAGGCAGCCCGAAGGCTCTCCCCTTCCGAGGCGGAGCGGAAGGGGCCCGGGGCTCAGGCCCCTGCGGTGATCCTCCGTGCGGCGTCCTCGGCCTCCCGGAAGACCTCGTCCTCGTCCACGACCTCGATCCGGCGGTCGTACATCAGGACCCGGCCGTCACAGATGGTGGTGTGGACCACCGAGCCGTTCGCCGCATACACCAGGTCCGAGGCCAGGTCGTGCCCCGGACGGGTCGCGGGGCCCGAGAGGTCGACCAGGATCAGGTCCGCCGGCTCCCCTTCGGCGACCCGGCCGGACCCCGGACCGAAGAGCTCCGCCGGTGCGGTGGTGGCGAGCCCCAGGGCCTCCCGGGCCGGCAGGACGGTGGCGTCCACGGCCCGGTGCTTCTGGAGGAGGGCCGCCAGCTTCATCTCCTCGAACAGGTCCAGGCTGTTGTTCGAGCCCACGCCGTCGGTCCCCAGCACCACCCGGACGCCGGCCCGGCGGGCGTCCGGATAGGGAAAGATCCCCCCGGTCGCGAGCTTCAGGTTCGCCGCCGGGTTCGTCACCACCGTGGCCCCGGCCGCTCCCAGAAGGGCCAGCTCGGCCTCGTCGAGATAGACGCCGTGGGCCGCCACCAGGCGCTCGTCGACCAGACCGACGGCCTCGAGCAGGTGGGCCGGCCGCATCCCGTGCTCCGCCCGGCAGCGCTCCACCTCCTCCCGGGTCTCGGAGAGGTGGATGTGGACGAGGAGGTCGTGGGTGCGGGCGAGCTCTCCCATGCGCCGGAGGTTGGCAGGGTTCACAGTGTAGACGGCGTGAGGTGCGATCGTGGCCCGGACACGGTCGCTCCAGTCGTTCCGCTGCTCGAGCCAGGCGTCCATCTCCCGCCACCATCGAGCCGCGACCGCTTCCTGGCCCAGGTCCACGAAGGCCGCCCCGATGTGGGCCCTGAGGCCGAGCTCCGAAACCGCCCGCGCGATGGCCGGGGCGTGCCAGTACATGTCGTTCAGGAAGGTGGTCCCGCTCCGGATCATCTCCACCAGGGCCAGCCGGGTGCCGTGGTAGACGTCGTCGGCGGTCATCCGGGCCTCCGCGGGCCAGATGCGCTCCTGCAGCCAGTTCATGAGGGGAAGGTCGTCGCCCCACCCCCGGAACAGGGTCATGGCCGCGTGGGTGTGGCCGTTCCGGAGCGAGGGCAACAGGTGGAGCCCGCCGGCGTCGATGGCGCGCGCGTCCGGCCCGGGCACGGGCGCGGCCCCGGCGTCGGCGATCCGGTGGATCATCCCAGCCCGGATGGAGACGTCGACGGGACGGCCGTCGAGGAGGGCGTCGAGGAGGACCAGATCCACGGGTACGAAGGTGGGGAGAGACAGGCCGGCCCGCTACCGGTCCGGGAAGGACCGGCGCGGGCCGTCGGCGGAGTACGACAAGATATCGGCCCCGCACCCCCCTGCCCACCCGGGCGCCCGGCGTGGTGGCCGGCCGCCCGTGGCGGCCTACCGGCTCCAGGGCGGCACCACCTCGTTGCTCCGGGCGTAGGCGATGGCCTGGCCCAGGTGCTCGTGGAGGTGGGTGATCGCCATGGTCCACAGGCCTCCCCCGGTGAAGTCGGTGCCGAACGCCTGGTAGACGGCGTCCAGGTCGCCGCGGGTGGAGGCCACCGCGGATTCCAGGTGGTCGAAGGAGGCCGCCAGCTGCTCCACGATCTCGGCCTTGCTCAGGGTCCGGGTCTCGTAGGCCTGCACCGTGGCGTAGTCCGCTGCCACGATGCCGGTGGCCTCGGGTGCGGCCACACCGGCGATGGCAGGCAGCAGGTAGTTGTCGGCCGCGACGTGCTGGAAGACCTCGCCCACGGACCGGACGCCCTCCATGGGGCGCCAGTCGTAGTCCTCCTCGGGGATGGCCTCGGCGAGGCCCATGAGCTTGTCCCGGACCGTGGATTCCTGGGTCAGGAGGTTGTCCACCATGGCCTGGGCATCGGTCCCGGACCCCTGGGCCCCCTGGGCAGGAGCGTCGGACGGCGCACCGCACCCGGGAAGGGCGAAGATGAGGGCGACGGCACCGACCACGACCGGGCGACGGATGGCGGAGAGGGGGATGGGCGACACGGGAACCTCCGAGTGGCGGGGACCAGGCGTCCCACCGGGATGCGGGACGCCCTTCTGGATACGTCCTCGCTCCCGGGATCGCTACACCCGCCCCCCCGATCCCACCTTGCCGCCCCCTCCCGGAGCCACCTACCCTCCGCGTCCACCCAACCCTCGTCGGAGACCCGTGATGCCCAGCTTCCGGCCCCGCCGCACCCTCCTCGTCGCCGTCCTGGCCGTACTGGCCTGCGAGCCCACCGCCGACCGGACCGGCGATCCCGAGGTCGCCGCCGCGCCCGGGACCGCCGGGGACCTCGCCGCCCTCTTCGACGAGTGGCGGGACTTCGAGCGTCCGAACTTCCAGGAGGGCGTGCCGGACTACTCGACCGCTGCGATGACGGCCCAGCAGACGGCTCTGCCCCGCTGGCGCGCACGCCTGGACGCCTTGTGGAACCCGGAATGGCCCGTGGCCACCAAGATCGACTGGCACCTGGTCCGGGCCGAGATGAACGGGCTCGACTTCGACCACCGCATCCGGCGACCCTGGGCCCGGGACCCGGCCTTCTACGTGATGATCCACACGGCCGAGAGCGACGTGCCGGCCCACGAGGGAGCGGTCATCCACGGCTGGATCGACACCTGGACCTACCCTCGGCCCCTGAGCCCCCAGGACGCCCGTGAGCTGGCCGAGCGGGTGGCGGCGATCCCGCCGCTCCTGGACCAGGCCCGGACCAACCTCACGGGGGACGCCCGGGACCTGTGGATGGCCGGCATCCGATCCTTCCACGGACAGGAGGCCGACCTCGCCGCATTGCGGGACGAGCTCGGTGGGATCCTGCCGGAGCTGGACCGGGCGCTGGACGAGGCCGCGGGAGCGTCCGCGGGCTTCGCCCTCTGGCTCGAGCAGCAGGCTCCGTCCAGGACCGGACGCTCGGGAGTCGGCAAGGAGAACTACACCTGGTACATGCAGAACGTCCACCTCGTCCCGTACTCCTGGGAGGAGCAGGTCACCCTCATGCGCCGGGAGCTGGCCCGGTCCCACGCCTCCCTCCGCCTGGAGGAGAACCGGAACCGGAATCTGCCGGAGCTGGAGCGCATCGGCAGCGCCCAGGAGTACGACCGCCGGCTGAACCAGTCGGTGGACCGGTACATGCGCTTCCTCCGGGAGGAGGACGTGGAGACCGTGGAGCCCTGGATGGACCCGGCCCTCCGTGCGGTGAACGGAACCTTCAGCCCGGCGGCGCCGGGGGAGATCCGCAACTTCTTCCTGGAGGTCATCTACCGGGATCCCGACGCGTTCCGGCCCCACATGCACCACTGGATCGAGCTGGCTCGCATGCGGGAGGCCCCCCACGCCAGCCCCATCCGTCGGGTCCCCTCGCTCTACAACATCTTCGACGCCCGCTCCGAGGGGCTCGCCACCGGGGTCGAGGAGATGTTCATGCACCTGGGGCTCCTGGACGACAACTCGCCCCGGGCCCGGGAGCTCGTCTGGATCATGCTGGCCCAGCGGGCCGCCCGGGCCGTGAGCGGCCTCATGCTCCACGGCAACGAGTTCGACATGGAGGAGGCCGTGGAATTCGCCGGACGGTGGACCCCCCGGGGCTGGCTCCCGGACGGCGAGCTGGTGCGGGGCGAGCAGCAGCTCTACCTGCGTCAGCCGGGCTACGGCACCAGCTACGTCAC
>DATHRY010000154.1:0-18007 GCA_035464715.1 Longimicrobiales bacterium
CTATCCCTCCCGGCGCAGCTGGCTCCACGTCACCGTCCGGGACGCCGCCGGGCGGACCGTCTTCGAGTCCGGCGCGGTCCGGGCCGACGGCTCCATCGCCGGGAACGACGGCGACGCCGACGCCACGCGCTTCGAACCCCATCACCGGGTGATCCGGAGCGCCGACGACGTCCAGATCTACGAGGCCGTGATGGTGGATTGGCGGGACCGGGTCACCACCGGGCTCAGCTACGGCGTGCGGTACGTGAAGGACAACCGGGTCCCGCCCCGGGGCTTCGACAAGCGCTCGGTCGATCCGGACGCCGGTGTCTACGGGGACGCCGCCGAGGACCCGGATTTCCAGGGGGGATCGGACGCGCTGCTCCTGGACGTGGAGCTGCCGGGAGGGGGCGGCCCGTGGCGGGTCGAGGCCACGCTCCGCTACCAGCCCATCGGCTATCGCTGGGCCCGCAACCTCGCCGACTACGAGAGCTTCGAGACGGAGCGCTTCGTGGGGTGGTACGACGCCATGGCCGGAGGTTCCTCCACGGCGCTGGCCCGGGACGAGGTGACGACGGGAGGCTGACCCGTCAGGTGCCGGTCGTCTCGCGCAGGAGGGCGTCCAGGAGGGGAATCGCGTCCGGGACGCTCGCGGCGATCCGCGGGGGCTGCCCGCGGTCGCAGGCCCCGTCCGCCGGGCCGGCGTCCCCGCCCCTCGTCCCGGCGGCGCCCTCCTCGCCCCCGGTCGGGCCGGTGTCGGCCTTCGGGGGTCCCGTCCACCCCAGGAGGATGACCGGCCGGCCGTACCGGGCCGCCAGACGCAGCTCGCTGGCCGTCCCCGCACCGCCGGAGAGGGCCACGATCACGTCGCCGCTCAGGACCACGAGGTGGTTCCGGGAGCCGGGGCCTTCCCCCTCCTCGCCCCGCCCCGGGAGGTGGGTGGGCACGGCCATCTCGATCCAGGGGTTGGGGTAGCCGGCCGCCGGCTTCCCCGGGCGGGCCGGGTCGGCGGGAAGAATGCCCACGGAACGTCCGTCCCGGGGCCGCACCTCGACGAAGGCCCGGGCCACGCCCGCCATGACGCCTCCGCCCCCGCCGGTGACCAGGTCCACGCCCCGGGCCGCCAGGTGGCGGCCCAGAGGCCTCGTCAGCTCCGGCACGTCCCGACTGCCCGAGCCGATCACCGTGACGGCGTAGCGGCGCATCGGGAGCGGGGGGGCACCGGACCTCGCGCTCGGGATCACGCCGGCCTCCCCGGCCCCGGGGCGAGAGGGACCGCTCCCGGGGCGACGGCCGGGTGCCGGGCCGTGCCGGCGCCCCTCCGGAGGGTCACCGCCCCTCCGGCGTCCCGTAGGGGTAGAGCCGGGAGAGGTCGACGTTCTCGTAGGGCAGGGCGTCCAGGAAGGTGGTGCCCACGAAGGGGCCGGGCGCCTCGACCACCACGATGGTGGGGGCGAAGCCGGTCTCGTCGAAGCCACGCCGGAAGTGGACGCGGGACTTCACCACGAACACGTCGAAGGCCTCCAGCTCCACCCCGAACTGCCGGGCGAAGACCTCCGGATTGGTGACCTGGGTGTACGTGGGGGTGAGGATCACGAGGTTGCCCTCCCCGAAGGACACGGCCGCCACCCGGTCGTAGGACCAGCCTTCGCCGACGTAGTCCAGCGTGCCCCGGATCCGGACCGGCACCCCCCCCGACGGTGTGAACCCCCCGACCTCCATATCGAAGACGTCACCCGCCGCGGCCCCGGCCTCCGCCAGGGCGTCCAGTGTGGCCGGCGAGGTGATGGTGCCGTACAGCACGTTGCCGATCCCACGCGCCTGGAATGCCCGGAGGATGTGGGTGGCGTCACCGGGCCGGTCGCTGTGATCGCCGACGGCCACGGGGGTCCGGCCCCGGGCCACCGCCTCGGCCACCAGCGCCGCGGCCGAGTCCGGTCCCGGGAGGCGCCCCTGGGCGAAGTCCTCCCGCACACGCCAGATGAAGTCGCTCATGTCGTCGGCGATCGCCTCGGCCAGGGAGGCGTCGTCGTTCGTCATCACGTGGACGGTGGCCCCCACGTCGGGTACGTCGGACCAGGGGTAGCCGTAGAAGACCGACACGTAGACCCCCGGCTCCCGTGCCTCCCACCGCCGGGCCCGTTCCATAATGTCCATGGAGGGCGACGCGCCGGTCCACTGGAGGACCGTGGGGGTGATGACACCGGGCTTCCGGGTGGCGGAGACCGGCACGTAGGCCCTTCGCATGGTCTCCCGCAGGGCACGGGCCGCCCGCTCACCCTGGATGTAGGCGTCGTAGTGGGGGTAGCGCTTCGTCACCATGGCGAAATCGGCCCACTCCAGGAACTCGCCGTCCTCGTTGCCATGGAGGTCGAAGGTGGCGGCGATGGGCACGCCGGGCCCGACGGCCTCCCGGAAGCGGCGGGCGATCTCCGCCTCGGGCCGGGGCACGTCCCGGACCGCCATGGCACCGTGGAGGGCCAGGAACACCCCGTCCACCGGCCCCGCCGCCTCCAGCGCCTCGAGCATGCCGCCCAGGAAGTGCTCGAAGGTCTCCCGGGTGTTCCAGCTCCGGGAGGAGCCGCCGAACACGCCCACGGGGGAGGGCAGGGGCACCAGCTCCACGTCGCCGAAGGCCCGGGTCTGGTCCACGAAGCCCCGGACGTAGCCTCCGGACCGGAGCAGCTCCTCCCCCTCGAGCACCCGGGTCCAGTCCTCGACCTCCACGTCGCCGCCGGGGCAGAAGGTGCAGGTCTCGTGCTGGAAGGAGATCACGGCGACCCGGTAGGAGGCGTCGGGCTCGCCCTCGGGTCCGCACCCCGAGGATGCGGCGGCCAGGAAGAGGGCGGCGGCCAGGGCGAGGCGCCCCCCGACCGGGCGGAAAGTCGGGCCGGGCGACGGGCAGCGGGGGCCGGGGGCAGGCGGACTGGAGCGGCGTCCGGCGGCGGAGTCGGAGTGGAGGCTCATGGGCGGAGGCAGGGGGGAGAGTGGGACCTCCAAGAGACGGGGGGTACCACGGCTCGGCAAGGCGCTACATTCCCGGGTCGACCCCCGAACGGACCGATCCGTGGAGCGAACCCAACGATCCATCTTCCTCTTCTGGGTGCCCCTGGCGGCCACCTGGCTGATGATGGCGTTGGAGGGTCCGTTCCTGGCCGCGGTCATCGCCCGGTTGGCGGATCCCACCTTCAACCTGGCGGCCTACGGCGTGGCCTACGCCTTCGCGATCCTCGTGGAGGCCCCGGTCATCATGCTCATGAGCGCCTCCACGGCCCTGGCCCGGGACGGGGTGGCGTACCGTCGGCTCCGGAACTTCACCTGGGGCCTGAACGCCCTGGCTACGGTCCTGCTCCTCGTCGTCCTGGTGCCCACGGTGCACCGGGTGGTCATGCAGGACCTGATCGGCCTCCCCGCCCGGGTGGCGGACATCACGTACGGGGCCCTGTGGCTCTTCCTGCCCTGGCCCGCCGCCATCGGCTACCGGCGCTTCCTGCACGGGCTGCTCATCCGCCGGGGCCGGACACGGCTGGTCGCGTACGGGACGGTCATCCGGCTCCTGACCATGTCGGGGGTCGCCCTCTTCCTGTACACGACGGCGGGGTGGCCCGGGGCCTGGGTGGGCGCCGCCGCGCTGTCGGCGGGCGTGGTGGCCGAGGGGCTGGCCGCCCAGTGGATGTCCCTCCGGACCGTGCGGGAGCTCCGGGACGTGCCCGAGGGCGGGTCCGCCAACCGGCCGGAGGCCCCGCTGGGGCGGCCGGCCCCGGGGTACGGCGCCATCGCGAAGTTCTACTACCCCTTGGCCCTGACCTCGCTGATCGGGCTGACGGTGCAGCCCATGCTCACCTTCTTCATGGGTCGGGCCCCGTTCCCCCTGGAATCCCTGGCCGTCTTTCCGGTGGTGCACGCCCTCTCGTTCATCTTCCGGAGCGTGGGGCTGAGCTTCCAGGAAGCAGCCATCGCCCTGCTGGGGGACCGGCACGAGCACGCGGCTCCGGTGGGCCGGTTCGGGCTGGTGCTGGGGATCTCGTCCTCGGCGGCCCTGGCCCTGGTCGCGTTCACCCCTCTGGCGGACATCTGGTTCGTCCGGATCTCGGGGCTGGAGCCCGAGCTGGCGCGCTTCGCCGTGTGGCCGGCCCGCATCCTCGTTCCCCTTCCGGCCCTGAGCGTGTGGCTCTCCTACCAGCGGGCGGTGCTGGTCCAGGCCCACCGCACCGCCCCCATCACCTGGGCGACCGCCACCGACGTGGGCCTCATCGCCGTGACCTTCCTGGTGGCGGGTTGGGCGTGGGGCCTGGTGGGCGTCACTTCGGCCTTCCTGGCCTTCCTGGTGGGGCGTTGCGGTGCGAACGGCTACCTGCTCTCCCGGGTGCGCCGGGTGCTTGCGGCGGCCGAGGCAGCGGCGACGGCACCGGAACCCGCGCCGGACGCGGACCGGCCGGCCGGCGCCTGACGGCCCGCACGGCCCGCGTCTGACGGCCCGGACGCCCCGCGTCCGTTCCATCGCCCGATCGTGGAACGTCCCGCGTCGTTCCATGGAACGCTCCGCGGCCGTTGCCCCGAGGGTTCGTGCCCGCTCGAACGTGTTGCAGGCCATGGGCTTGGGTGGGAGGGCCGGCGGAATCCGTCGCCGGGTACGGTGGTTGCCCCGGGGGAAGGTCCTCCGGGAGGGCCACCTCGAGCGTCCTCCCGTCTTCCCCGACGGAGATCCATCCATGAGACCCCGCATCCTGGCAGGCTTCACTCTCGCCGCAGCCCTCTTCCTGGGGGCGTGCGCCGACGCGGACCCCGTGGGTCCCGACGTCCCCGACGCCGCCGGCCTCTCCGCGCTGGCGTCGGTGCCCTTCGACGCGGCACCCGGCTCCGGGTACGTGTTCACCAGCACCAACCAGGCCGGGGGCAACGAGATCCTCGGCTTCGTCCGCCGCTCGGACGGCGCCCTGACGCCCGACGGTGCCTGGTCCACCGGGGGGCTCGGCACCGGCGGCGGCCTCGGAAACCAGGGTGCCGTGACCCTGTCCGGAAACGGTGCCTGGCTCCTGGTGGTGAACGCCGGGAGCGACGACGTATCGGTCTTCCGGACCCGTCCCGCGCCGGAGCGTACGGACGTGGAAGGCAGCGGCGGTACACGTCCCATCAGCGTCGCCATCCACCGCGACCTCGTCTACGTGCTCAACGCGGGCGGCGACGAGAACGTGCGCGGCTTCCGCCTCGATGCGTCCGGCGACCTTCACCCCATTCCCGGGGCGACGTACGGGCTCAGCGCGCCGCAGGTCGGCTCGGCGCAGGTCGGGTTCGCGCCCGACGGCAGGACCCTGGTCGTGACGGAGAAGGCGACGAACCGGATCGTGTCCTTCCCGGTCCACGGGGACGGCAGACTCGGGCCCGCGGAGGTGGACGCCGCCGCCGGGCAGACCCCCTTCGGCTTCGCCTTCTCCCGCACGGGGACGCTGGTGGTCTCCGAGGCCTTCGGGGGCGCTCCCGGCGCGGCCGTCCTGTCCTCGTACCGGGTCTCCGGCAGCGCGGGGCTGGCGACGGTCTCCCCGGCGGTGGCCACCACCCAGACGGCGGCCTGCTGGGTGGTCATCTCCCCCGACGGCCGGCACGCCTGGACGACGAACACCGGGGACGGGAGCATCTCGCTCTTCACCCTGGGGGCCGGCGGGGAGCTGACCCTGGCCGACGCCCAGGCGACCCTCGCGCCGGGGACCTCGCCGCTGGACATGGGACTGAGCCGGGGCGGACGGTTCCTGTACGTCCTGAACGCCGGGAGCGGCGGCATCGCCGGGTACGCCGTCGACGCCCGGGGCGGGCTGACGCCGGTGGACGGAGGCACCGTGGACGGACTGCCCGGCGGCACCAACGGGCTGGCCGTGCGCTGACGACCCCCCACGGCGAGGTGGCGGCGCGGTCCCGGGATCGGGGCCGCGCCGCTCTGCGCACGGGGCGCCCGGATGGTGGGCGAACCTTCCCGCGCCGGGGTCCCGTAGGACCGTGCAGGAGGACCTCATGAGCGACCCCCTGCGCATCGATCTCTCGGACTTCGGGCCCGCGAAGGCCCCGTCGTCGGTGTCGACGTCCGATCCCGCCGTCCGTACCGGCTCGGTCTGGCGACGGCTGCGCTGGATCGCGGTGCTGGCGCTGCCCGCCGCCATCGTGCCCTTCCTCCTGCTCCTCCGGGGGAGCGTCCACGCCCACGCCCGCTGGGGGTACGGTCCCTGGCCCGCGGTGGCCACCGGGATCGTCTTCGCCACCGCCGCGCTGGCGCTCATCCTCTGGACCGCCCTTGCCGTGCTCCGGTTTCCCCGGGGCTTCCGGAAGGTCCTCTCCCGGGGGGCGGCGGGGCTGGCCCTGGTCTTCGTGATCCACGGCCTCCTCTACGTCGGGCTCCGGAACGTGAAGGGCGACGCCGTGCAGGCGGAGTACCGCTCCCTCCATCCGCTCCTGCGGCTGGGCTCCACCGTCCTGGTCCTGGTGGACCGGGACGCCGTCATGACCGACGCGTCGCGCATCCCCGAGGACTACGCGGCCATGGGGCTTCCCGAAGCCCGGGCCTCCCTCCACTTTCCCCAGTCCGACGGGTACGCCCACGCCCTGGATCTGCGGACCGCGGGCCGGCCCGAGTGGCGAAACGTCCTGGTGGAGGCCGGCTTCCGCATGATGGGATTCCGCACGCTCCGACACGTGGGCTCGGCGGACCACCTGCACGTCTCGCTGCCGCCCCGGGGTCCCGCGACGCCCTGATGGGCCGGGCCGGACGGACCGGTGTCGTGGCCCTCGCCGGGGTCGGTCTCCTGGTCGCCCTCGGGCCCCGGGTCGACCCCCACCCCGTCGTGGTCCAGGCGGAGCTCCCGTCCGGTTCCCTGACGGAGCTCCGGGCGTGGATCGCCGAGCGGGAGGAGGCGCTGGGGGACGTCACCCCGGGGGCCGAGAAGCACGTCGTCTTCCGGCGACCCGACGACCCCTCGGCGACCTCCGTCTCCGTCGTCTATCTGCACGGCTTCTCCGCGACCCGGCAGGAGGTGTCGCCCCTCCCGGAGCTTCTGGCCGACTCGCTGGGCGCGAACCTCTTCCTGACCCGGCTGACCGGGCACGGCCGCGGGTCCGACGCCATGGCCGAGGCCTCCCTGGGCGCCTGGATGACGGACGTGGACGAGGCGCTGGGGGTGGGCGCCCGCCTCGGCGACCGCATCGTTCTGGTGGGCACCTCGACCGGTGCGACCCTGGCCCTGTGGAGCGCGGCGGAATCCCGGTGGCGGGACCGGATCGCGGCGCTCCTCGTGATCTCCCCGAACCTGGGGCTGCCCGACCCGCTCGCCGGCGTGCTCCTGTGGCCCTGGGGCGGGGCACTGGCCCGTCTGGTCGAAGGGCCGGAACGGTCCTTCGAGCCCCGGAACGAGCTCCAGGCCCGGTACTGGACCACTCGCTATCCCACCGAGGCCCTCCTGCCCATGATGGCCGCGGTGCGGCGGATGGAGGAAACGCCCTTCGGGACGATCCGGTCGCCCGTCCTGGTCGTCTACGACCCCGACGACACCGTCGTGGACCCGGGCGTGACCGAGCGCCGCTTCCCAGACCTGGGCGCCGACCGCAAGCGGCTCCAGCCGGTGACGGTCCCCGAGGGCGCGGACGGCCACGTGCTGGCCGGCGACATCCTGAACCCCGAGCTCACCGCACCGCTCCTGATCGGCATGCTGGATTTCCTCCGGGCTGCGGGGGTAGCGGGCGGCCGAGGCGGCGGCGGTTAGCCGGTTGCCACGGGTGCGGGGTGCCGTCCGGTGTGATGGCGGCGCGGGCCGTTCGTATGTGGAAGTGTCGAGATGCCTCGGGCTCCTGGGCGAGCGCGGCGGCATGCGGGAGGCACGCCGTTATGCGGAAAGGCTGCGGTCGGTGCCGTCCCGCCCGAGCGCGAGCATACCCGCCCATACATGCTTGACGCGGGGCCGTCGGGGTTGAACCCTCAACCCGCCGGGAACGACCGCAAACCGCGAACGGGGGGGGAGGACCCATGGTTGACGCGACGCACGAGGGGAGCCCCCCTGAGACCGCCGGCGGGCACGAGGCCGCCGACTTTCCCCAGGCCGGGGCCGGTCGGATCGCCACCTACGTCCTCTTCCCACCCCTGGCCGGGGCATTCGTCGCCGGCCTCTTCCTGACCGATCTGTCCACGGTGCCGTGGGTCGCCGGGATCGCGATCCTGATCGGTGGCGTGTGCTTCCTCGCTGCCAGCCCCCTGGCCCGCCGGTCCGACGGGCTGCGCCACGCCGGCTACCGGAGGGCAGCCGAGCTGGTCATCCTCGTCGGCTTCACCGCCGGGGCCGTGGTGGCCTACACCCTGGTGGTGTACCTCCTGCTGGGCTTCCGCCGTCCCTGGGCCGCGGAGCTGGTCGCCGCGATCTTCGGCGGCTGAGCCCGGCCGCTAGAACACCGCTCGCCGCTCCGCCTTCTTGAGCAGGAAGAGCCCCTCCCGCATGCTCGTCACGAGGATCGTGCCGCTGTCGAAGAAGGGGTAGTTGCTCCACGATCCGGCGAACCCCGGCGCGTCCTCGCCCTGCGGCACGGTGTCGAACCAGCCCACCTCCACGGGGTTCGCGGGGTCGGTGACGTCCAGGATCCGGAGCCCGCTCACGTAGTTCGACTGGTACATGAGGTTGTCCCGGACGTAGAGGTTGTGGTCCGACGCCTCGGTGGTCCCCAGGTGCTCGGTGAGGAGGACGGGGTCGTCCAGGTCCTCGATGTCCCAGACCAGCGTCCGGGTCCGGGAGGCCTGGCCGCTGATCTCGTCCCCCTCGTCGTTCATGAAGAAGAAGCGGTGGTCCTCGCTCACCCATCCCTGGTGCAGGTACGCGGAGTTGGGATAGCTGGCCGTGGAGATCGCCCGCGGGTTCTCCTTGTCCGTGACGTCGGCGATGGAGAGGGCGTTCTCGTTGGCCCCGAAGCAGATCTCGCTCCCGGCATGGTCCGGATCCGGTCCCCGGTAGTTGATGCACTGGGCGTCGTGGGAGTACCCGGTGCCGGCGAGGCCGGTGGAGGCGTCCTGGAAGCAGCCCGCGAAGGTGGGGTTCGAGGGTTCCCGGACGTCCACCATGTGGAGGCCGCCGCCGCAGGTCGTCCCGCCGCTGCTGGCTCCCACCACGTAGGCGAAGCCCGAGTCCTCGTTGATGACGATGTTGTGGGCCGAGAAGATGCCGTCGTAGTGACCTGTCTCCTCGAAGGTCCGGTCGGGGTCCGCCGTCAGGCCCCGGAGCTGCGTCAGGTCGAAGACCTGGATCCCGTGGGCTCCCGCGGCGTCGGCCACGACGAACACGTGGTCCGCGTAGACCTTCATGTCCCGCCAGAGCGAGACGGAGGCCGAATCGCTCAGGGGAAGCGCCCCCAGGACCGCCGGGTTGCCGGCATCGGTGACGTCCACGAACACCGTCGCGTCGCTCCGGCCCACCAGCGCGTACTCCCGGCCGGTCGCCGCGTCGGTCCACCCCCAGACGTCGTTGACCAGGATCCCCCGCTCGGCACCCAGGGCGTCCACGGGCAGGTAGGCCACCAGGTCCACCTCGGCGCAGGGGAAGCCTGCCGCGCTCCCGTCGGTGCCGGCGTCGGGGCCGGTGCAGGGGACCATCTCGCCGGTGACCGGCTCCACGGCGTCGATCCCGTCCTCGACGGTGCCCGCGCTCGTCCACCCGTCGTCCGTCCGGGCCAGCACGTGACCGAGGCCCATGAACATGGCTTCGCCGGGGGCGCCCACCACGGCGTGCTCTCCCCGGGCTGCCAGCGCCGCCCCGTAGAAGGCCTGCCCGGGCGTGCCCTGGATGCGCTGGACCTCGGTCATTCCGCCGGGGGCGGGGGCGAACGCCAGGACGAGGCCCTGGAACGGGGCCGCCGCCAGGAGCTCGCTCCCGCTCCACGCCAGGGCCATGCCCAGGCCGGCCTGGCCCTGGAGCCCGGAGGTCAACGGCTCCCCGGCCGCCCACCCGGCGCCCTCCCGCGCGTACGTGTGCACCCGTCCCGAGGCTCCGTTGGCGAAGGGCGCCCCGACGAAGGCCCGGTCCTCGGCCAGGACCACCGCCCACCCCATGGCGCCGGTCTGTGCGTCCAGCGGCGTGAGGTTCGCGTCCAGGGCCCAGGTCCCATTGCTCCACCGGAAGTGATGGGCCGAGCCCGGCCGGAAAGCCGGCGGGCCACCGAACCCGGAGCCGTCGATGCCGGGTCCCGGAGCCCCCACCAGGAGCTCGGCGTCGATGCCCGACAGGGCCGCCCCGAACCGGGCCCCCGCCGCGACCTCGGCCGTGAGGGTCCCGGCCACCGTGGACGGGTCGTCCAGGGCCAGGACATCGACCGCGCCCGGCCCCCGGCCCGGCGCGCCGATCGCCCAGTGGCGCCCGGTCACGGCCACCGAGGTGCCCAGGCCCTCGTCGGCGTTCCCGACCGCCCGGGCCGCTTCCACCCAACGGTCGCCCTGGCGCCGGAACAGGTAGGCGGCCCCGGCGCCGTCTCCCGCCGACGGCGCCCCTACGGCCAGCCAGTCCCCCCGGGCGGCCACGGCGGCGCCGAAGGCGTCCCCGACCTCGTCGCCCGGGGAGGCGACCACGGCCAGCTCCACCCAGCTCCCGCCCTCGGCCTGGAAGACGTGCACCCGGCCGGCGCGGTTGGGGGGCATGGGGAAGAAGGCGAAGGCGCCGGGGCTGCCCACGAAGGCCAGGTCGTCCACCATGGCCACGGCGGCGCCGAAGCCGGCCAAGCCGGCGCCGGCCGGGATCTCCGACGCCGGGCCCTCGGGTGCGCCGACGGACCCCGGCGCGTGGCTCGGCGGGCCTTCCGCCGAGAGCGGGCCCGCACCGAGGGCGGTGAGGGCGAGCAGGGCGACGCCGGGGAGGAGACGGTGTGCACGCATGGGGGGCTCCGGCAGGGGGGCGCGGGGATCACGACGGTTGAAGCCGATTCCGGCGGACGCTAGGCTTCCAGGCTCTTCTACGCACCCCCTCCCCAAGCGGGTTCCCGTGGCCCAGTTCTTCGTCGTCTTCGTGGCGATCTTCTCCATCGTGAATCCCTTCGCGGCGATTCCGGTGTACGTCGGCCTGACCAGCGACCTCCCCCCCGAGGCCCGGCGCAGGCTTCCCCGGTCCACGGCCCTGGCGGCCTTCGTCATCCTCACCGGCGCCTACCTCACCGGCCAGGCGGTGCTGGCATTCTTCTCCATCTCCCTGCCCTCCCTGAGGGTGGCGGGGGGCGTGCTGATCTTCAGCATGGCCTGGTCGATGCTCCAGGCGAAGATCTCGCCGTCGAAGCACCATCCGTCGGAGGCCGCCGATCCGGGATCGTGGGGGAGCCTCGCGGTGATGCCCCTGGCCATGCCCCTCCTGTCGGGGCCCGGAGCCATCTCCGTGATGATCCTCCATTCCACCAACACCGTCGGTCTGGCCGACGACCTCCTCACCGTGGTGGCGGCGGGGGTCGTGGCGCTGAGCATCTGGGCGATCCTGTCCGGCGCTTCGCCTATCGCCTCGTTTCTGGGCACGGCGGGTATGAATGTCGCCACCCGGCTCATGGGGCTGATCCTGGCGGCCATGGCGGTGGAGTTCATCGTGGCCGGGCTCGGGGATTTCTTCCCGGTCTGGACGATGACGCCCGGCGGCGCTCCGGTACCGGGCTGATGGGGCGGCGCCGGCGGTCGGACCCCAAGCGCGAGGCCCGGGGGCGGGAGCGCCTGGCCTCGTACCGGGACTTCATCGACGACTGGGAGGCCTTCGAGGCGGCCATCCGGATCCCGGAGCCCACCACGCTCCGGGCCAACACGCTGCGCATCTCCCGGGAGGCCCTGGCCGACCGGCTGGAGGCCCAGGGGTACGCCGTGAGCCCGGTGGCGCACCAGCCGGCCTTCCTCCGGGTGGACGAGGAGCCGGAGGGGCGGCCGGTGTCCGACACCCTCGAACACTGGATGGGGCTGTTCTACATGCAGCAGACGGCCACAGGATTGGCCGCCCCCCTCCTGGGGCCGGAGGCGGGGGAGCGGGTCCTGGACCTGTGCAGCGCCCCGGGTGGGAAGACCACCCACCTGGCGGAGCTCATGGAGGGTCGGGGCACGGTGGTGGCGTCGGACGTGAACGAGACCCGCATCCGGGCGCTCCTCGGGAACCTCTACCGGCTGGGTCACACCAACGTCATGACGGTGGCCGGGGACGGCCGGCGCTTCCCCGAGGGGGCCACCTTCGACCGGGTCATGGTCGACGTGCCCTGCTCCGCCGAGGGGACGCTCCGGAAGCGGGGCGGCAAGATCCCCGGCCACTCGGGGAAGTGGGCGAAGCAGGTGACCAAGGCCCAGGAGAAGCTGCTCCGGAAGGCCGTCGTCCTGACCCGACCCGGCGGCACCCTCCTGTACGTGACCTGCACATTCGGTCCCGACGAGAACGAGGCGGTGCTCACCAGGGTCCTGGCCGACGCACCCATCTCGGTGGATCCCATCGAGCTGCCGGTCCCCCACGCCCGGGGACTCGAGGCCTTCGGGGACGCGCGCTTCGACCCCTCCCTGGTGGGGGCCGTCCGCATCTACCCCCACCATCTCGACTCGGGCGGGCTCTTCATGTGCCGCCTGCGGCGGGAGGCCGGGGAGGGAGGCGACGGGGAGGCCGGCGAGCACGGGCACGCCACCCGCGTCCGGGGCTGGACCCCGGTGCCCGCCGACTTCCCGTTCAGTGACGAGCCCGGCGAGGGGTCTGCGGACGCCGACGCGCCGCCCGTGGAAGAGGTCGTCGCCCGGGGCCGCGCCTTCATGGACCAGGAGGTCGGCCTGCCCGAGGGGCGGCTGGACGCCCTGTCCTGGCTGCGCCGGGGGACGAACCTGTGGGCCCACACGCTGGAGGGCTGGCCCGCCGAGGCCTGGAAGGAGGGCGGGCACTGGCGGGTCGTCCAGGTGGGGTTCCGGGCCTGGGACCTGGGGGGGAACGGCCCGCCCCGGCCCACCAACGACCTCCTGGGCTGGCTGGGGGACGCCGTGCCCCGCCGGGTGGACCTGTCCGCCGGACGGTGGGTCCGGCTCCTGGAGGGGCGCACCCTCCCGGACGAGGGCGACGACGGGCTGGTGGCGCTGGGCTTCCGGGGTACGGCCCTGGCCCGGGGGTTCCGGCGTGACGGGGTGCTCCGGCACGAGGTGCCCAAGGGGCGGCTGCGCTGGCTGCGCGCGGCGATGGAGGGGTGGGCGGAGGACGAGGACGCCGGGTAGGCCGGCGCGTCAGATCTCCACCTGGGACCCCATCTCCACCACCCGGTTCGGGGGCAGCTGGAAGAAGGTCGTCGCCCCGGTCTCGTTCCGGGACAGCACCGTGAAGAGCCGGGCCCGCCAGATGTTCATGGGAGGCTTCGGGTCGGCGATGAGGTGCTCGCGGCCCAGGAAGTAGGTCGTCTCCATGGGCTTGAACGCCAGGTCGTCGGCGGCGTTGGCCAGGGCCAGCGCCGCGGGCACGTTCGCGTCCTGGGCGAACCCGTAGTGGACCGTGGCGCGCATGAGCCCGTCGCCGATCTCCTCCACCTCGATGCGATCCTCCCGGGGCACGTACGGGACGTCGTGGGTACGCACGCTGAGGAGCAGCACCTGCTCGTGCAGCACCTTGTTGTGCTTGAGGTTGTGGAGGAGGGCCGGGGGGACGACGTCCGGGTCGCCGTGCATGTACACCGCGAGGCCGGGGACGCGGACGGGGCCGTCCCGCTCGATGCTCCGGAGGAAGTGGTCGACGGGCATCGTCCGCTTCTTCATCAGCTCGCCCAGGGTCCGGCGGCCGGCGCGCCACGTCGTCATCACGACGAAGAGGGCTGCCGCCACGACCAGGGGGAACCATCCGCCGCTGGGGATCTTGTGCAGGTTGGCGCCCCAGAAGGCCAGGTCGATCCCGAGGAAGGCGACGATGATCCCGGCCGCGGCCCACTTCGGCCACCCCAGCCGGGCGTAGGCGACGAAGGCGAAGAGGACCGTGGTGAACACCATGTCGGTCGTGACCGCCACCCCGTAGGCCGAGGCCAGGTTGCTGGAGGTGCGGAAGCCGAGCACCAGCCCGATGGAGGCGGCCATCAGGAGCCAGTTGATCCCCGGAATGTAGATCTGGCCGATCTCCTTGTCCGAGGTCTGGTGGACGTTCACACGGGGGAGGTAGCCCAGCTGCACCGCCTGGCGGGTCAGGGAGAAGGCGCCGGAGATCACCGCCTGGGAGGCGATGACGGTGGCGCAGGTGGTGAGGATCACCAGGGGGATCAGGCCCCAACGGGGAGCCATGAGGAAGAAGGGTTGCTCGATGGTGGCCGGGTCCTCGATGACCATGGCCCCCTGTCCGAAGTAGTTCAGGAGGAGACCGGGCAGGACGATGCAGAACCAGGTCAGACGGATGGGCCGCTTCCCGAAATGCCCCATGTCCGCATAGAGGGCCTCGCCGCCCGTGACCACCAGGAAGACGCTTCCCAGGACCAGGAAGCCCTGGAGCCCGTTGTCGGCGAAGAAGGCCACGGCGAAGGCCGGATTGATCGCCTGGAAGACCGACGGGTGCTGGATGATCTGGCGGAGCCCCAGGACGCCCAGGGTCAGGAACCAGAGCAGCACGACGGGCCCGAAGAGGGCCCCCACCCGGGCGGTGCCGCGGCGTTGCAGGGAGAAGAGCGCCACCAGGATGACCACCGTGATGGGGACCACGTACGGGGTGAGGACCGGGGTCACGATCTCCAGCCCCTCGATGGCGCTCAACACCGAGATGGCCGGCGTGATCATGCTGTCGCCGTAGAGGAGCGCCGCGCCGAAGAGGCCCGCGAACACCAGCACGGACCGGCGTCCCTTCACCGGCCCGCTCCGGGGCATCACCAGGGCGGTCAGGGCGATGATGCCGCCCTCGCCCTTGTTGTCCGCCATCAGCACGAAGCCCAGGTACTTGATGGAGATGACGAGGATCAGCGACCAGAAGATGAGCGACAGGACGCCGAGGACCGCCAGCCGGGTCGCCTCCACGCCGTAGCTGCCGTGCAGGGACTCCCGCAGCGCATAGATCGGGCTGGTGCCGATGTCCCCGTAGACCACCCCGAGGGCCGCCAGGGAGAGGACCGCGAGGTACTTCCCGGTGGGCTTCTCGGGGGGCGCGTGACGCTCGCCGGGCCCCGGGGAATGGGGTGGGGGAGCGTCGTTGGAGGGGGTCTCGCTCGAAGCCTGAGCCAAAGAGGGCTCCCCTTCTCTCGGGAGCGGGTAGGGGGCCGGTGGCGCGTAAGTTCGCACACAGAGTGCCGCCGTGTCCCGGACGTGTCAAACCTCGTCCGGCGACACCCCTCGCAAGGCCACGGAACCGTCGGCGACCGCGGCGACGAATCGACCGTCGCTGGGGGCCAGCGTAAATCCCGGCGCCGGCGGCACCTCGATCCAGGCCAGCGCCTCGTGCTCGTGGAGCACCGGCTCGCCCTCCACCTCGACCTCCAGGAAGAGGATCCGGAACGGCTGTCCCGGGTCCCGGGCCTCGAAGACCGGGGTCGGGGCGGCCCGGACCAGGGTCAGCTCCAGCTCCTCCAGGAGCTCCCGCCGGGCCGCGTCCACCAGCGATTCGCCGGGGTCGAGCTTCCCGCCGGGAAACTCCCACAGGCCGCCGTGCCGTTTGTGGCTCGGCCGCCGTCCCACCAGCAGCCGGCCGTCTCCGCCCCGGATGACCGCCGCCACCACGTCGATCGTAGCGGGGGTCAGGGGTCCATCCCCTCCCAGATCTCGCCCAGGACCCGCTGGAAGTTGCCGCCCAGGACGCCCCGGATGTCGTCGTCGGAGTAGCCCCGCCGGATCAGCCCCTCGGTGATGTCGAACATCCGCCGGGGGTGGTCGATCCCCTCGATGTCGATCTTGTCCCGGAAGGCGTAGCTGCCCTTGTAGTTCGCCTTGAGGGCCTCGTAGTCGTCCGGGGGCATGTCGTCGTAGCCGTGCAGGTCGATGTCGGAGCCGATCCCCAGGTGCTGGACCCCCACCAGGTCCCGGACGTGGTCCATGTGGTCCAGGTAGTCCTCGATGGTGGTGGGCTCGGCGTCCTTCACGAAGTTGCGCACGCCGGTGATCCCCATGACGCCGCCCGTCTCGGCCATGCGGAGGATGGCCTCGTCCGTCTTGCAGCGGGGGTGCCCGGGGTTCAGCGCACGGCAGTTCGAGTGGGTGTAGAGGACCGGCATGCCGGACACCTCGCAGGCGTCCAGAGTGGTCCGGTCGCCGGAGTGGGAGACGTCCACGGCCATCCCCACCTGGTTCATGCGTTCGACGATGGCGACGCCGAAATCGCTGATCCCCCCGTCCACCCGCTCCGTGGCGCCGTTGCCGATGCGGTTGCGGGCGTTGTAGGTGAGCTGGCTCACCCGCTGGCCCAGGGCGTGGAAGGTGTCCACGTCGTCCGGGTCCCGGAAATGATCCGAGTTCTGGACGCCGATCAGGACACCCGTCCGGCCCGACCCCCGGACCGTGGCCAGGTCCTCGGCCGAGTCGATCCGCACGAAGAGATCGGCGCGGTTGGCGATCAGGCTGTTGTAGCGGCCCACGAAGGCGAGGACGTTCTGGTACGCTTCCTGGGCCGTGCGCCCTCCCACCCCGCGGGCGATGTGGAAGACGTCGATGCGGGAGTCCCGGAACTCCTGGACGTCGGCGTCCGTGAGGTGGTCGAAGGCCGGGCCCCACCGCTCTCCGGTCTCGGCGTTCAGCGTCAGGAGCCCGAGCATGTCGATGACAAGGGAGCTTTCCATGAGCTCGATGCAGCGCGCCGAGTAGGCGACCTGGCTGGACGCGAACACGCGGTAGCGGCCGCGGTTCACGAAGGGCGCGCCCAGGGAGAGGCCCGCGGCGCCCAGCATTCCGGAGCCCAGGGTCGAGAGGAAGGCCCGGCGGGACGGAAGAGGGCGGGGGGAGGTCATGCGGAGCTCCTGGCGCGGGACGGGTGCCTGGCGGCGGGGGGGCGGCTGCTCGCGCCACGGTACCGTGGGCGGGCGGAGGGGCACAAGCGGCGGGCCGGGGACGACGGGATCGGCTGGCCCCGCCGGCCGGGAGGCCGCAGGATGGGGCTGGAGAGATGCCGTCGCCCCCGGGGCGTCGGTGTCCGACCGATCCGGCCGCAGGCCCCACTCGACCCGTCCCATCCCTCGACCGATGCGTCCCTTCCACCGCCCCTCGCCCTCCGTCGCGGCCGGCTCCGCCTCCCATCGGACCGCCCGCGCGGCCATCCCCCGTCTCGCCTCCTCCGTCCGCTTCGCCGTCCTCCTGGCGGCCGCGCTGCCCGTCGCCGGATGCGGCGGCGACGGCGGAGCCGAGGCGGGATCGGGAGAGGGGGATCGGCCCGACTTCTACTACCCCGGCCGGCTCACCGAGACCGCCCCCGACACCTTCCGGGCCCGCTTCGAGACCTCCGCCGGGGACTTCGTGGTGCAGGTCCACCGGGACTGGTCCCCCCGGGGGGCGGACCGCTTCTACAACCTGGTCCGGAGCGGGTGGTACGACGATCAGCGCATCTACCGGGTGGTGCCGGGCTTCATGTCGCAGTGGGGGCTCCACGGGGACCCCGTGGCCACCTACCAGTGGCGGAACGCCTTCATCGACGACGACCCCGTGGTGGTCTCCAACACCCGGGGCCGGGTCACCTTCGCCACCTGCGACGTGGACTGCCGGATCCAGGAGATCTTCGTGAACACCGACGACAACCCCGGCCTCGACGCCCAGGGGTTCAGCCCCTTCGGAGAGGTGGTGGAGGGGATGGAGGCGGTGGACGCCTTCTACGGGGGGTACGGCGACGGGCCGCCCCGGGGGGACGGCCCCTACCAGGCCCAGGTCCGGGCCGAGGGCAACGCCTACCTGGACGCCGAGTTCCCGGAGCTCACCCGCATCGAGCGGGCGGTCATCGAGGGGAGGTGATCCGCGGGCACGATCACGACGCCCCGATCATCCGGGCGTCAGCCGCTCCGCCAGGATGTCGTCGTTGTACCCGACCACCAGCGTGGTCCCCACTCGCAGCGCCGGCGCCCGGAGCGTGCCCGACCGCCCCAGGACGAGAGGGAGGAT
>DATHRY010000155.1:0-10826 GCA_035464715.1 Longimicrobiales bacterium
ATGCCGTACACCAGAGCCCCTCACACCGAAGGGGCTCCGGGCCCATCTTCGGGTGCCCAGGCCCCCAACGCAGCCCTCCTCATCGACTTCGACAACGTCACGATGGGGATGCGGAGCGACCTCTCGAAAGACCTCCGCAAGCTCCTCCAGTCCGACGTCATCCGGGGCAAGGTGACCGTGCAGCGGGCGTACGCCGACTGGCGACGGTACCCGCAGTACATCGTTCCGCTCTCCGAGAACTCGATCGACCTCATCTTCGCGCCCGCCTACGGCAGCTCGAAGAAGAACGCCACGGACATCCGCATGGCCATCGACGCCATCGAGCTGGTGTTCACACGGCCCGAGATCGGGACCTACATCCTGCTCACGGGAGACAGTGACTTCTCGAGCTGCGTCCTGAAGCTCAAGGAGTACGGCAAGTACGTGATCGGGGTGGGGATCCAGGAGTCCAGCTCCGACATCCTCGTCCAGAACTGCGACGAGTACTACTCGTACACGAGCCTGGCGGGGCTGCAGAAGACCACGGAGACGGACGTGAAGTCCATGGATCCGTGGGAGCTCGTGGAGCGGGCCGTGAAGAAGATGGCCGACAAGGGCGACGTCATGCGCTCGGATCGGCTGAAGCAGGTCATGCTGGAGATCGATTCCACCTTCGACGAGAGTGGATACGGCTTCAGCAAGTTCAGCCGCTTCGTCACGGAGGCCGCCTCCCGGGACATCCTGAGCCTCAAGAAGATGCCCAACGGGCAGTACGAGGTAACGCCGACGGGCGGGGGTGGTGGTGGCTCCCGGAAGAAGGAGAAGGACCGGGACGAGGGTCGCGTTCGGGGTCGCCGGACCGGCGGCGGTCGCGATGGCGGGTCGGGGCGTGGGGACGGGCGCGGCGAGAGTCGGTCCGAGCCCCGGGCGAGCCGCTCCAGCGCGCCGGCAGAGGAGAAGGCCCCCGTCGCCACCCGGAGCGACGCGGAGATGGGCGGCTTCGGGCTCCTCGTGGAGTCCCTGCGCCAGCTCAAGGACGAAGGGCGCTACCCCGTACGTGACTCCGACGTGAAGCGGAAGATGCTCGAGATCGACGCCGACTTCGACGAGGGCACGCTCGGCTTCAAGAAGTTCTCCGAGTTCCTCCGGGAGGCCAACGAGCGCGAGTTCGTGGACCTGAATCGTCAGGACGGCGGGAGCTACGAGGTCACCCTTGGCTCCGCGGCGGATGCCGCCGCGACGGCCGATGCCGAGCCGGCCCGCTCGAAGCAGCCACCTTCCGCCCCCGAGGAGCCCGAGGCGGCCGAGCCCACGGACGACGTACCGGCCGAGCCGGAGGCACAGGCTCCGGCGCCCGAGGAGCCGTCCAGGGAGCCCATCGCCGAGGAGATACGGCCAGAGGACGTGCTCGACGATCAGGCCCCCGGCCGCAGGCTCGGCCCGCGTGGGGGAACGACCCGGCGTCGGACCGACGACGAGCCGCCCCCGATCCTCGAAGGACAGGGGCGTCCGATGAAGGGTGGCGCGGCGGCGGTTCCCGCGAGCCGTGGGGACGGCGCCGGCGACGATGCTGCTCCGCCTGCGACCGAGGACGGGGGTGCGGAGGTGGACGTGTCCGACTTCGACCTTCCCACCGACCCCGATCGCATCGTCCGCTACCTGACCAGCTACAAGGGCGTCGGGGAGAAGACCGCGCAGCAGGTCGTCGACGGCCTCGGCGAGCGGGTCTTCGAGGTGCTTCAGAGCGAGCCCGGACGCGTGAAAGACCTGTTGCCTGCCAACCGGGCCGATCAGCTGGTGGCGGGATGGCAGGAGGACGTGCGTCGTCGGCAGAGCGGGGAGGGCGGAGCGGGCAGCGGTGGACGCGGCCGGCGAGGCCGTCGCTCGGGCCGTGGCCGTGGACGCTCCGGCCGGGGCGGGAAGCGCGGCGATCGTTGAGTCCGGTCGATGCGGACCCGCCCCGGGGTGCCGGGGCGACGTGGGCGGGGCTCCCCTGGCGCGAAGCCGGGGAGCCCCGTTCGTCGTTTTCGCCGGACCTCCTGGTCCAGGGGGCCCGCCGGGCGGCCCGGGACCTCCTGGGGGTGCGGCTGCGGTCCAGCGTCGGAGGGGTGGTGTGTGAGGGTGTGATCGTCGAGACCGAGGCCTACCTGGGCCCGGAGGATCCCGCGTCCCACGCCTCCACCCGCCGGATCACCGACCGGAACCGGATCATGTTCGGTCCGGCGGGGGTCGCCTACGTCTACCGGAGCTACGGCGTGCACTGGTGTCTCAACATCGTGACCGGTCGGGAAGGCCAGGGGGAGGCAGTCCTCCTCAGGGGCCTGGAGCCCCTGGCCGGCGAGGAGGCCATGCGAGCCCGGCGGGGCGGGCGTGATCCCGTGGCCGCGGGGCCCGGCCGACTGACCCAGGCCCTGGGTGTGGACGGCGACCTGGACGGCCACAGGCTGGACCGACCGCCCCTGGAGCTGGTGCCGGGCTGGGCCGTGTCGGAGGAGCAGGTGGCCGTTACGGGTCGCGTGGGGATCTCCAAAGTCCCAGAATGGCCTCTTCGCTTCTTCGTGAAGGCCAGCCCGGGCGTGTCCCGGGCCGCGGCCCATCCCGGCGATCCCGACGCCTTGCCCTCCTGACCCGAACGTCGACCTCTCCATGTCCGATCCCACCTGGATTTCGGTCCTCCCCCCTGTGGCGGCCATCGTGCTCGCCATCTGGTCCCGGCAGGTCTACCTCTCCCTGGCGGGCGGGGTCTGGCTGGGCTGGACGATTCTCAACGGGTGGAATCCACTGGTGGGGTTGGCCGTCTCCATCGACCAGACGGTGGACGTCTTCACCGACCCCGGGGAGACCAAGGTTCTCCTGTTCACCCTCGTCATCGGCGCCCTGATCGCCACGGTGGAGGCTTCGGGCGGGGTCCGGGGCTTCGTGCGCTGGCTGGAGACCCGGAACTGGGTGAGCTCCGGTCGGGGCGCCCAGCTCCTGGCCTGGGGAACCGGGGTCGTGATCTTCATCGAGTCGAACATCACCGTGCTCGTGGCGGGCTCGGTGGCCCGCCCGCTGGTGGACCGATACAAGGTCTCCCGGGAGAAGCTGGCCTACATCATCGACTCCACGTCGGCCCCGATCTGCATCCTGATCCCCCTGAACGCCTGGGGCGCCTACAACCTGGGCATCCTGGAGGGGCTGGGGGTCGAGAACGCCCTGGGGGTCTTCCTCGAGGCGGTGGTCCTGAACTTCTACGCCATCGCCGCGGTCCTCCTCACGCTGGCCACCGTCCTCTTCAACATCGACCTCGGGCCCATGAAGAAGGCCGAGGCCCGCACCCGGGGCGGAGAGGTCCTGTGGCCCGACGCGACGCCCATGATGGACGAGTCCATCTTCGAGTCGGAGCATGATCCCGAGGGGCCCAGTCATCCCATGGACATGCTCATCCCCATCGCGGTCATGGTGCTCTCCATGCCCCTGGGGCTGCTGGTCACCGGCGGGGGCAACCTGGTGGAAGGCGACGGCAGCACCTCGGTCCTGTGGGCGGTCATGCTCGGTCTGGCCTCGGCGTGGGCGCTCCTGATGGTGCGTGGCGCCGCAACGGTCGACCAGCTGATGAAGATCGCCCTGAAGGGCGCGGGCGGATTGATCCCCCTGGCGTTGATCCTCCTGCTGAGCCTGGCGCTGAAGGACGTGGCGTCCGCCCTGGGCACCGGGCCGTACGTGGCCCAGGTCACGTCGGGGCTGCTTCCGCCGGTGGTGTTCCTCCCACTGGTCTTCCTGGTGTCCGCCGGCATCGCCTTCAGCACCGGGACCAGCTGGGGTACCTTCGGCATCATGCTCCCCATCGCGGTGCCCGCCGCCGCCACGCTGGGCCTGCCCCTGGCGCCCTTCGTGGCGGCCTCGCTGTCCGGGGGGATCTTCGGGGATCACTGCTCCCCCATCTCGGACACGACGATCATCTCGTCGATGGCGGCGGCCACGGACCACATCGACCACGTCCGGACCCAGCTCCCCTACGCGCTCATCGGCGGCGCCATCGCCACCGTGTGCTTCGCGTTGCTCGGGTTGGCCATCTAGTTCCGCCCCGAGGGTCGTCGGAAGTCCTCCACCGCCCTGCGGGCGGCGGTGCCCGGGGTTCCCGGCACGTGGTGCCATCGGTAAACTTTCAGGCTGTTCATCCTTCGACGTTCGTAGTCCCGGAGCCCCCTTGTGAACATCACGGTCTGCATCAAGCGCACACCGGATACCGAGACCCGCGTCCGCATCGGCGACGACGGGGTCTCCATCGATCCGGCGGGTGTGAAATTCATCATGAGCCCCTACGACGAGATGGCGGTGGAAGCCGCCCTCCGGACCCGTGAAGCCGCCGGCGACGGGGAGGTCCAGGTGCTCTCCTTCGGAGCACCGGACGCGGTGGAGACGCTCCGTTCGGGGCTCGCCATGGGCGCCGACGCCGGGCTCCTCCTCACGGGAGAGCCGACCATGGACGGTCTGGCCACGGCGAAGGTGCTGGTGGCCGAGCTCGAGGGCCGGTCCGACGACCTGGTCCTCTTCGGCGTGAAGGCCGCGGACGACGATCAGCAGCAGGTGGGCCCCATGGTCGCCACGCTGCTGGGACGCCCCTGTGTGACCGCCGTGGCCGCCTTCGAGCTCCGGGACGGCACCGCCGTGTGCCACCGGGAGGTGGAGGGCGGCATGGAGGTGGTGGAGGTTCCGCTTCCGGCGGTCCTCACCGTCACGAAGGGGGAGTTCGAGCCCCGCTACGCGTCCCTCAAGGGCATCATGGCCGCCAAGCGGAAGCCCCTGGAGCAGAAGGACGCCCGGGCCGTCGAGTCCGGCATGGTGGTGAGTCGCCTGGACCTGCCTCCGGCCCGCCCCGACGGGCGGATCGTGGGTGAGGGCCCCGACGCCGTGCCGGAGCTGGTCCGGCTCCTTCGTGAAGAAGCCAAGGTCATCTGAGGAGGTCCCATGTCGAACATTCTTGCAGTGGTCGAGCAGCGTGACGGGGCCGTCCGGGGTGTCGGTCGCGAAGTGGTGTCCGCAGCCGCGGGTGCCGCGGCGAAGCTGGGTGGAGCGGCCCACGCCCTGATCCTCGGTGTAGCGGCGCCGTCGGATGCCGCATCCCTGGGCGGGTTCGGTGCCGAGGTGGTGAAGACCGCCACGGGCGAGGCCCTCTCGGGCTACAGCCCCGAGCGGTGGGCCCGGGTCATCGCCGAGGTGACCCGTTCGGGTGGCTATGCCGGGGTCTTCTTCGGAGCGACCGCCCGGGGGAAGGACCTGGCTCCCCGGGTCGCGGCGATCCTCGACGTCTCCCTGGCCGGGGACGTGACCGAGGTCGCCGTGGAGGACGGGGCGCTGGTCTTCACCCGTCCGGTCTACGCCGGCAAGGCGTTCGCCTCGGTCCGGTCCTCCGGAGACGTGGTCCTGGCGTCCCTCCGACCCAACGTCTTCCCGCCCGACGAGCGGTCCGCCGCCGGGACGGTGGAGGCGGTGGACGTGCCGGCCTTCGACGGTGCCACCTCGAAGGTGGTGGAGTTCCAGGCGGCGGAAGGGGACCTGGACGTGAGCGAGGCGTCGGTCATCGTCAGCGGTGGACGGGGCATGAAGGGGCCGGAGAACTGGCACCTCCTGGAAGCCGTCCGGGACGCCCTCGGCGGAGATGTGGCGGCGCTGGGCGCTTCCCGGGCCGTGGTGGACGCCGGCTGGCGCCCCCACGGGGAGCAGGTGGGTCAGACCGGGAAGACGGTCTCCCCGAAGCTCTACATGGCGATGGCCATCTCCGGCGCGATCCAGCATCTCGCCGGAATGCGGACGTCCCAGACCATCGTGGCGGTGAACAAGGATCCGGACGCCCCCATCTTCGCCGTGGCCGACTACGGGGTCGTGGGGGACGTGTTCGAGGTCCTTCCCCGGCTGGCCCAGGAGATCGAGACCCTCAAGGCCCAGGGCTGATCGCCCGGTCCGCCCCGAACCCGGGGCTCGAGACGGCAGGTGGGAAGCCCCGGAGCGGCAGGCGTCCGCTCCGGGGCTTCGTCGCAGGGGGAGCCGTCAGTTCCCCGCCGGTCGTCCACCAAGAAGGGGAACCGGGTCGACCTGGCGGCCCCAGCGCCACACCTCGAAGTGGAGGTGGGGACCCGAGGCGTTCCCGGAGGCGCCCGAGCGGCCGATGACCTGCCCGGGGGCGACCCCCTCGCCCGTGCGGACCGAGAGCTCGGCGAGGTGGGCGTACACCGAGAGGACCGACCCGCCGTGGTCGATCCAGATCACGTTGCCGTAATCTCCCTGGACGCCGGCGAACCGGATGCGGCCACCGGCCATGGCCCGGACGGGCGTTCCGGACGCGACGTAGATGTCCACGCCGCGATGGATCTCGGGAAGGGTCCCGCGCCATCTCACCCCGAAGGCCGAGGTCATGGGGCCCTGGACCGGCCAACGGGGGATGGTGCACCCTCCCAGGAGGAGCAGGGCGAGGAGGGCGAGCCGCCGGGTCACGTCCCCTCGGCCCGGTCCTGATAGCCGGGCTGGGCGACCCCGTCGTCCAGGGAGAGCCGCAACACGTCGAGAGGAGTGCCGACGGGGCACTCGGCCAGCCCCGCAGGGACCACGGCAAGCCCCTGGGCCAGGGCGAGGCCGTGGACCAGTCCCGAGCCCTGAGGGCCGGTGCTCCGGGCCGTCAGCCGGCCCTCGCGGTCCTCCGCCAGCCGGACCCGGACGAACTGGGTGCGACGGTCGTGGGTGGGGAAGGGCTCCGCTGCACTGGCCCGGAGCACCGGGAGGTGGAGGTCGCTGCGGCCCGCCAGCCGGCGCAGGAAGGGACGCACGAGAACCTGGAAGGTGACGAAGGCGGACGCCGGGTTTCCCGGGAGCCCGAAGACCGCCAGGTCCGGGGCGCCCTCCCGGGGGAGCCAGCCGAAGCTGAACGGGCTGCCGGGGCGCATCAGAACCCGCCAGAACTCCCGCCGGAAGCCCCGCGTGTCGAGGACGGGCTTGACCCGGTCCGCGGTTCCCATGGATGCGCCCCCCAGAGTGACCAGCACGTCGCTCCCGGTCAGGGCCCCGTCCACGGCGTCGCCGAGGGCGGTATCGTCGTCGGGCACCGGCGGGAGCAGTGTGGGGGCCACGCCGATCTCGCGGCAGAGGGCGGCCAGCGTGGGACCGTTGGATTCGGGGATCGCCAGCCCGTCCGCGACGTCGGAGAAATCCTCCGGCCGGCGGAGCTCGTCCCCCGTGGGGAGCAGGGTCACGCGGGGCGTCGGGTGGACACGGACGGGGTCCCGGCCCGCGGCGGCCAGAAGCCCCACCCGGCCGGCGGTGAGGCGGTCTCCCGGTGCAAGGAGGTCCGCACCCCGGCGCATGTCCTGCCCGGCGGGGCGCACGTGGCGTCCCCGGTCCCGATCGGTGCGGATGTGGATCCGGCCCGGGGCGCCTGCTTCGCGGTCGGTGTCTTCGACCCGGATCACCGAATCCATCCCTTCCGGAATCGGGGCTCCGGTCATGATGCGGACCGCGTGCCCGGCGGGCGGGGCCTTCCGGGGCGGGGCCCCGGCCCGGACCTCGCCGTCGACGGGGAGCACCAGACCGTCGGCGCCGAACCCGTCCAGGTCCTCGGATCGGACCGCGTAGCCGTCCATGGCCGCGTTGTCCCACGGCGGGAGATCCACACGGGCGACGACGGTCTCGGCCAGGACCGTTCCCGTGGCCCGTTCCAGGGGGAGTCGGACGGGATCGAGGGGCACGGCCGCCCCGACGATCCGGTCGACGGCCTCCCGGACGCCCAGCCAGTCGGCTTCCGCCGTGGGGAAGTCCACCGACGAGGCGCTCACGGGCTCAGAACCTGAAGGCGAAGCCCAACGACACCGTCGTGGTGTTCACCCACTCCTTCTCCGGCACGGCTCCCAGGTCACGGTCCTCGTCGAAGAAGCCCTGAGGGGTCTCCAGCTCGTACAACAGCAAGGCCGCGTCCGCGCGCAGCACCCAGCGCCGGCCTAGGAGGAAGCGCACGCCTGCCCCTCCGGTGCCCTGGAACCGGGTGCCGAAGTCGAAGCGGTCGTCCTCCGGGAGGACGAGGTCCTCGGCCTGGTCCCCCGCGGCATCTAAGCCGAGCCCGGCCCCGACGAAGGCGAAGGGCTGGAACCCGTACCAGGTCCGGCGTCCCGTGAGGGCGAACCGGAGGCGGGCCTCGAAGAAGACCAGGGCGACCTCGGCCTCCTCCACCTTCCGGTCTCCCTCCTCCCGGCCCGGGTTGATCACGTCCCGGGTCGTCGGGGCGAAGCTGACCAGGCCCTCCAGGCCCAGGGGACCCGACAGCTCCAGGCCGTACCGGATCCCGGACAGGGGTCCGGGGCCCGGCCCGAATCCGTACCGGCCGGCATCGCCGTGGAAGAGCCCGCCGAAGACACCGATCTCCTGCCGCTCCTCGATGAAGCGATACGGCGAGGGGATGGACTGGGCCGCCAGCGGAGCCGCCGCCGGGACCCCCGCGGCGAGCACGGCGACCAGCGCGAGGGGGATACGCTTGGGGAGCATGGAGGTGGGCCGAGGGGAACGAGGATGCTCGAAGCACCTAACATGGCGAATTGACGCGTCTTTGGGCACCGGGCAGATTCAGGAGGTTCTTCTCCCCGCACGCCCTTCGGAGACCGTCCGCCGTGCCGTCCCAGCGCCCTCGTCGCGTCGCCCGCCTCGGGCCCATCTTCGCGGGCGTCGTCGCACTGTCCGCGGCCGCGGCCGGTTCCGTCGCCGCCCAGGAGGCCTCGATCGGCGAAGAGGAGAACCTCCGGGCCGAGCCCAACGGCGTGGTGATCTCCGTGCTCTTCACCGGAACGCCCGTGGAGGTGATCCAGGAGCAGGGAAACTGGCTCGAGGTGGCGGTGGAAGGGTGGATCTGGACGGCGTCCACGATGCCCTGGGACCGGGGAGGCTTCTCGCTGCGGGTGTCCGCCGACGGTGGAGAGAACCTGAGGGTCCGGCCCAACGGCAACGTGCTCGCGGTGATGGAGGAGGGAGCCTTGCTCCAGGAGCTCGAGCGGGTCCCGGGGTGGAGCCGCGTCCGGCGTCAGGCATGGATCTGGGCGCCTTCCGTGGACCGCCAGGCTCCGCCGGCAGCGGCGGAGCTCCGGCCTCCCGTGGAGTCGACCACCGCACCGCCCCCGGCGGCGCCGCCGGCCCAGGGCATCTTCCGGGCGGCGGGCCCGGCGCCGGTCCTGGGCTCGCCCAACGGCGACACCCTGGGCGTGCTGAGCGCCGGGACGGAGATGGCGGTGACCGGCCGTCAGGGGAACTGGGCCCGGGTCCGCATGGAGGGCTGGGTCTGGATTCCCGGTGGCCAGGAGCTCCCCGGGGTCGCGGAGGCCGCCGCGGAAGGAGCGCTGTCCGTGGACCTGGCGACGGTGCTGGCGAATCCCCGGGCCTACGACGGTCGCATCGTCACCTGGAGCCTCCAGTTCGTCTCCGTGGAGTCCGCCGAGGCGATCCGGACCGACTTCTACGAGGGGGAGCCGTTCCTCCTGACCCGACCCCTCAGCGGTGAGAGCGCACGGTTCGTGTACGTGGCTCTTCCCCCCGAGTCCCTGGGGCAGGCGGCAGGGCTGACGCCCCTCGAGGAGATCACCGTGGTGGGACGGATCCGCACGGGGGCCTCATCCCTGACCGGGAGCCCCGTGCTGGACCTCGTGGAGCTTCGACGGGCACGCTGATCTACGGGGGCAGGCCGCCGCCGGTGCGCGGATGAATCCTTCCGGCTCCCGGTTGCGTACATTAAAGGACAGCCCGACGCCCAACCCGAGCCCGACCACGCCCCCGAGGCCATGCGCTGCGCCACCTGCGGAGAACGACTGGATCCCGACACCGAGCGGTGCCCCACCTGCGGTGCCGCTCAGGGGCGCGCCTGGATGGCCCGTGGCCGGGGCCGGACCGAGCTGGCCGACGAGCGCTACGTCCAGCAGTGCCCCCGTTGCGGCTACCGTGGGCACGGTGCGTCCTATTTCAGCCGGCCCGGCCACGTGGGGCTCCTGATCGGGCTCAGCGTCTTCACCAACGGCATCGGCGGGCTCATCTACTGGCTGGTGAAGCGGAAGGAGTTCGTGTGCCCCAACTGCTCCCTCAAGTGGGAGTACGCGGGTGGAGGCGGGAACGTACCGGCGATCCAGCGCCGCTTCGATCCCGACGCCCCGGAGTCCTTCGCCCTCCCGTCGAGCGGGATCAAGCGCCGGGTGCTGGGGTCGGCCCTGGTCCTCCTGGCCAGCTTCCTGATCATGATGGGGCTGATCGAGGTGGAGGCCGCGGCCATCGCCGTGGGGAGCGTGATCGGGGCGGCGGGCTCGGGGACCTTCTTCTGGGGCTGGAAAGCGCTGAACGAGCGCCGGCAGGCGCTGACCGTGGCGCTGCAGCGGAAGATCCTCAAGCTGGCCGGGAAGCGCGGCGGAAGCCTGACGGTCACCGAGGTGGCCTCGGACCTGAGCCTGTCCCTCCCAGCGGCCGAGAAGGCGCTGGTGGGGATGGACGACGGCTTCCGCGTGCGCTCCGAGATCACCGACGAGGGGATCATCGTCTACGAGTTCCCCGAGGTCCTGCACCGCAAGCAGCTCGAGAGCGGCGGCGCCGACGCCCGGTAGCCCGCGGGAGAAGGCTGGTGATACGTTTCACGGATCGGGACGGACGGAGCTGGGAGATCGTCGCCGGTCGGGAATCGTGGGGCGCGATCGTCGCCCTCTTCATCCCCACGCAGGACGGGGCTACGATCCGCCAGTCCCCCCTTCCCGCCGCGGGATACGAAGAAGCCACGACCCGGCTCGAAGCCATGACCCCCGCCGAGGTGCAGGAGCTGCTGGACGGGTCCGAGCCCAAGACACTCTGAGGATGGAACG
>DATHRY010000156.1:0-3233 GCA_035464715.1 Longimicrobiales bacterium
CACCCGGAGGGCGGCCTCGTCCAGGGCATCGTGCCCGGAGGACTTCTGGATGCGCATGTCCTCGAGCTCCCCCTGGGCATTGATGAAGAACCAGACGTTCGTGGTGCCGCCGATCCCCGCGTCCCGGAGGAGCGCCGGGTACTCCCGCTCCAGCGAGGAGATCACCTCTTCGCGGTTCACGATGTCCGGAGCCTCGGTGTAGGGGGTGAAGGTCGGGTTCTCCGCCACCCGCTCCACCTCCATGGCCACCACCTGCCCCGCCGGCTCGGCGGTCTCGGGGTCCTCGGCGTAGTAGATGGGCGAGAACTCGCAGGCGCCGACCAGGGCCACGCCCGCGAGGGCGGTGAGGAGTGCCAGGGCACGGGGGGTGAAGGCGCGTCTCGGGGTCGTCATGGCGAAGAACCTCCGCTTGAGGGAGAGGAGTGGCTCCCGGAATGCCGCCACCGGCAAGGCCTGTGGGTGGGTGGGCGTCACCAGGGTGAGAAGGGTCTCCCCGTAGCTCCGGGGATCGGGTCGTCGGGCCAGCACCCGCCGGTCGCAGTCGAACTCCAGGCCTTCCCGGAGGCGGCGCCCCAGGAACCAGACCGCGGGGTTCCAGGGCAGGACGCACTGGACGGCGAGGGCGAGCCAGACCAGGGCGGGGTCTCCCGCCCGGAGGTGCTCCAGCTCGTGGCGCAGGATCCAGTGGCGGTCGGGCCGTTCCAGGGCCCGGATGCTGCGGGGCAGCAAAATCACGGGTCGCCGGAGCCCCGCCACCGCCGGTCCGGTGGTGGCGGTGAGGCGCACCTCCACCGGCCAGCGCCGCAAGGTCCGGCTCCGCCCCACGATCCGGGACAGACGTCGGGCCGAGAGGACCAGGCGGACCGCCAGCACCCCCACGGCCCCGGCCCACAGGAGCAGGATCAGCCGGTCCGGGGACACCGCCGTGGGCCCGACGGCCTCGGCGGTGCCGTACACGGTGAGGCCGGGCAGGGTGACCGTCCCCACGGCCGCGGAGGCCATGCGGGGCAGGAGGGGGAGGGCCAGGGGAAGAAGCGCGGTCCCCAGGAGGGCGGCCACCCACACGCAACGCTCGGGGCGCCCGCGCTCCCGGAGGGTCCGGGCCGCCATCTCGGCGACCAGGGAGAGGCCGAGTCCCAGAAGGACGGCGTAGAGCATCCAGGTCGTCATCGGTCGTCCTCCTCCTCGCCCTCCAGGGCTTCGAGTCGTCGGTCCAGGATCTCCCGCATGCGCCGAAGGTCGCCGGGGCCCACCTCCTCCTGGTCCACCAGCTTCACGAGGAGTGCCTCCGCGGAGCCCCTGAAGAGGGTGGAGGCCACGCGCCGGAGCGCCCCCTCGCCGGCCTGCTCTCGCGCCACGGTCGGCGCGTAGGTGTGGGCCCGGGCCTCGGTGTCCCGGGTCACGTGCCCCTTCTCTTCGAGGATCCGGAGCATGGTGAGGACCGTGTTGTACGCCAGGGCGTCGTCCAACCCCTCCCGGACCTGAGCCACGGTGCTCGGTCCCCGTTCCCACAGCACCTGCATGATGTCCAGCTCCCTGTCCGTGAATCGGACGTCCATCCGCCCTCCACCGCCGGCATGAAAACTAAAGTCTTAGGAGAGAGTGGCGATCCGGCCGGATCTTGTCAACTAAAAGATTAGGAGGTCGCCGTGGCACCGGGTCGACTCTACCTTTCGGCATGGCCCACGTCGTCGTCGACCTGAACGATCAGCGCCCCATCTGGCGGCAGCCGCCCTGGTTCGCGGAGGAGCTCCGGGACGTCCTCCCCGGAGACTGGACCCTCGCCGTGCTGGAGACCCCGTCCGAGGGCACCGGCGACGGCTCGACCCGGGTCCACCCCGACGTCCTCGAGGCGGTGGCGGACGCCCGCGTTTACATGGGGTTCGGCATCGCCGAGGCGGTGCTCCGGGCCGCCCCCCGGCTCGGGTGGGTCCACTCGGGCAGCGCGGGGATCGGGTCGTCCCTCACCCCGGAGATGCTGCGCCGCCGGGAGCTGGTGTTCACGAACACGGCCGGGATCCACGGCCCTCCCATGGCCGAGTCGGTCCTGGCCATGATCCTGCACTTCTTCCGGGGGTTCGACCTGGCGGTCCGGGGGCAGAGGGATGGACGCTGGGACACCGATTCGTTCTACGCGGCGGACGCCCCGCTCCGGGAGCTTTCCGCCAGCACGGTGGGGATCGTGGGGCTCGGCGGCATCGGCCGGGAGGTGGCGGTCCGGTGCCAGGCCCTGGGAGCCCGCGTCCTGGGGCTGCGCCGGACGGTGGGGAGCGGGCCGGAGGGCGTGGAGGTGGTGACGGGAGCGTCGGGGCTGGACCGCCTCCTGGAGGAGAGCCATGCCGTGGTGGTCACGGCCCCCGACACGCCGGAGACCCGGGGCATGCTGGACGCCGGGGCCCTGGCCCGGATGCGGGAGGACGCGGTCCTCGTCAACGTGGCCCGGGGGGCCATCGTCGACGAGGCGGCCCTGGTGGACGCCCTCCGGGCGGGCCGGATCCGGGGCGCCGGACTCGACGTCTTCGCCCGGGAGCCCCTGCCGCCCGAGTCCCCGTTCTGGACGCTTCCAAACGTGCTGGTCACGCCCCACGTGTCCCCGGTCACCCGCCATTTCTGGCGGAGGGAGGCGGACCTGGTCCTGCACAACCTCCGGGCCTTCCTGGCCGGGCGGCCCCAGGAGATGCGGAACGTGGTGGACCGGGACCTGGGCTACTGACCCGGACGCCCACCGCGCCGACCCCTACCCGGCCTCTTCGCCCCGCTCCTCGGCCTTCACCGCGTCCCAGAGGGCGTCCAGCTCCTCCAGGCTGGCCTGGCCCAGGACCACACCACCCGCCGCGGCGGATCGCTCCAGCGCCTCGAAACGCCGACGGAACTTCCGGTTCGCCCGATCCAACGCCGTCACCGGGTGGTGGCCGGCGAGCCGCACGAGGTTGACGACCGCGAAGAGCAGGTCCCCGAGCTCCTCCTGGAGCGCGTCGTCCTGGGCGCCGTCCAGGACCTCCCGGACCTCCCCCACCTCCTCCCGGACCTTCTCCCACGCCCCGCCGGCGTCGGGCCAGTCGAACCCCACCTCCGCCACCCGCTCCTGCATCCGGTGCGCCCGGGGGAGGGGGTCCAGGCTGCGGGAGAGGCCCGACAGGACGTTCGTGGCCCCGTCGGTCGCATCCGTCTCGGCCCGCTCCCGGGCCTTCACGGCCTCCCACGACTCCTGCGGTCCGTCCCCGTAGAGGTGG
>DATHRY010000157.1:0-9751 GCA_035464715.1 Longimicrobiales bacterium
TCCCCCCTCACGCGCGTGCAGCGGGAGATGATCGCGGTGACGGTGTCTGCGGAGAACGACTGCTTCTACTGAATCAACCATCACGGAGCGGGACTCCGTACGCTGCTGGACGACGACACGCTGCCCCGGGCCCTGGCCGAGGACTGGCGAACCGCCCCCCTCACCGATCCGGACCGGGCCATGCTCGCCTTCGCCGTGAAGCTCACACGGACACCGGGCGAGATGACCGCCGCGGACGCCGCCGCGCTCCGGGACGCGGGGTTCGGGGAGACCGCCATCCTCGACGTCACCCAGGTCACCGCGTACTACGCGTACGCGAACCGGTTGGCCGACGGTCTCGGGGTGGAGCTCGAGGCGTGGTGGACGCCCGGGGAGCTCACGCTGTCCCGGGAGGCCTTCGAGGCACGAAAGGCGAGTCGCCGGCCCTGAGCCTGGGCACCTCCGGGAGTTCGGGCAGCCCGACGGAGGGGCCCGGAGCGCTCACCGCCCAGGCTCGCGACACCCTGCCGACTTAGCTTCCTGGCGGTCCGGGCCCCGCCCCTTCACTTGATCCCGGTGCCCGTCGACACCTTCGTACGCATCCCCCTCGGTTCCTCCCCCGACCCCGATCATGTGCTCCATCCTAGGCATCCTCGATCTCCCGGGTGACGGCGCCGATCGTCGCGAAGCGGCCCTGGCCCTGTCCCGGCTCCAGCGCCACCGCGGTCCCGACTGGTCGGGCATCTTCGTGGACGAACGGACGGTGCTGGTGCACGAGCGGCTCGCCATCGTCGACGTTGCCCACGGCGCCCAACCCCTGGTCGACGAGACCGGCACCGTGGTGCTGGCGGTCAACGGCGAGATCTACAACCACCGGCAGCTCGCCCAGGAGTTGGATCGACCGTACGCCTTTCAGACCGACTCGGACTGCGAGGTGATCCTGGCGCTTTACCAGGCTCGTGGGACGGACTTCCTGGACGACCTGAACGGCATCTTCGCCTTCGTCCTGTACGATGCCGCGGAGGCGCGCTGGGTGATCGGCCGGGACCCCGTGGGGGTGATGCCCCTCTACTGGGGACGGGACGCAGACGGGGTGCTGCACGTGGCCTCGGAGATGAAGGCCCTGATCCCGGCCTGCACCGAGGTGGCCGAGTTTCCCCCGGGACACGTGTGGGACAGCCGGGTGGGAGAGCCCCGGCCCTACCACCGCCGGAGCTGGCAGCAGTGGGAGACCCTCGAGCCCGAGCCCGCGGATGCCCGGGGCCTGGGCGCGGCCCTGGACGACGCGGTCCGCCGTCAGCTCATGTGCGACGTCCCCTACGGCGCGCTCCTCTCGGGGGGACTGGACTCCAGCGTCGTGGCCGCCCTCGCCGCCCGCCATGCGGCCCGGCGGGTGGAGGACGACGAGCAGTCCCCGGCCTGGTGGCCCCGGCTGCATACGTTCTGCATCGGGCTGGAGGGCTCGCCGGACTGCGCCAAGGCCCGGGAGGTGGCGGCCCACATCGATTCGGTCCACCACGAGTACATGTACACGGTGCAGGAAGGGATCGACGCCCTCCCCGACGTGATCTGGCACCTCGAGACGTACGACGTCACCACGATCCGGGCCGCCACGCCCATGTTCCTCATGGCCCGCCGGATCCGCGCCACGGGCGTGAAGATGGTCCTCTCGGGCGAAGGCGCAGACGAGATCTTCGGCGGGTATCTCTACTTCCACCGGGCGCCGGACGCCCGGGCCTTCCACGAGGAGACGGTCCGGAAGCTGGCCCGCCTGCACCAGTTCGACTGCCTGCGCGCCAACAAGGCCATGGCCGCCTGGGGCATCGAGGCCCGGGTGCCCTTCCTGGACACCGAGTTCCTGGACGTCGCCATGTCCCTGGACCCCGAGGCCAAGCGGTCGGGACCGGGGCGTATGGAGAAGCACGTCCTCCGGGAGGCCCTCGGTCACCTGCTGCCCGAGTCCGTGGCGTGGCGGCAGAAGGAGCAGTTCTCGGACGGGGTCGGATACGGCTGGATCGATGCGCTGCGGGACCACGCCGAGGCCCGGGTGACCGACCGCCAGCTGGCCGACGCGCCGCGACGGTTCCCCGTGAACCCTCCCGACACCAAGGAGGGCTACCTGTACCGTTCCATCTTCGACGAACGCTTCCCCCTCCCCTCGGCCGCGGCCTGCGTCCCCGGCGGGAAGTCCGTCGCCTGCAGCACCCCCGAGGCCCTGGCCTGGGACGCCGCCCTGTCGGAGGTGGTGGATCCGTCGGGACGATCCGTGCGAGGGGTCCACCGGGACGCCTACTGAGCAACCCGGGCCGGAAGCGGCGGTCCCACCCCATCCCGTCGGGCGACCGTCCATCCGCCGCCCGGAGGGACCCCGGCGCGTGTCCCTCGGGTTGAACGGAGGGAGGTCATCGCAGCTCATGGACCGGCGTCCCGTCGTTCGCGGGTCCGGTCGTGCGGGAGTGATGATGGGGAAAGCAGCGCGTCGATCGGGCCTTCTGGCCCTGTCCATCGCCCTCGGGGGGATGGCCGCCCCGGAAGCCGAGGCGCAGACGATCCGCGGGCGGGCGGTCGACGCCCTGGCCGAGCAGAACCCGGTCCCCCTGGCGCTGGTCAAGCTGGTCGCAGCCGACGGAACGCAGGTCGCGGCGGCCCTCTCGGACGACGAGGGGTGGTACGCCCTCGACATCCCCACCCCCGGCCAGTACCACATCGACGCAGAGGCTCTCGGCTGGCAGCCCTACCGTTCGGCGCTCTTCGAGACCACCGGGATCGAGGGCGTCTTCCGGGTCGACCTCCTCATGGCGCCGGAGCCCGTCCGCCTCGAAGGCATCCAGGTCGACGTGGACCGGTTGGCCAAGCTGCGTCGCACGATCCATCTCTCCATCGGTCGCAATCCCACGAGCCTGCGGTGGGCTCCCATCGGCCGCATGCAGATCATGCAGCACGCGGATCGGGGTCGGACCATCCCGGCCATGCTGTCCTTCGAGGCGCCGGCGGGCCTCTTCGTGGAGGATCTGGGCGGCCGCGTCTGCTTCAAGTTCCGGACTTCGTGCCTCCCCATGTACCTCAACGGGATGCGGGCGGACCCGTCGTCCTTCGCCCACGGCATCCCCCTGGAGATGCTCGAGGTCGTCGTGTTGATGACGCCCGGGGAGAGCATCTCCCATCCGGGCGGCGGGGTCTTCCTGTACTCCGTCCACTGGGTGCGTTGACGCCGTCGATGCACTATGGTCGGCACCCCGAGAGCATCCGGGCGATCCCGCTCGACGTTCGCCAGTAGACCGCACCCCAGGAGTCGGCAGCCGTGGGCCTCTTCGAACTCATCCTCCTCGTGGCCCTGATCTCGACGGCGGGCAAGGTCCTGGGCGAGTGGGGACGGCGGCGGGCGCCCCCGCCGCAGGCGCCCCCCGCCCTGCCACCGGCCGAGGTCGAGCGCATGCGGGAGGTGATGGACGATCTGGCGGAGCGGGTGAACCGGCTCGAAGAGGAGCGGGACTTCTACCGGGAGCTCCTGGAGAGCCCGCGCCGTCGGGACGCCCTGCCCGGGCGCGGGGAGGCGGACCCGGACGGGGCCTGACCCCGGGCGAGCGGGGGCCACCACCTTCGCGTGGGCCGGAGCTCAGTCCAACACCACGAGGTTGGAGCGAACCCGGATGTTCCGGACCCGGTCCCACAGCTCGATGTAGGCCGCGTCGGGTGGCTCCACGCCGGGGGGATCGGAAACGAGAAGCCGGCCAGGCGCGCCGGGTGCTCGAAGGCGCAGTATCCGTACACCCGGTCGCCCGACCCGAGGTAGATCTCCACCCAGGTCCGGGAGCCGGTGTTGACGCCGCACCAGGGCAGATCGGAACGGGGCGAGAAGAGAGCGACCGCGTACTCGGAGCGATTGGTGACCTCCAGCACGTAATCCACGAAGACGCCACTCGCCGTGGATCGGTCGACCGTTCCGACGAAGGCGAGCTCGGGTTCCACCAGCTCTTCCTGCTCCTCGACCCCGGACGGAGAGTCGCCGCACCCCGTCGTCGAGAGGACGGCGAGAAGGAGGATCCGGGCGCCGACCACCGGAGTGCGATGCGTGCGGTAAGGAGCCATGGGGAGGGCCGCGAGGGAGGCGGGGTGGGCCGCCGGTATACGCCGGGCACCACCCGTCCCGCACGGGCAGCGCCGGGAGCGCCGGGTTCGTATGATGGGGAATGAGACGCCTCCTGCGCCCCTTCCTCCTCCACCCGCTCCACCCGCTCCTGGCCGTCGGCGTGCTCGCCGCGGGCCTCGCCACGTCGGTCTCCGCCTTCACCTACCTCAGGGCCTTCGACCGGCCCTTCCCCGGGGTCGACACGGACGGCCTCGTCCGACTCGTGGATCCGCGGGACGACCAGGCCTTCGGTGAGGTCTCCTACCTGGACTACCTCGACCTCCTCGAAGCGTCGGCCACGCTGGAGCTCGGCGCGGTGCAGCGGTACTACGCGGCCTCGGTCCGCCACGAGGAGAGCGCCGAGGTGGCTTTCATGGAGGCGGTCGCGGGGGAGTACTTCCCGGTCCTCGGAGCCCGGGCCCACCTGGGTCGGCTGCTCGGTCCCGACGACGATCGCCCCGGGTCCGATCCGACCGCCGTCATCTCCTGGCAGTGGTGGCAGACGGCCTTCGGGGGGCGCGAGGACATCCTGGGGCACACCCTCGTCCTCAACTTCCGACCCTTCACGGTGGTGGGCGTCGTCGCGCCGGAGTTCCTCGGCTCGAACGCCGACGCCAGACCGCAGCTGTGGATGCCTCTGGCGCACTTCCGCACGCGCTACACGAACTGGGACGCGCTGGCCCAGAACCGGGACGTCCCTCTGGTCACCGTGCTGGGGCGCCTGCGGGGATCCTCCACCCTCGCCTCCGCCGGCGCGGAGATCGCGCGGCTCGCGGCCAACCTCGACGAGGCGCACCCTCGGGAGGTGCCCCGCCGTTTCGCCCTCCAGGAGGCGACCTGGATCGATCCTTCGGCCCGGGAGGCGGAGCGGGACACCCTCCGGATCATGACGCTGGCCGCTGTGGGCTTCCTGCTTCTGGTCTGTGCCAACGTGGCCAACGTCTTCCTTTCCATGACCTCGACCCGGGCCCGGGCGAACGCCATCCGGGCCGCCGTCGGGGCATCGCCGGGGCGGATCGTCCTGGAGGCCCTGGGCCGGAACCTCGTCCTCTCCGGCGCCGCGGCGCTGCTGGGCCTGGCCGTGGCGGTCCCGCTGTCCCGCCGACTCGGTGACTATTTCGCCCGCCCCAGCGTCTGGGGCGAGTTCGTCCCCCGGGACTTCCCGGTGGACCTCCCGGTCCTGGGGTTCGGGGTCGCGCTGGCGGTGGCCACCGGCCTCGTCGCCACCCTTCCCGCCCTCCGGGCCACCCTGGACCAGACGCCGCGTCGAGCCCTGTCCCCGGAAGCGGACCTCCAGCCCAGGGGATCCCGGCCCTCGAGGCTCCGCTTCACGCTCCGGGACGTCATGATCGGCGTGCAGTCCGGGCTCACCGTGTCCCTGCTGATCCTGTCCGGCCTCGTGCTCCGGACCTTCGCGGTCGGCAGCGACCTGACCCCGGGCTACGAAACGACGGATCTTCTCGGGGGACTGGTCTCGGTCAGCAGCCTGGGGATCGAGCGCACCGAGACCCGGGCGTTCCTGGACGCCCTCCAGGCGGACCTCCGGGAGGAACCCTGGGTGCGGGCGGTGTCCCGGGGAGACCGGCTTCCCCTGTCGGGCCACCCGACGGTCCAGGTCCGGTCCGCCGCCGTCGACGAACCGGTGCCGATGATCTTCGAGACCATCTCCCACGACTTCATCGAAACGCTCGGCGTCGAGGTGCTCGAAGGGCGGGACTACGCGTCGTCGGACGAGGGGACGGACCGGGGGGCGCTCCTGAACCGGAGCGCCGCCGGGATCCTCTTCCCGGACGGAGGTGCCGTGGGCCGGGCGATCGAGTTGCCGGGATCCGGGGGCGAGCCCCGGCGCCTCGAGGTACTCGGGGTGGTGGCCGACACCCGCCTTCGCACCGTCCTGGAGGAACCGCGACCCGCAGTCTTCCTCCAGTTCCGGGACAGCCTCTGGGGGACCACCAACGCCTTGATCGTGCGCACCGAGGGCCCGGCCGACGCCGTCGACGCCGCAGAGCTTCGACGCTGGCTCCGGGCCTACGCGCCCCACATGACCGTCATCAATTCCATCGCATACCGGGAGGTGATGGACGGCGCCCTCTACACGCAACGCATGAACGCCGAGCTGTTCTCGGGACTCGCCGCCCTCGGCCTCGCCCTGGCGTGCACCGGGATCTTCAGCGTGGTCAGTCTGAGCGTGGCCCGGCGTCGAAGGGAGATCGGGATCCGGAAGGCCATCGGCGCCACGGGGCGCCAGATCCGGCTGCAGATGGTGCGCCGGGCCATGATCCCGGTCCTGGTGGGAGGGAGCGCCGGCCTCCTGCTCTCCCTTCTCGGGGCCGGCCTGGCCGAGAGCCTCCTGTTCGGGGTCTCACCGCTCGATCCCACCGCCCTCCTGGCCGGTGTCGCGGTGCTCCTGGGGGCCGCGGCCCTCGCAGCCTGGCTCCCCGCCTGGGCCGCGAGCCGCGCCCCGGTCCGGACCGTGGTGGGCTGAGGAGGCGACCCCGTGAGCACCGTCGATTTCGGCCTGCGCAGCGACGACTATTCCCACCACCGGCCGGGGCCCCCTCCGTCGTTCTACGACCGGCTCGACGCGCTGGCCCCCCTCGAGAACGCCAGGGTCCTGGATCTGGCCACCGGACCCGGCACCCTGGCCCTGGAGCTGGCGGCCCGGGGCAGCCGCGTCGTGGGCATCGACCTGGCGCCGGCCCAGATCGAGGCGGCCCGGATCGCCGCCCGGGAGCGGGGCCTCGAGGCCCGGGCCGCCTTCGAGGTGGCCCGGGCCGAGGAGACCGGGCAGCCCGAGGGCGCCTTCGACCTGGTGACGGCGGGGCAGTGCTGGCACTGGTTCGACCCGGACGCGACCCTGGCCGAGGTGCGGCGCATCCTGCGTCCCGGAGGCACCCTGGCCATCGTCGCCTACTCGTACCTGGCGCCCCACAGCGACGTGGCCGCCGCCACCGAGGAGCTGGTCCTCCGGCTGAATCCCGGCTGGACCATGGCGGGGTGGACCGGCCTGTTCCCCCACCAGATCGACCAGATCATCGACGGGGGCCTCGAGTTCGTGGAGAGCTTCTGCTTCGATTTCGTCGAGCCGTTCTCCCACGCCCGCTGGCGGGGACGCATGCGCACGTGCAACGGGGTCGGGTCGGGAGGGATGCCACCGGACGAGGTGGAGCGCTTCGACGAGGCGTTGCAGGCCCTGCTCACGGCCCGGTTCCCCGAGCCGCTGCGGATTCCGCACCGCGTCTGGTGTGTGGTGGGGAGGACCCCGAATTCCCCGTCCGGATTCCGGTAGTGGCCCGGCGGGCGGCTCGCCATACTCCCCCCATGGACATCACCCTACCCCCCGAACCCGTCATGATGGAGGCCTTCCTCGGACGGGACGCCTCGTTCGACGGGATCTTCGTCACAGCCGTGCACACCACCGGCATCTTCTGTCGGCCGTCGTGTCCCGCACGGAAGCCGCTCCCCGAGAACGTCTCCTTCTTCGGGACGCCGGAGCACGCCCTCCTTGAGGGGTACCGTCCGTGCCGCCGGTGCCGGCCCATGCAGGATCCCGGCACGCCGCCCTCCTGGGTCCGGGACCTCCTGGACGCGGTTGACGCCGATCCGACCCGGCGATGGACCGATGCCGATCTGCGCCGGCGGGGGTTGAGCCCCGAGCGGGTGCGCCGGTGGTTCAAGCGGTCCCACGGCATGACGTTCCACGCCTACAGCCGGGCCCGGCGACTCGGGTCCGCCCTGGGCTCCATGCAGAACGGCGCCAGGGTCACCCGGGCCGCCTTCGGCAGCGGCTTCGATTCCCTCAGCGGGTTCAACGAGGCGTTCCGCCGCTACTTCGGCGCCGCACCGACTTCCACCGCAGGAAAGACCGTGGCGCACGTCGACCGGATCACGACCCCGCTGGGCCCCATGCTCGTGGGCGTCACCGACGAGGCGCTCTGCCTGCTGGAGTTCGTGGACCGGCGGGCTCTGGAGAACCAGGTGAAGCGCGTCGCCGCGAAGCTCGACGCCGCCTTCGTCCCCGACCGCACGGCCCTTACCGAGCGGGTGGAGGAGCAGGTCTCCGAATACTTCGAGGGAGGTCGCCGCAGCTTCGATCTGCCCCTGGCGGTGGCCGGGTCCCCCTTCCAGCAGGAGGTCTGGGACGCTCTCCGTGCGATCCCCTACGGCGAGACCCGGAGCTACGGCGAGCTGGCCGCGGCCATGGGTCGCCCCGCCGCCGTCCGGGCGGTGGGGAAGGCCAACGGGGACAACGCGCTGGCGATCGTGGTCCCCTGCCACCGGGTGATCGGGGCCGACGGCAAGCTCGTCGGGTATGGCGGCAAGCTGTGGCGGAAGATGCGACTCCTGGAGCTGGAGGGTGGCACGCCGCCGGGTTGAGGCGGCGGGTTGCCGGATCGGTCCGGGTGGGCGATGGATCTTCCCGACCCACGTCCCCCCGAGGCCGCCCATGAAGACCCAGATCGCCGGACTCTCGACCCTCGACGACGTCCACTACGCCTTCCGGGTCGGGGCCGACGCGGTGGGATTCACGGTGGGCCTGCCCGACGGTCCCCACGACGGGCTGACCGAGGAGATGGTGGGGGCCATCGTCGATGCCCTCCCGCCCTTCCTGGCGACGGTCACGATCACCTACGAGGCGTCCTTCGATGCCCTCATGGAGATGCTGGCCCGGTGCCGGACGCCGGTCCTGCAGGCCCACGGTCCGCACGACCCCGACGTCCTGCGCCGGCTCAAGCGCGCCCTCCCCCACCTCAAGGTCATCAAGTCGGTGAGCGTCGTGGGGGATGCGGCCGTCGACGAGGCCCGGTCCTGGGAGGCGGTGGCGGACTGCCTGATCCTGGACTCGGTGGATCCCGCCTCGGGACGCCTGGGCGCCACCGGCCTGGTCCACGACTGGTCGATCAGCCGCCGGATCGTCGAGGCCAGCCCGCTCCCGGTCATCCTGGCCGGGGGGCTCACCCCCGAGAACGTCGCCGAAGCCATCGCGGCGGTGCGGCCCTGGGGCGTCGACGTGCACACCGGGGTGGAGATCGACGGGCGACTGAGCCGGGACCGGCTGGCCCGCTTCATCGCTGTGGCGAAGGGCGCTTAGGGGCGCCCGGGCGGGCAGCCCGGGCGCCTGCGTCACTGCCTAACGCATGGACGCGGACCCGCCCCCAGTGTAGACCACCTTCCAGATCCGGCCCTCCTGGCCGTCCACCACCAACAGCCCGCCGTCGGGCGTAGCGGCCACGCCGTTGGGTCGGTACCGGGCACCCTGCGGGCTCACGTCGCTCCCGGCGAAGCCGTCCATGAACACCTCCCACTCCCCGGTGGGCTGTTCGCCGTCGAAGGGCGCGAACACGACGTTGTAGCCCCCCTGCGGGAGGGGCGCCCGGTTCCAGGATCCATGGAACGCCACGAAGGCACCCTTCCGGGGGAAGGGTCCCTCGGTGACGAAGGCGAGGTCGTTCGGGGCCCAGTGGGCGGGGAAGCCGATCAGGGGATCCTCGGCCCGCTCGCAGCGGGCCTTCTGGATGCCGTCGCCGCCGTACTCGGGGGCCACGACCTTCCGGGCCAGCTCGGTATCGTCGTTGCAGTAGGGCCTTCCGAAGTCGTCCCCCTCGTCGATGGGTACGAACTCCTCCGCTGGCTTCTGCGCCG
>DATHRY010000158.1:0-5386 GCA_035464715.1 Longimicrobiales bacterium
TGCGTGGGGTGATCGAGTCCCGCGTGCGTCTGTTGGCCTACACCAGCATTCTGAAGGCGGACGTCGGGGGGACGATCCTCGCGGCGGAGCACCGGGCCACGGAGAAGTGGAGGCACACGTGGACACGCAGCGAGGGACATCGGCGGACGGTGCAGGCGATGCCTGGGGGATCGCCCCCCGCGGCCACCGCCTTCCCGTAGCGACCCGGGTCGGCCCGGTCCGGCTCCAGGTGGCGGATCTCGAGCGAGCGCTGGACTACTACGGGACCGTCCTGGGGCTCGCCCCGACCGACCGAGGTGCCGGGACGGCGACGCTCGCCGCTCCGGGAGACGACCCACCGCTGGTGATCCTGGAGGAGGGCCCGGGCGTCCGGCCCGTCCCGTCCAACGGGCGCCTCGGACTCTACCACTTCGCCATCCTGCTGCCGACGCGGGCCGACCTGGGCCGATTCCTCCGGTACCTCCGGGAGCGGGGGATACGGGCGGGCGCCTCGGATCACAGGGTGAGCGAAGCGCTGTACCTGCGGGACCCCGACGGCCTCGGGATCGAGGTCTACGCGGACCGCCCGCGTTCCACCTGGGAGGCGAGCGGACGGGAGCTCCGGATGGGCACCGAGCCCATGGATGTCGAGGCGGTGCTCCGTGCAGGTGGAGACGAGCCCTGGCAGGGGATGCCCGCCGGGACGGTGATGGGCCATGTGCACCTCCACGTGGGCGATCTCGACCGGGCCGCGGGCTTCTATCACCAGGGGCTGGGACTGGACAAGATCGTCTGGAGCTATCCGGGCGCCCTGTTCCTGTCCGCCGGGGGCTACCACCACCACCTGGGGGTCAACACCTGGGCGGCGGGGGCCCCGCCGGCCGGCGAGGGGGACGCCCGGCTCCTGGAGTGGACCCTGGAGCTGCCCGACGCGGGCGCCGTGGCCGTCACGGCCGAGAGCCTCGCGGCGGCAGGGCATCCCACGGAGGGATCACCCCGGGGCGACCTCGTGGCCCGGGACCCCTGGGGCACGCAGGTGCGGGTGCGGGCGGCGCCCCCCGGCGGTTCTTAATCACGCCGTAATCGGCTCCCTGCAGACTCCACGTCACGGCCGGCCCTCGGTGGTCCGGCTTTCCTCGAGGACGTGGAGAGGCAGGATGATGCGCTGGCGTGGAGTGGGCCTGTCGGTGGTGTTGATTCTGGCGGCCTGTGGTGGAGACGACGATCCCGTGGGTCCCGGTCCGGATGAGTTCACGTTCCGCCTGGACGTCACCGGCTCTCTGAACGAGGTGGCCACCGGCCCCGCCTTCTTCGGCTCCGACACGGATCCCGAAGTCGGTCCGATCTGGGTCCTGCTCCTCGGCGAGGAAGCGGGTCGCCACGTGGTGGTGGCGGGGAAGCCCGGGGCGACCCGTCCGGCGGTGGGCACGTACGCGCTGGGGGACGGGAGCCAGCCGGCCACGGACTGGACGCTGGCCCACATCGTCGCGGACGGCGAGGAACTGGTCGAGATGTTCCTGGCCGACAGCGGCGCGGTGACGGTGACGACCTCGTCCGACACCATGGTCCGGGGCTCCCTCGCCTTCCGGGCCCTGGGCCAGTTCAGCGAGACGTCCGACACGGTCCGGGTGACGGGGACCTTCACCGCGGCGCCCGCGGCGACGCCGTTGGGGGGAAGCGAGCTCGCGGGAACGGTCGGCACATCCCGGAAGGCGGCGATTCGACGCGTTCTTCCGTAGCTGAGCGACGCCCCCTGTCGATGGGGGGACGCGAGTCGTTCGCCCCTCACCGCCAGGTCGTCTCCATGGCGAAGAAGTGGTCGAAGACCTCACGCGAGGGGTGGTTCGCCTCGTTGCTCTCCGGGCTCCGGACGTAGAAGTCCACCTGCATCGCCGCCGGGTTCACCGCCCCGGCGCCGTCCGGGCCCGTGACGTTCGGGCGGACCGCCAGCGTCTCCCGGTCCCGGATGCCCTGGGTGACCATGAAGTGGATCTGTGCGTCCGTCCGGAGGGGCGCCCCGTTCAGGGTCGCCGTCCCCCAGCCCCATCCCGCCACGTACAGGATTCCCTTGGGCCAGTTGGCATCCCCGCAGCCCGAGTCGCCGTGCTCGAAGATCCAGGCCGCGATCCCTCCGTCCTGACAGGGCGAGAATTCCTCGAAGCGGTCGATTTCCACCACGTAGCGACCCTCGGGCAGGGTGAGCTCGGCCCGGAAGGTGCCGGTGTCGGCGTGTTCGTCAACGTCGATCTCCAGGGTGCCCTCCACGGCCCGGAGGTTCGACCCGTCGTCTCCCATGTGATCCCAGGGCGAGGCGTCGTTCAGGGTGCCCACCTGGTACACCCGGCTCCCCGTGATCCGGAAGAGCCCGTCGTAGAGGGAGTGCTGCTCCGGGGCGTAGATCCCCATGGTGGTGCCGGGCTGGGAACGGGGGCCCTGCTCCGCTGTGGCGTCCCGCGGCGGCGGACTCTCCCCGCGGTCCGCCCCGTCCGGAGCGTCGGTGCAGCCGCTCGAGATCAGAATCGTGGTCGCCAGGACCAGAAGGGTCTTCATGGCTCGCTCCGGGGAACGGGTAAACGGAGATCCAGGGCTCGTGACGTAAGAAGGCCGCTCATGATCACCGCGGCCAGAGGTTCCGGACGGCCGCCTCCGAGAATCATTGCTCCAGCCGAGGGGGAGGAGCATGTTGCCGCGCAGAGGGAGGGAACGCCCTCCCGGGAGGTGGCATCCAGTGAGCGCGTCCGTGCTTCTGCCCGCCTCGTTCCTGGCAGAGCTCAAGCGCCGGAAGGTGTACCACACGGCCGCCAGCTACGGCGCCGCGATGTTCGTGATCTGGCAGGTGGCGGACATCGCGGTCCCCGCCCTCGGCCTGCCGCCGTCGCTCATGCGGTCCCTGGTCATTGTCGCCCTTCTGGGGTTTCCGGTGGCCCTCGTCCTCTCCTGGCTGTTCGAGGTCGTGCCGGAAGCCCACAGCGACGATCGGCGGCCATCCCGGTTCCGATGGGGACGGGCCGCGCTCCTGACGTGCGCCGTGGCGCTCCTGATCGCGGTGCTGGGCTGGTCCGTCGCCTCCGGTGCGGGGCTGGACCTGGCGGAGGGCGAGTGGATCCTGGTGACCGAGCCCGAGAGCCGGACGAGCGACCCGGAGCTCGACCACGCCCTCGCGGACGCGCTTCGCCTCGCCCTGACACAGTCCGCTCTCGTCAACGTCTTTCCGGAGCCCAGGGTGCAGGAGGGCCTTGCCCGGATGCGTCGCCCCCCGGGAGCGCCGCTGGACGAATCCACCGCCGTGGAGCTGGCACAGCGGGAGGGCATCCCGGTGGTCCTGGTGCCCTCCTTCCTCCGGGTCGGGGATCGATTCACCCTGGCGTGCCGGATCGTGGATCCACGGAACGGGCGGACCGTGGTGTCGCGCTCCACCCGTGTCTCCCGGGAAGACCAGGCTCTGCCCGCCGTCGATGAGCTCGCCCGTCAACTCCGGACGGATCTCGGAGAGTCCCTCGGGGCCCTGATCCGGGGGCGGGTGGACCTCCTCCGCGCGACCACCGCCTCCCTGGAGGCGCTGAAGGCGTGGACCGAAGGGGTGCGCCTCTTCAACGTCACCCGATACGACGAGGCGGGCATCCTCCTCCAACGCGCCGTGGGACTGGACAGCACCTTCGCGCTCGCTCAGGCCTCTCTCGGCCAATGGTACCACGTGGCGGGACGCCCCCTCGAGGGAAACGCCGCCTTCGACACGGCGCTCCGCCACACCGACGGGCTGCCCGAGCGCGAGCGCCTGAGAGTCGTGGGCAAGGCGGCGGAGTGGCGGGGGAACCGACCGGGAGCCCTCGCGGCCTACGGGGCGATCCTCGAGATGGCACCGGACGACGCGGTCACGTGGGCCAGCCTCGGGTACCAGCACATGCGCCTGGGGCAGAACGAGAAGGCCATCGCGGCCTATCACGAGGTGCTCCGTCTCGATTCGCTCAACGCCAACGCGTGGATCAACCTCGCCACCATCCGCAAGGCGATGGGCGAGTACGAGGTCGCGGTGCCCTTGTACGAGCGGGGCATGCAACTTCAGCCGAACTTCCGCACGGAAGCGATCGTCAACGAGGAGTACGGGCAGACGCTGATCGCGCTGGGCAGGCTCGACGACGCGGCCTCCCTCTTCGGGGCGATGCTGGAGGCCGACCCCGGGAAGCGGGCTCGGGGGCTCCGCTCCACGGCGCTCGTGGACATGCTGCGAGGCCGGTATCGAAGCGCCATCGACCTGTTCGGCCAGGCGGTTGTCCTCCACGAGGCCCAGGGGAGCACCGCGAGCGAGATCCGTGATCGGGCCTTCCTGGCCACGGCCCTTCTCCGCACGCACCGGACCCCGGCCGCGGTGGCCGAGCTCGGCAGGGCCCGCACCCTGACGGTGGAGCGCTACGTCGACGCGTTCTGGGCTGTCGTCGTGGGCCTGGGAGCGGCCCGGGCCGGCGAGCTGCGCATGGCCCACGAGCTGCTGGACACGGCTCGGGCCCGATCCGATCAGGGCCTCGAGAGGCGGGCCCACATCAAGGTCCTCGAGGGGGTCATCGCTCTGGCCGAGGGCGACCCGGCGGGCTCGGCGAACAGCCTGCAGGACGCCCTGACGCTGTTGCCCGGGGATACGTGGCCGATCTCGTCCCTGGCCGAGGCGAAGCGTCGGCTCGGAGAGCGAGAGGAGGCGGCCCGGCTGTGGGCCGAGCTCGTGGAGAAGGGCGTGGGAGCGGCGGACCGGGAGAGGCTCGAGGACTGGGTGCTGGCCCACTACCGGCTCGCCCGGGTGCAGGAGGATCTCCACCGGACCGAGGAGGCCTTGGCGTCCTACCGGGCGTTCCTCGACCTGTGGGGGGACGGCGATCCCGAACTCCTCGAGATCGGAGACGCGAGGGCGCGCCTCGCCGCCCTGGAGAGGCGCTAGAAGGACCCCGGTCTCGTCAGAAGGTCACCAGCCGCGTGACCTTGGCGGTGATCGCCCGCTCCAGCACGCCGCCGGAGGCGCCCAGCTGGCGACGCTCGGTGAGGACCAGGAAGAGGTCCGATAGGGGGCCGTGGATGACGTTGAAACGGGCGTAGGTCACGAGCTGGTCGGTGATCTCGTTGTACTGGACGTTCAACGCCACGAAGGCCCGGGTGGAGAAGCCGTACTTGATCCTCCCGGAGTAGACCGAGGAGTTGCTGCGCCCCGACGGGAGGTCGATGCGGTTGTAGTCCGCCGAGCCCTGGATGGCCAGCTGCGGGCTCACCAGCCACCGGAACGACGCGCCCACCGAGCGGCGGTCTCCGGCGAAGAACGAGCCTCCTCCCAGGGTCAGCTGCCCGGACAGGGGGCGGCCCGCCGAGGTCTGGAAGCTCACCGAGCCTTCCAGGAAGTCGTACTCGCCCGCCTCCACCGTCAGCC
>DATHRY010000159.1:0-7107 GCA_035464715.1 Longimicrobiales bacterium
GTAGAGCCGCGGGCGGGTGCCCGGGTCCGCCAGGTCGCGCTTGGCGGGGTACGGCTCGATCCGGCCCTCGTACACGGGTCCCTCGAGGCGGAGGACGCTCACGTCCAGCTCGTGCGGCCGTGACGTCCAGACCACCTCCGCAATCTTGAAGGCGGGCGGACCCTCGCTGAAGAGGATCTCGAAGCTGACCTCGACCTCGTCGGGTCGGCTGGGCTTCTCGTTCGCGGGCGCCTCCGCGATCCACTCCTCGTCGTCGGTGACGACGTGGCAATTGGTCACGAAGTACCAGCCGTCCTCGAGGTGTGCCGACAGCTTCGATCCCGGAACCAGGAACCCCGTCCCGATCCCCTTCCCCGTCAGGGTGGTCACGCAGCCGATGGCATCGAGCCGCTTGCCGAGCATCGTGAGCCACCGGGTGGTCACGAACGAGTCGTCGCCGAACACCCGCTCGAGGCGCCTGGACGTTTCCGGGGAGGCCATCTGCGAGATGGCGCGGGTGTCGACCTGGACCGACCCGCTCCCGTCCTCGCTACGGAGCCCCTTGTCCGGGACCACCGCCTCCAGCATGGGGAGGACGGCCGAGCCGAAGGGACTGTCGGGATCGACGGCCCAGACCTCCTGGAGCTGCCGCAGCGTCGAGGCGAACTCGAACTCGCCCTTCTTCGCCGCCAGCCCCTTCTCGACGTAGCGTTCGGCCCACCGGACGGCCTCGTCGGACTCTCCCAGGGCCAGGGCCGCCTCCATGCCGATGACGTAGTCCCAGAGGCCCGCGGCCCCGTCGTCGATCCGGTTCTCGACACCGTCCAGAATCTCGGCGGCGAGGGAGCTCAGGTCGTGATCGGTCTCTAGGGAGATCCCGTCCCGCTCCGCCCGGGCGAGAAGGGCCACGATGTTGATTCCGTGGTACGGGCTGCGGACGTCGCCCGACCAGCCGCGGGAGTAGGCGTCGACCGCGGCTTGCAGCCACCGGGCCTTGGTCTCCGCCTCGGCCGGAGAGTCGACGTACGATTGCTTGTGAACCCGGCCGGTGAGCCCCCAGGCCTCGAGCAACTCGTCCCCGGACACCTCCGGATGCCCCACCACACCCTGGAGCAGGTCCAGCGCCTGATCGAGCTGTCCCGAATCGATCAATCCCTGGGCGTAGAGCCGACGGATCCGGTGGTGCTCCGGATGGGCCCGGGACAGCGCCGCTCCGAGGGTGGCCAGATCCTCGAAGCAGAGGTTCGCCTTCAGTAGCCCCAGGAGCTTCTGTCCCGTCCGCTCGGGGACCTCCGTCGCCCCCAGCCGGATGTCCGCGGCCAGGGTCCGGCACAGCTCCTTCACCCGCTCGTCATCGTGCTCGTCCAGTGCGGTCTCGAGCATACCGAGGACTTCATTCGCATCCACGGCCCCGCTACCCCTTCGGGTACATCCGGGCGATCATCTCCCGGTCCATCGCCGACAGCGCCGTGTTCCAGCCCACCTCGAAGTCCCCGATCGTGAACTCCTGGGGAATGGGGTAGAGCATGATCGACTCGGGATCGAACTCCGTCGCCGTGGTCTCGGCGTGGTCGTACTTCTGGAGGAGATTCCGGTAGGTCTGCGCCCGGGGCCAGAAGTTCGGCTCGCCCTCGTAGTACTCGTAGACCTTCTCCACGTCCCAGGGGATGCCGCCCTCGGGGTTCTGGTGCTCGTGGATGCAGGCCAGGGCGTGCCCGAACTCGTGGAGGACGACCCGCTGGATCGCCGACTCCCCCGACTCGGGCGTCAGCCACCCGTAGTTCATCGTCGGCTCCTCCGCCGGGCGCGTCAGCGCGTCCGTGCCGATGTAGGACCAGGAGCCGGCCATCTCGAAGGAGATCCGGATGTCGGGCTCGGCATGATTGCCGAAGTCGAAGACGATGTTCGCGTGATCACACCACTGGTGGGCGATCTCCGCGATCCGGGGCCGGAGCTCGTCATGGCCGTCCAGGAAGGCGACCTTCAGCGTCCGCCCATTCTGCCACATCTTGCCCGTGACCAGCGCGAGCTCCCGGTCCGACAGCCCGGGGACGCCCACCGGCGCGTTCCTGGGATCCTCCTGGATGGCGATCTCCGCCGCCCGTACCACGTCCTCCTCGTCCGGGTAGCGATCCACGCAGATCTTCGGGGCTTCGTCCATTGGGGTGCTCCCGGGCTCAGGGGGTGGCGGGAGGGCCGCCCGGACCCACCGGGTCGTCCGCGGGGACGATCGGGCTCATCGGGTCGTTGGGAGGACCACCCGGACCCACGGGGTCGTTGGGAGGACCGCCGGGTCCCACCGGATCGTTCGGAGGACCACCCGGGCCCACGGGATCGTTGGGAGGGCCGCCGGGACCCACGGGATCGTTGGGAGGACCGCCGGGGCCAACCGGGTCACTGGCCGGGGCGATCGGGCTCATGGGATCGTTCGGCGGGCCGCCGGGGCCTACGGGGTCGTTGGGGGGGCCGCCCGGGCCCACGGGATCGGCTTGAGCCTGGGGCATGCGTTCGTTCGACATCGTATTCTTCTCCTTCGGGTTCGAGTCAGGATTGCGGGGAACGGTCGCCCGCGGCGATCGGGTCTTCGCGCAGCCCGTCGAGGCGCTGACGGTAGGCGGCGGCATCGGCGCGCCGCCCCAGCGCCTCGGCGGCTTCGACGCGAATTCGGAGGCTCTCGGGACGGTACGGGAGGAAGGCCATCGGCTGGGGGTGATCCAGGACGCCGGCGACCTGGATGGCTCGTTCGAACTCCCGCTGCTCCAGATAGAGGCGGGCCAGGAGCATCCGCTCCGCGCCCAGGCCCTGCCACAGACCCCAGGCCAGATTTACCGGGGTGTCGACCGGCGCCAGCGCCTCGAGTCGGGCGATGGCGGCCGAGGTGTCCGCCCGGGCGAAGGCATCCCAGGCGGCGATCACCTCCACCAGGAGGGAGTCCGTTCGCGTCGGGTCGGGACCGGGACCGGAGCGGAACCTGCGGGCCGCCTCCAGCGCCGCGGCAGTGCGATCCGCACGCCCCCGGGTGGCCTGCCAGGCACCCACCGCCCAGAGATGGGTCGTGGAGGACGGAGCCGAAGCCCGCTCCAGCTCTCGGACGCCGGCCTCCGCCTCCGCCTCGAACGGCGCGCCGGCGAGCGCATCCAGGATGAAGAGGTAGGGCTGCTGCCGCGCGAAGCCCACGGCTCCGTCGACGGCCGCCCGGGCGTCGTCGGTCCGGCCCGTGGCCACGAGGTGGCTCTGGAGTCCGAGGAGAGCCGCCCACCCGTAGGCCGGCGGCCCCCCCTCGGCGAGCGCGCGAAACCCGTCCGCCGCACACCGGTGCCGGGGGCCGCCCGCCTCCAATCGGGCCGTCTCCAGCACCGCCAACGGCGAGGCCGACGCCTCGTCCATCCAGTCGACGGCGTCGGCGCCCTCGTCGACGCAGGTCTGGAGCATCTCCAGGTGTGCCGCGGCCAGGACGGGCCCGTGATCGGCGCGGACCTCGGCGGCGTATCGTCGCGCCCCGGCACGGTCGCCCCGGCCGATGGACAGCTCCGCGAGATGCACCAGCGCAGGGGTGAACCCCGGATCGAACCTCAACGCCTCGCGGAACGCCGCCTCGGCGTCCCCGGCCGCCGCTCCCACACGGGGCAGCAGGTGGTAGAACGTCTCGCCCAGCGCCATGTGCGCGTCGGCCCAGGTCGGATCCACCTCCAGCGCCGCCCCGAACCGCTCCAGGGCCCGATCGGCGTCCCCCTCGTAGTAGCTCCGGAGTCCGTGCGCGACGTGCCGGTGCTTCGTGCTGAGCACGGCCTCGTTCCGGAGCCCGACCGCCAGCAGGTTCTCCACCACGGAGGGGCGGAGCACCCACCCGGCCGCCTGGGCGCCCCGGATCGCCGCCAACGCCATCGTCGAGTCCAGCCCGACGGCCCGCTCGAACAGCATCAGGGCCATGTCGAACTCGGCCCGTCGATACTCCCGCTCGCCCTGCAACCAGTTCGCTACCGCGGCCGGGCGGAAACGAGTCAGGACGTCCGTGCTTACGGGGCGGCTCGTGTCGATGAGGCCCGGGAGGAGCTCGATGACGGCGCGGCGACTGAGCTCCGTCGAGCGATCGATCCCGAGCACGCCCGAGACCAGGCTCCTCCGCACCAGATCCCCCGTGGCTGCGTCGTGCAGCCGGAGCAGGACCCGGAGGGAATCGTCCTGGACCATGATCCGTCCATCGATCAGGTACCGGACCCCCTGCTCCCGGGCGATGACGGCCCCGCGCCGGATCGTCCAACCGCCCATGTCCTCCCGGATCTCGGGATCGAGCCAGTCCCAACCGTCGATCCACTGGAGCGGCTCGGCGTGATCGAGGGCCGCGCCGATCATGATCGCGGCCTCCTCGCCCTCCGTTGAGCCGGCCTGGTCGGGGCGGCTGTCCACCAGGGGGAAGACCATCACCCGCTGCGCATTCAGGTCGGGTCCGCCGCCGAAGGGCCACGCCAGCACGGCGGCGACGATCACGGCCGCCGCGACCGACCAGGGTACGACCCGTCGGAGCCATCCCCCCTTGGCCTGCGACGGGTAACGCGGCGCGCCGAAGCTCTCCTCGAAGGCCTCGGCGAAGGCCCCGGCGGTCGGATACCGGCGGCTCGGATCGCGCTCGAGGGCCTTGGCGATGACCTCGTTGGTGGCCTCTGGGACGTCCGGGCGCAGCACCCGGACCGACATCCGTGTCCCGCTGGCCTGGCGGGCCATGACGGCCCACGCCGTGCGGCCCGTGAACGGCGGCTCCCCGCAGAGCATCTCGTAGGCCACGCACGCCAGGGAGTACACGTCGGCGCGGCCATCCAGCTCCAGATTCCCCTCCAGCTGCTCGGGGCTCATGTACCAGACGGTGCCCGGGACCCCGTCGTTCGAGTCCGTCAGCCGGTCCTCGGGGTCCGTCTCCACCAGGCGGGCCAGCCCGAAGTCGGCCAGGACGGCGTGCCCGCCGGACATGAGGATGTTCCCGGGCTTCACGTCCCTGTGCACGATCCCCTGGTCGTGGGCGAAGTCCAACCCGTCGGCAATCTCCCGCACCACGGCGCAGGCCCGCTCGTAAGGGAGCACCTTCTGCCGTTCCAGGAGGTCCCGGAGGCTCGAGGTCTGGCTGTAGGGCGTGGCGAAGTAGGGGAGCCCGTCGATCTCGCCGGAATCGAGGAGCGGTAGGATGGCGGGGTGCTGAAGGCCCGCGGCGATCTTGATCTCGCGCCGGAACCGGTCCAGTCCCAGGGTGCCCATGAGCTCGGGCCGGACGACCTTGAGGGCGACGTCCCGATCGTGTCGCAGGTCACGGGCCAGATAGACCGTGGCGTTGCCCCCCTCCCCGAGCTCCCGGACGACCTCGTATCGACCCGCGAGCGCGGAGCGGATGCGGCTCAGGTCATCGGACATTCGCCGAACCCCAACTCCAGGCTGCAGTGCACCAAGGCATTGATCGTGCTCCCGGACGGTCGACAGGGCCCCAGGACGACGGCAACGTAGGCTGCGGCCGTGCCGTAGGCCAGCGATCTGTGAGGCCACGGCCACCCTGGATGCCGGCGATCCGTGAGGCGGCAGGGTGGCGCCCGGAGTCGTCCCGAGCCTGCGGGCGTTCCGGGGAGGTCGCGTGGAACGCGGCGATCGCCTCGCGGTACCCGGAGCCTCCGGCCTCGTATGACCCCATGACCCACCCAAGACCCTTCGCCACCGCGATGATGCGGCTCTCCGTGTCGATCGCAGCGGCCGCATGCTCCGGCGGAGAAGTGCCGGAAGATCCTCGAACCCAGGCACCCGGCATGGCCGCTGAGACCCCTTCCGGCCCCACGATCGTCGAGGCGTCGGCGGAGACCGTGGTGGCGGCGTTCTCGGAGCGAGACCAGCTCGTGGTCACCCTTTCGGGGTACTCCGGCTCCGGCTACGAGGACGAGGACGCCCTCATGCGTCGGGCCCGGGCCCTCCTGGGCGAGTACGACCCGGCGTCCACGATCATCAACATCGGGGCCACCGCCGTGGGGATCGGCGCCGTCTACGAGATCGCGTCCGAGATGGGCTTCGAGACCACCGGGATCGTCTCGAGCCAGGCCCTGGAGTCGGAGGCCGTCTTCTCGCCCTCCGTCGACCGGGTCTACGTGGTCGCCGACGATCAGTGGGGGGGCCTGATCGAGGGTACGGATGTCCTCTCCCCCACCTCGGAGGCGATCGTCGCGGTGAGCGACGTGTACCTGGCCATCGGCGGCGGGGCGGCAGCACGGGACGAGGCGGTCGCCGCCCGGGCGCGCGGGAAGGAGGTGAGGTTCTTCCCTGCGGACCTCGATCGCCGGCGGGCGATCGAGCGTGCCGAGGCCCGGGGAGAGCCCGTGCCGACGGATTTCCGCGGCGCGGCCCACCAGGTGCTCGGAGAGGGGTCGGGCGCGGGAGGGTAACGCCCGCCCTCCCTCACCCCCGGGATCCGGGCAGGTCGAAGTGCCCGGGCAGATCGGTCGGGACCATCTGGCCCTCGGCCGGCGCCATCCCGATCTCCTTCCACAGCTTCGGGTTGTCCTTCCGGTCCATCCCGGGAACCGCTAGTCCGGGAACAGGCGATTCGCCAGATCCACGTAGCTGTCTGCGGACGTCCCGGGGCGGCGCCCCATGGCGTCCGCGACCGGCCCCGCTCCCGGGGGAGGGGCGATATCGAACGACGGCGCACCGGGCGGGGGCTCCGCGGGCCTGGCCTTAGCTCCGGCCTTGATCGTCTCGGCCAGGGTCCGACCCGCCACCGCGTCCCGCTCGTTCTCGTCGGCGCGTTGCTCCGCGTTCACGGCCCGCTCCCGCTGGACGGAGGCTCCGAAGACGGCCCCGGCGGCCCCGAACGCCAGCGCCTCCACGGACGACAGCAGCCAGGCGAGACGGGTCCAGGTCTGTTCGTCGGCGTCCGCCTGGGTCGCCACGTAGACGACCATCGCGCCGAAGCCCACCAGCACGGCGATGGCCACCAACATGGACCAGCCCGACAGTCGACGGGCGCCGCCGCCCGTGTCCGGCGAGTCGTTCGATGCATCGCGGGTCATGCGAGCTCCTCGTTCGAGTGGTTCCGACGCCATCGGCTTCCGTTCCTGCTGGCCCAGACGCACACCCGTGACCCCCGCACGGCGTCCCGCC
>DATHRY010000160.1:0-14058 GCA_035464715.1 Longimicrobiales bacterium
GGCGGGCTTCGTGGATCCGGATCCCACGGCCGTGGGTGAGGCCGGTGAGGAGGAGGGCGTTCCGGGGTTCCAGGACCTCGACGAGGCGCTGGCGAGGACCCGTCCCGACGTGGTCCACGTCTGCACTCCGCCGCGGTTCCACGGGTCCGTAGCCCTCCGGGCCCTCGAGGCAGGGGCGAACCTCTACGTGGAGAAGCCCTTCACCCTCGAGGTGGACGAGGCCCGCACCATCCTGTCGGCGGCGCGGGAGCGCGGGCTCCTCGTGGCCGCTGGCCATCAGCTCCTCATGGATCCGGCCACCCTGGCCGGGCGGGACTACTTCGACGGGCTGGGCGAGATCCGGCACGTGGAGAGCTACTTCGCGTTCAAGCCGCGGCGCGAGGTGTCGGGGCGTCGGCCCCGGACGCCCGTGGAGCAGCTCCTGGACATCCTCCCCCATCCGACCTACCTCCTGGCCGACTTCCTGGAGCGGGGGACCGGTGAAGCCCCGGAGATCCGGTGGCTGGACGCCTCGGAGCGGGGCTGGGCCCAGGTTTCGGTGTCCTCCGGGTCCGCCACCGGCTCCCTCTACGTGACCCTCGAGGGGCGTCCGGTGAACTCCTTCGTGCGGATCGTGGGGAGCCGGGGGACCCTCTATCTGGATTACGTCCGGGGGATTGCCATCCCGAAGCTCTGGCAGGGCTCGGGGTTGGACAAGGTGATGGAGCCCTACCACGAGGGCACCCGCCTGACCTGGGGATCCACCGTGAGCCTGGGCCGCCGGGTCCTGAAGCGGGAGCGGAGCTATCCCGGGCTCCGGCCCATGTTCGAGGCGCTGTACACCGCGATCCGCGCTGGTGGGGCGAGCCCGGTCACACCGGGGAACATCCTGTTCTCGGTGGACCTGGTGGAGCAGGTGGCGAACCGGATCGAGGAAGCCCGCCGGAGCTACCTGCCTCCGAAGGATCCGGCCACGGTGGCGGTGAGCGGCGGTTCCGGATTCCTGGGTCGGCAGGTGGTGGCGAGCCTGTTGGAGGAGGGGGAGGTCCCCCTCGTCCTGGGCCGGCGCCTGCCGCCGGAGCACGAGCGGATCCCCGGAGCGCACTACGCGGTGTGCGACCTGGCGGATCCCGACTCCCTCGACCTCCCACCGACCCTCCGGGCCGTGGTCCACTGTGCCGCAGAGACCGCCGGGTCCTGGGACGCCCACCAGCGGAACTCCATCGACGCGACCCGCCACTTCATGGAGGCCGCGGCCGCGGTCGGCGTCACCCGCTTCCTCCACGTGAGCAGTCTGGGGGTGGTGTCCCTCGGGGCCCGGGAGCCGATCTCCGAGGACGACCCGGTGGAGGCCGACCCGAAGTCCCGGGGGCCGTACGTGTGGGGGAAGCTGGCCTCCGAGGAGCTGGTCCGGTCCCTGGGCCGCGAGCTGGGCCTCGAGACCCGGGTGGTCCGGCCGGGTCCCCTCATGGATCCCGAGGTCGGACCTCCCCCCGGGCGGCTCGGCCGAGCGGCGGGCCCGTTCTTCGTTGCCGTCGGCCCCCGGCGGGGGCCGGTGCCCACCACCGACGTGAAGATGGCGGGCCGGGTGCTGGCGGCTGCGGCCGCGGGCCGGGTCGACCTCCCGGAGGTGCTGCATCTCCTGGACCCGGAGCCCCTCACCCGGAGGCAGCTCGCCGCCGACGAGCGGCGCCGGCGTCCGGGGGCCCGGGTCGTGTGGCTGCCCTGGATCGGGATCCGGCTCCTGTCCGCGCTGGCGGTCGGGGCCCAGAAGGTCCTGCGCCCCGGAAAGGAGACCATCCGGGTCGCAAGCGCCTTCGCTGCACCACGTTACGAGACCCGACGCGTGACCGAGGTTCTGGCCCGGGTGCGGGAAGCGCCTCGTCTGACCTCCGCCGCCTCCAACTGAGTACGGTCGGCGATCTCTCGGGTGGAACGGTGTCCCGGCCGGTTCCCGGCGGAGCCTCGACCCCGGGGGGCACGAGGCGCCCCCACCTCCGCCCTCCTCGCCGGAGGTGGCGCACGACGGGACATCTCGGCGTAAACAAGTGTAGTGAAGCGATGCAGAATCCCCTCACACCCCAGCGTTCCCGCACTATATTGCGAGTGTACCTCCTGAGGCCGCGCACCCTGTCTTCCGCCCCCTACCCGACCCGCCGATGAATGGCTCCGTGACAGAGCCCTCGCGCGACCCGCGCGTGGAGGACGAGCCGCTCATCGCCGTGGTGGGCATGGCCGCCCACTTCCCGGGTGCCCAGGGCATCGACCGCTATTGGGCCAACCTCCGGGACGGGGTGGAGAGCATCCGTCGCTTCACCACGGAGGAGCTCGAGGCCGCCGGTGTGGACCCGAAGCTCGTGCGGAATCCCCGGTACGTGCCGGCGAATGGCGTGCTGGATGGCATGCGGGCCTTCGACGCGGGCTTCTTCGGGCTCAGCCCCCGGGACGCCGCCATCATGGATCCCCAGACCCGCCACTTCCTCGAGTGCGCTTGGCACGCGATGGAGGACGCGGGGCACGTCCCCGAGGGGTTCGACGGGAACATCGGGGTCTTCGCCGGGGCCGGGGCGACCCAGTACTTCTGGCGCAACGTGGTCCGGGACCCCGAGCTCATGGAGTCGGTGGGATACTTCCTGCTGCGCCATACCGGGAACGACAAGGACTTCGTGGCCACCCGGGCGTCGTACGAGTTCAACCTCACCGGCCCGAGCGTCGGCGTGCAGACGGCCTGCTCGACCTCCCTCGTCGCCATCCATTACGCCTGCCAGAGCCTCCTGTCCTGGGAGTGCGACATGGCACTGGCGGGCGGCGTCACCATCGAGCAGCCGCACCTGGTGGGGTATCTCTACGAGGAGGGCGAGATCCTCTCGCCCGACGGGCATTGCCGTTCGTACGACGCGGCCTCGAAGGGGACGGTGTTCGGCAGCGGCGCGGGGGTGGTGGCCCTCCGGCGACTGGGCGACGCGCTGGCGGACGGCGACACCATCCACGCGGTCGTCCGAGGGTCGGCGGTGAACAACGACGGGGCGGGGAAGGTGAGCTACCTCGCACCCAGCGTGGACGGGCAGGCCAAGGCGGTCACCGAGGCCATGGCGGTGGCGGGCGTGGACCCCGACTCGCTGGGCCTGATCGAGGGTCACGGCACCGGGACGCCGGTGGGCGATCCCATCGAGGTGTCGGCCCTGACCCAGGCCTTCCGGGCCCACACCGAGCGCACGGGTTTCTGCGCCCTGGGCTCCGTGAAGTCCAACATCGGCCACCTCGACACCGCGGCCGGAGTCGCCAGCTTCATCAAGGCCGTGCTTGCGGTGAAGCACGGTGAGATCCCGCCCACGGTCCACTTCCGGGACCCGAATCCCCTCCTGGAGCTGGACACGAGCCCGTTCTACGTGAACGGCGAGCGGCTTCCCTGGCCCGAGGAGGCCCGCCCCCGGCGAGCCGGCGTCAACTCGTTGGGGGTCGGCGGCACCAACGCTCACGTGATCGTGGAAGAGCCCCCGATGCCCGCGCCCGCCGGAGAGGCTCGTCCCTGGCAGCTCCTGCCGCTCTCGGCCCGGTCCGCCGCGGCGCTGGAAGACGCGTCCCGGCAGCTGATGGAGGCGCTGGAGGGGCGCCCGGACCTGCCGCTGGCGGACGTGTCCCACACCCTGCGGACGGGGCGACGCCGGTTCGGGTGGCGGCGGACCCTGGTGAGCCGTTCCGCGGAGGAGGCCGTGGAGCAGTTGGCCACGGGGAAGGGCACGGGGTGGGTCACCGGGCAGGAGGAGGCGCAGGAGCGGCAGGTCGCCTTCCTGTTCGCCGGGGGGGGCTCCCAGTACCCGGGCATGGGTCGGGAGCTGTACGAAGCGGAGCCCGTGTACCGGGAGATCGTCGACCGCTGCCTGGCCCACCTCAGGGACCACGAGGACACGGACCTGGAGCCGCTCCTCTTCCCGGCCCCGGGGACCGAGGAGGACGCCGCGGTCCGCCTGCGGGCGCCGGCCCTGGCGCTCCCGGCCCTGTTCACGGTGCAATATGCCCAGGCCCGGACGTGGATGTCGTGGGGCGTGCGGCCGTCCGCCCTCCTGGGCCACTCCATGGGGGAGTACACCGCCGCCTGCGTCGCGGGGGTCTTCTCCCTGGAGGACGCCCTGTCGCTGGTGACCCTCCGGGGGCGCCTGTTCGAGACGCTCGAGGCCGGAGCGATGACCAGCGTCCAGCTGGGGGAGGAGGAGCTCCGGGGACTCCTGGGCGACGACCTCTCCGTGGCGGCGGTGAACGCCCCCGACGTGGTGGTCGCCGCGGGGCCCGTCGACGCGGTGGACGGGCTCGAGGCCACGCTCGAAGCACGGGGCGTCGACTTCCGTCGGATCCACATCGACGTGGCGGCGCATTCCGCCATGCTGGAGCCCATCCTGGAGCGGTTCCGCAGCCGGGTGGCGTCCATGACCCTGAGGGCCCCCGACCTGCCGCTCCTGTCCAACCTCACCGGAGACCGGGTGTCCGACGAGGTGGTCGCCCCCGACTACTGGGTGCGGCACCTCCGGGAGACCGTCCGGTTCTCCGAAGGGGTCGGGCGAATCCTGTCGGGGAGCGAGACCGCCCTCCTGGAGGTCGGCCCGGGGCGGACGCTGGCCACCCTGGCCCGCATGCATCCGTCCTGGACGCCGGACCGGCCGACGTTGTCGTCGCTTCCACATCCGGGGGAGCCGCAGGACGCGCTGGCGTTCCAGCTGGGGACGCTGGGAGCCCTGTGGGTTCACGGGGTCGACCCGGACTGGGCGGCCTTCGACGAGGGTCGGGACCGTCGCAGGGTGTCCCTGCCGGGGTATCCGTTCCAGCGCGAGGACCACTTCGTCGAGGCCCCCGCGGGAGGTGAGGCACAGGCCGCCGTGCGCGCCGCCGTCCGGTCCGAACGGGGCCAGGACCCGTTGGAGTGGCTCCAGCAGCGGAGCTGGCGGCCGGCGCCGCCGGCCGCTCCCCGGACCGGTGCGGCCGGGGAGCGCGTCCTGGTCCTGTGCGACCCCGAGGGCCCGGGCGCCCGGTTGGCCGATCGCCTGGCGGCCCGGGGACACGCCGTGGTCCGCGTCCACGCGGGCGACGGCTGGGCCCCGACCGACGGTGGCTGGGTGGTGGACCCGCATCGGCCCGAGGACTGGGGACGCCTGGTGACCGAGTTGGTGGGGGAGGGAGGGGTCCCCGAGGCGGTCGTCCATGCCTGGTCCCTGGGACCGGCTCCCGGCGACGCGGGACTCGCCCGCAGCTTCTACGGGCCGCTTCACCTGTTCCAGGCCGTCGAGGGGGGCGTTCCGGGACACGCCTTCCGCTTCGTGGCCGCCACCAGCGGGGTCTTCCCCGGAAGTGGCCCCGTGGTCCCGGAGCGGGCCGCCCTCCTGGGTCCCGTCCGGGTGGCTCCACGGGAGTTGCCCGGGCTCTCCGCGCGCCTCGTGGCGATGGACGGGCTGCCCACGGACCCGGCCCGTGAGGCCCGGGCGCTGGAGCGGCTCGTCGACGAGGTCGAGTCCGCCGCCACCGAGACGGTGGTGGCGTACCGGGGAGCCGAGCGCCTGGTGGAGGACTTCTCGCCGGTGGACCTCCGGGAGGCCGCCCCCGTGGCGCACCGGGACGGCGGCGTGATCCTCGTCACCGGGGGCCTGGGCGGCCTGGGACTCGTGGCCGCCAGGGTGCTCGCCCGGCGCGGTCCCGTCGGCCTCGCCCTCCTGGGTCGGGAGGGGCTGCCCCCCCGGGTGAGCTGGGCGTCGTGGCGGCGGGAGAACCCCTCGGAGGAGAAGACCCATCGGGCCATGGCGGAGATCGAGGCCCTGGAGAGCCTCGGGGCCCGGGTCCACGTAGTGAAGGCGGACGTGACCGACGCCGACGCCGTCTGCGGCGCCATCCGGGAGGTGGAGGACGTGCTCGGGCCCGTCACGGGAGTCGTCCACGCCGCCGGCATCCTGGATGACGGCCCGCTCCTCGGACGGGAGCGCTCCCGGAGCGAGGCGGTCCTGGGGGCCAAGGTCGACGGTGTCCGGGCGCTGGATACCGCCCTCGCGGCGCGGGACCTCGACCTCTTCTGGCTCTTCTCGTCGGTGAGCGCCGTGGTGGGGGCGCCCGGACAGATCGACTACGCCGCGGCCAACGCCGTTCTGGACGCCTGGGCCCACGACCTCGCCGAGCGCCGGGGTGCCGGTGCCCTCGCCCTGGCCTGGGGCGCCTGGCGGGACGTGGGCATGGCCGCCGAGCTGGCGGGAGAGGCCCGGTACGGCGCCGCTGCGGGCCAGGACGCGCGGGCCCTGGATCATCCCCTCTTCGACCGTGTCCGGGGGAACGGGACCGGCGAGACGGCCTACGGGGCCGACTTCGGGGTGGACCGCCACTGGATGCTCGCCGAGCACGAGCTCCGTGCGGGAGGTTGGGTGCTCCCGGGATCCGGCTACGTCGAGCTCATCCGGGCTGCGGTGGCCGAGCGGGACCCGGAGCGTCCCTTCGTCCTCGAGGACCTCGTGTTCCTGGCGCCCTTCCGGGTCGGCGAGGGTGAGGTCCGGGAGCTGGAGGTGCGTCTGACCGAGGCCGGCGACCGGCTGAGGGCCTCGGTTCAAGGGCGCCGTCCCGGCGGGACCTGGCTGGAGCACGCCACCGCGTCGGTGGGAGAGGGCCGTGGGGACGACGGCGGTGGAGCCGAGGGGCTGGAGAGCGTGGTCGTCCGGGTCGGGGAGCCCCGGGCAGGCGGCCCGCCGGAGCATCCGGTCATGGCCTTCGGGCCACGCTGGTCCAACGTCGCCGGGATGGCGACCGGGCCAGGGGAGGCGCTGCTCCGACAGGAGCTGCCCGAGGCCTTCCTCGGCGACCTCGACCACACGCCGCTGCACCCGGCGCTCCTGGATATGGCCACGGCAGGTGCCACCCACCTGGTGGACGGCATCGACCCGAGCCGGGACTTCCTGATCCCGGCAGGATACGGGCGGCTCCGCCAGCATCGGCCCCTGGGCCGGACGCCCACGAGCCATGTCCGCCTGGCGAGCGTGGACGCCGCTGCCGGACTGGTGTCGTTCCACGTCACCGTATACGACGGCGAAGGGCGCCCCGCCGTGGACGTGGAGGATTTCACGATGATCCGGGTGGAGGCCGATGGGCTGGCCCACGACACGGAGGACCAGCCGGACTGGCTCCGGAACGCCATCGCCCCCGAGGAGGGCGAGGCGGTGATGGAGCTGCTCCTCGACCGGAGCGCGCCCCCGCATCTCCTGGCCAGCACGCGCCCGGTGACCGAGCTGATCGAAGAGGCCTCGGCGACCCCGGTGCGCCGGTCCCACGCCGCGCGGCCGGCGGCTCCGGCCCGGGTTCTTCTGCCGAAGGTCATGGAGGCGCTGTCGGCCCACCCTTCGGTGGCCGAGGCGGCGGCCCTGGGGAGCCCCGACGACGAGTCCTCGCCCCGGGTCGTGGCCTTCGTCCGATATGTACCCGGCGCCCATGCGACGGTCAGCGAGCTCCGTCGGTTCCTGCGGGAGCGCGTCGGGCGGCCGTGGGTGCCCCAGAACTTCGTGGAGGTGGTGAGCCTTCCGCGGAACTCGGACGGGGCGGTCGACGTGGGCGCGCTGCGGGACCCCTTCGCGGTTGTGGACGACTTCGTGGCACCTCGGACGGCGACCGAGGAGGCCATCGCCGGGATCTGGGCGGAGCTTCTCGGGTTGGATCGCGTGGGGATCCACGACAACTTCCTCGACGTCGGCGGGCATTCGCTGGTCGGCATCCGCGTGCTCCTGCGGATTCAGCAGGCGACGGGGGTACGCCTGGAGGCGAATGCCCTGACCATGCAGACGCTGGAGCAGCTCGGGGCCGACATCGATCGAGCACGGGGAACCGGACACGAGGATACGACGGATGGAGGGAGCGACGCGGAGGGTGACGGCTTGATCGCCCGCGTGCGGAAGGTGATCGGTGATCGATGAACCCCTTCTACTTCGGACCGTCCGACCGTCCGCTCTTCGGCCTCTTCACCCGGGGGCGCGAGTCGGCTCCTGACATGGGAGCGGTGCTCCTGTGCTATCCGGTCGGGTCGGAGTACATGCGGGCCCACCGTGCCTTCCGTCAGCTGAACACCCTGTTGAACCGGGTGGGATTCCACGTCCTCAGGTTCGACTACTCGTGTACCGGGGACTCGGCCGGCGAAGGCCAGGACGCCCGGGTCGCGGACTGGCTGGACGATGTGACCTGGGCCATCGAGGAGCTCGAGGACACGGCCATGGTGGACACCGTCTCGGTCGTGGGACTTCGGTGGGGGGCCACGCTGGCGGCGCTGGCGACGCGGGGCCGCGAGGACGTCGACCGCCTGATCCTGTGGGACCCCGTGGTGTGCGGATCGACGTATCTCGACGCCCAGGTGGGCTCGCCACGACCCACAGGCGTCGTCGGGATCGAGGGGTACCCCTACACCGCCGCGCTCAGGGAGGAGATGGACGCCATCGATCTCCGACGGGACGCCCCCGATCTTCCGGGCGAGATTGCATTCATGGTGGCCGAGGATCGAAAAGCCTATCGTGAATATGAAGCGGCGATTCGCACCGCGGGGAAGCAGCCGGGGTACGAAGTCGTGCCTGCGCCCGGAGACTGGGCCCAGGTCGATCCGTTCGGGGATGCGTTGATCCCCCAGGACATCATCCAGGCCATCATCCAGCAGCTGTCGAGAGGTCGAGCAACGTGAGGGAGCGAGCCCTGTCCTTCGGACCCGCCAACCTCGTCGGGATCCTGACCGAGCCGGATCCCGGGAAGGCCGTTCCCGGCGCCCCGGCCTGGATCACGCTGAATTCCGGGATCCTCCACCGGGCCGGAGCGAGTCGCATGTACGTGCGGATCGCCCGGGCCATGGCCGACCTGGGGTTCACGTCGTTCCGTTTCGATTTCTCGGGGATCGGTGACTCAGAGGTCCGGAAGGACTCGATCTCCATCGAGGAGCGGTTCATCCTGGAGACCCAGGAGGCGATGGACTACCTGAGCTCCGCCCGGGGCGCCGACGCCTTCGTGGTGGGTGGACTCTGCTCCGGGGCGGACGGGGCGTTCTGGACCGCGCTGGACGACGATCGGGTCGTGGGGGTGTGGCAGATCGACGCCTTCTGCTATCGCACCGTCCAGTACCGGGTGCGGAGGTACGCACCCAAGCTGCTGAACCCCCTGGCCTGGCTCCACTCCCTCCGGGCCCGGATCCCGGATCCGGAGGAGCCGGTGCGGGACGAAGAGCAGTTCGTGAAGCCCGAGTACCGGCGCGTATTCCCGCCCCGGGACGTGGTCGGCCAGGGGCTTTCCACGCTCAGGGACCGGGACGTGGAGATGTTCTTCCTCTTCACCGGCGGGCTGGACGACTACAACTATGGGGGACAGCATACGGACACCTTCCCGCAGATCGCCGGCCACGCCGAGATCGTGCACATCCCCGAGTGCACCCACACCGTCACGGACCTGGCGCACCAGGACCGCTTCCTGCGGGATCTGACCGCGTGGGCCCGCCGGTTCGCCCACGAGAGATCCGCGCTGGCGGCTGGCTGAGCCCCCCTCGATGTCGCCCCTGAGCTGCTGGCTGATCGGCTCGGACACCCTCCTTCTGGAGTGTGCCCAGTCGCTCCTCGACGCGGAGCACGACCTGCGCGGGGTCGTGACCGATCAGGAGCGGATTCGGCGCTGGTGCGTGGAGCGGGATGTGCCGGTCCTCGACGGGACCGGGGACTGGGGGGCCGACCTCGCCGCCGCCGAGCCCTTCGACGTGCTTTTCGCCATCACCTGGCTCCGGATCGTGCCGGACGCGGTCCTGGCCCTCCCCCGGCGTATCGCCGTGAACTTCCACGACGGCCCGCTGCCACGGTACGCCGGGCTGAACACCCCGGTCTGGGGTCTGATCAACCGGGAGCCCGAGTGGGGGGTCTCCTGGCACCTCATGACCCCGGGCGTGGACGAGGGGCCGATCCTGAAGCAGGTCCGCTTCCCCGTGACCGAAGGGGAGACGGCGCTCTCGCTGAACACGCGGTGCCTGGCGGCGGCGGTGTCCAGCTTCCCGGAGCTCCTTGGCGAGATCGCCGAGGACCGGACCGAGCCGACGGCCCAGGACCTGACGGACCGCACGGTCTATCGACGCGCCGATCGGCCGCCGGGGGCCTGCCTCGTGGATTGGACGAGATCCACCGATCAGGTGCTGGCGTTCGTCCGGGCGCTCACCTTCGGGCCGCATCCCAACCCGGTGGGCCTCGCCAAGACGGCTTCGGCGGAAGGCGGGGATATCCTCGTCATCGACGAGATCGGGCGGTGGGACGCGAACCAGGATGTCCGGATCGCTCCCGGCGAGGTGGTTGCGCTCACCCCCGAGGGGGTCGTCGTGGCCACGGGCGACGGGGCCGCGATCATCCGGGCCGGCCGCGGGCTGGACGGGACCATCCTGGACCTGAGCGCCCTGGAAGCCGGGTGGGGCATGACCCCGGGCCGGCTCCTGATCACGCCCGAAGCGGCCCGCTGGGTGGAGCTCGATGCCGCCGACCGGGCGTGGGGGCGCCACGAGCCGTTCTGGATCCGCCGTTTGACGGAGGCCGAGGCGGCCGAGCTGCCGGTGGGCACGCCGGGCGCCGACCGGCGAGGGTGGGCGACGGTCACCCGGCCCCTTCCGGAGGCCGTCCGGGGCGCGTTCGCCGGCGGACTGCACGAGGCCGTGGCCGCGGCGTTGGCCGTCGTCCTGGCCCGGCTCGGGCCCAGGGACGCGGTCGGCCTCGCCACGCCCCCCGAGGGCCTCCCCGGCGACGCCTACGCCCGCTTCGTGCCCATGAACGTGGTGCTCGAGGCGGAGCAGTCGTTCAGGGACGTCCTCGCCGACGTCGCCAGGGAGAGGGAGGTCGTCGGCGAGCGTGGAAGCTTCCTCCTGGATCTTCCCCTGCGCCTCCCGGACATGAGCACCGAGGCCCTCCGCCGACCGGTGGTGATGGGGTCCGTCGCCGGAGGGGAGGACGAGGCGATCCGGTCCGGCGTCCTCCTTGCCGTCGCGCCATCTCCGGACGGCGGGGCCGTGGAGGTCTCTTTCGCCGAGGGGCCCCTGGACGCCGCCGACGCCGAGCGGCTCGGCGTGGCGCTGGTGGCCTGCCTGGAGTTCGCGGCCCGGCATCCCGAGACCGCGTGGACGGACCTTCCCCTGGTGACCCGGGAGCAGCGCGACACGCTGCTGGAGGCGTGGAACGACACGGGCCGGGACCACGACCGCTCCGTCCGGATCCAGGACCTCTTCCGACGACAGGTGGAGCGAACCCCCGATCGGCCGGCCCTCTCCTTCGAGGGGCGCCGCCTGACCTACCGGGAGCTCGACGACAGGGTGGATGCACTGGCCGCCGAGCTGCGGGGTCGGGGCGTCGGCCCCGACACGCTGGTGGGCATCCACGTGGACCGGTCCCTGGACCTCCCGGTGGCGGTGATGGCGGTCCTCCGGGCGGGTGCGGCGTACCTCCCTCTGGATCCCGATTTTCCCCCGGATCGTCTCGCCTTCATGCTCGAGGACGCGGGGGCCGCCTGGGTGCTGACCCGCAGCGAGCTGGCCGGGGCGCTGCCGCCGGCCTTCGCCGACCGCCTCCTTCCGATGGACGGAGCCGGCGGTTCCGGAACCAGATCTCCCGGCGTCTCGGACGGTTCGGACGCTGAGGTGTCGGACGAGGCGACCCTCCCGTCGCATCTTGCCTACGCGATCTATACCTCCGGCAGCACCGGGATCCCGAAGGGCGTGCTGGTGGAGCATCGCAACGTGGTCAACTTCTTCGCCGCCATGGACGAGGTGGTAGAGGTGCCCGCGGAGGGCGGAGTCTGGCTGGCCGTGACCAGCCTGTCCTTCGACATCTCGGTGCTTGAGCTCCTCTGGACCCTGACCCGTGGCTTCGAGGTGGTGGTCCACCGGGACCGGACCCGGGAGGCCGCGGCGGCCGGGGGGCCACGCCACGCCCACCGACCCATGGCCTTCGGGCTCTTCATGTGGGGGAACGACGACGGTCCCGGGCCCGGCAAGTACCGGCTCATGCTCGAGGGCGCCCGCTTCTTCGACGAGAACGGCTTCGACTCGGTCTGGACGCCGGAGCGGCACTTCCACGCCTTCGGCGGTCCGTTCCCGAACCCCTCCGTCACGGGTGCGGCTCTGGCCGCGACCACGAAGAACCTCGCCATCCGCTCGGGGAGCTGCGTCTCGCCCCTTCACCATCCCATCCGGATCGCCGAGGAATGGGGGGTGGTGGACAACCTGTCCGGGGGGCGCGTAGGGCTCTCCTTCGCCGCGGGGTGGCAGCCCAACGACTTCATCCTCCGCCCCGAGAGCTTCGGAAATCAGAAGGCGCTCATGGTGGAGCAGATCGACGTCGTCCGGCGCCTGTGGCGGGGTGAGGCGGTGGAGTTCGAGAACCCGGCAGGGAAGAGCGTGCCCATCACCACGCTGCCGCGACCCGTGCAACCCGAGCTGCCGGTCTGGGTGACCACGGCCGGAAACGTGGAGACGTACCGCCTCGCGGGGGCGATGGGGGCCAACGTCCTCACCCACCTCCTGGGGCAGACGCTGGACGAGGTGGCGACCAAGATCGACGCCTACCGGGAGGCCCGGGCCGAGGCCGGTCTCGATCCCAGCGGTGGAGTGGTCACCCTGATGCTCCACACCTTCGTCGGCGATTCCGACGACGAGGTCCGGGAGCGGGTGCGGGAGCCCATGAAGGACTACCTCCGTTCCTCCATGAAGCTCATTCTCGGGTTCGCCTGGTCCTTCCCGGCCTTCAAGCGCCCCGGAGGATCCGAGGCGGAGTCCCCCGAGGACATCGATCTCTCCAACCTCAGCGAAGAAGAGACGGAGGCGATCCTCGACTTCGCCTTCGACCGGTATTTCGAGACCAGCGGGCTGTTCGGAACGCCGGGCACCTGCGCGGCCATGGTCGACCGGTGCAAGGGCGCGGGGGTGGACGAGATCGCCTGCCTGCTGGACTTCGGCGTGGACACGGATCGCGTCCTGGAGAGCCTGCCCCTGTTGAAGCGGGTCCGCGACGAAGCGAACCGGGAGGCCGGCGGGGACGCGGACGTCGAGACCGTCGCGCCCCCCTCGTTCGCGGAGCTGGTGCGGGAGAGGGAGGTCACCCACCTCCAGTGCACCCCCTCCATGGCCCGGATGCTCTCCGAGGATCCCGACGCCCGGGCGGCGATGGCCGCCATCCCCCACCTCCTCATCGGGGGCGAGGCCTTCCCGGCACCCCTGGCGGAGCAGCTCCTCTCCGGCTCGGCGGCGTCCGTGACCAACATGTACGGGCCCACCGAGACGACCATCTGGTCCCTGACGCACCGGCTCGAGGAGGGCGAAGGATCCGTTCCCATCGGGCGTCCCGTGGCCAACACCCGGGTCTACGTCCTGGACCGGTTCAGGAAGCCGGTGCCGCCGGGCGTGGCGGGCCACCTCTACATCGGCGGTGAAGGGGTCGCCCGGGGCTACCATCGCCGCCCCGAGCTCACGGCGGAGCGGTTCGTGCCCGATCCCTTCCGGGACGGGGACCACCGCATGTACCAGACCGGCGACCTGGTGCGCTACCGCGAGGACGGCGTGCTGGACTTCCTGGGCCGCGTCGACCACCAGGTGAAGGTCCGGGGCTACCGGATCGAGCTGGGAGAAATCGAGTCCACCCTGGATGGTCTGGAGGGGGTGGCGGCCTCGGCGGTGGTGCTGCGGGAGGATGTCGGCGGCGAGCCCCGACTCGAGGCGTTCGTGGTCGTTGATGGAGAGTCACCCGGCGAATCGGCCCTGAAGGATGCGCTCCGGGCCGTCCTCCCCGAGTACATGGTGCCGTCGCGGATCACGGCGCTGGATCGCCTGCCCCTGACCCCCAACGGGAAGATCGACCGGAAGGCCCTCCCGGAGACCGGTGCCGCCGAGTCCGTGGACCGGGCCGCCTCCTACGTGGCGCCGGAGTCGGAGCTCGAGGAGACCATCGCCGGGTGCTGGCGGGTCACCCTGGGCCAGGACCGCATCGGCGTCGAGGACAACTTCTTCGACATCGGCGGTCACTCCCTGCTGGTGGTCCGGCTGCACCGGGAGCTCCAGGAGGCGCTGGCTTCCGCGCCCAC
>DATHRY010000161.1:0-20411 GCA_035464715.1 Longimicrobiales bacterium
CGGCTCACCAGGGACCTCCGCCAGGCGTACCACTCCCACACCCGGTCCGCGTCCCGGGCGAAGGCTTCGGGCGTGGCCAGCTCCTCGGGACGCGCACCCTTCCAGAGACCGTCCTCGCCACGGAAGGTGGGGACGCCGGACTCCGCCGACATGCCGGCCCCGGTGAGGACCAACACCCGACGGGCGTCGGAGAGGCGCCTGCGGGCTTCGGCCAGGAGGGCCGGGTCGGGCCCCGCGACGCCGTCCAGCGTCAGCGTCCCTCCGGAGGCGGATCCTTCCGCTCCCCTGTCCGCTCCGCCCCGCGGGGCGCAGCGTCGGACCGGCCGAGGGCCCACGCCGTCAGGGTCCACCCGGCCAGCAGAAGGAGTCCGCCCACGGGGGTCACGGCCCCCAGGGCGGGCGTATCCGTCAGGACCAGGAGATAGAGGGATCCGGCGAAGACCGCGGTCCCGGCGAGGATCAGGCCTCCGGCCCGGTCGAGGGCCGGCACCGGCCAGCGGTTCCGGGCCAGTCCCAGGATCAGGAGGGCGAGGGCGTGGACCAGGTGGTAGCGGACCGCCGTCTCCCACGTAGCGATCCGGTCCGGGGGCACCCGGGGGGTCAGGGCGTGGGTCCCGAAAGCGCCCAGCGCCACCCCCAGGCCCGCCAGCACGGCTCCGGCCACGAAGAGCCGGCGGCCGGCCGACGACGGATCAGTAGGCGATGGCATAGGCTTCCCGCCGGGGGTCGGCGGCGGCCGTGAGACCACCCCCGACGGGGTCCACACGGATCATCTGGGCGCCCCCGAAGGTGGCCGTCCATCCCGGGACGACCCGGATGTCGTGCCCCAGGGCCGCAAGCTCGTCCCGGACCTCCGGAGGGATGCGATCCTCCAGGGCCAGGCGAAGTCCCGCCTGGCTACGGAAGCGTGGTGCCTCGATCGCCTCCTGGGGGGGCATCCCGAAGAGGAGCATGTTGTTGGTGATCTGGAGGAGGCTCTGGGGCTGGGAGTCGCCCCCGGGCGTGCCCAGGGTGAAGGCCAGCGCGCCGTCCCGGAGCACGATGAGCGGGGACAGGGTGTGGAAGGGGCGCTTGCCCGGGGCGATCCGGTTCGGATGCCCCTCCTCCAGCGTGAAGAGGGCGCCCCGGTTCTGGAGCACCACGCCGGTGGTGGGTTCCACGAGGCCCGAGCCGAAGCCGGCGTACAGGGACTGGATCCAGCTGACCGCGTTCCCGTCCCGATCGACCACCGTCAGGTAGACCGTATCCCCTCCGTCGTCCATGGTCGCCGGATCCACGCCCTCGGGTCCGTCGGCGCCGATCCCCGACGGGACCGGCCACGCCGCGTGCTCCGGATCCACGAGCGCCGCCCGGGCGGCGAGGTAGGCCGGATCGAGGAGCCGCTCCGTGGGGACGTCCGCCACGTCGGGGTCCGCCACCCACCGGTCCCGGTCCGCAAAGGCCAGCTTCTTGGCCTCCACCAGGTGGTGGAGATAGGATGAGGTGTTGTGTCCCATCTCGTTCATAGCGAACGACTTGGCCATCTCCATCATCTGGATCTGCGCCGGCCCCTGGGTGTTGGGTGGGAAGGCATGGACGGTGTGGTCCAGGTACTCCACGGTCAGGGGCTCCACCCAGGTGGAGGTGTGTCCGGCGAAGTCCGGCGCCCGCAGGTAGCCGCCCCGCTCCTCCAGGAAATCGGCGAGGGCCCGGGCCACGGGCCCCCGGTAGAATCCGTCGGCCCCCTCCCGACCGATGCGCTCGAGGGTCGTGGCCAGAGCGGGGTTCCGCAGCAGGGCGCCCACCGGCGGCGGCGCCCCGTCGGGGAGGAAGAGCGCCCGGCCCGTCTCGTCCAGGGCCGCCCCCTGCGCCTCGAAGTCGGCCGCCAGGCGCGTGGACACGGGGAAGCCGTCCCGGGCGTAGCCCACCGCCGGGGCGAGGAGCTGGCCCAGGGGCCTGGTTCCGAAGCGGTCGTGCAGGTCGGTCCAGGCCCGGACCGCGCCGGGTACCGACACCGTGAGGGGGCCGGTCTCCGGAATCGCGTCGGCCTCGCCGAAGAAGCCGGGTGTGGCCAGGGCTCCGGCCCGCCCGGATCCGTTCAGGGTGTGGAGCGCGCCGGTTCCGGCCTCGTACACGAAGACGAAGGCATCGCCGCCCACCCCGTTCATGTGGGGCCGGACCACCGAGAGGACGCCCGCCATGGCGATGGCGGCGTCCACGGCGTTCCCACCCTCCAGGAGCACCCGGTATCCCGCGGCGGAGGCCAGGGGGTGATCCGAGACCACGGCTCCGTGGGTCCCCCGCACGTCCGGGCGGTTCTGGGGCGGGAAGAACGGGGCTTCGGCGCCGGTGTCGCTCGGCTCGGCGGGGGTGCAGGCGGTTCCGACCGCGAGCAGGAGGGCGGAGGCGGCGCGGAGGGGCCGGGGCAGGGGAGGGCGCATGTGGGATCCGGTCTTCGGGAGGAGGGCCGCCCGCACGATGCCATCCTCCCCGGACCCCCGCCAGGGTCGGCCCCGTGCCGTTGACCCCGGGGGGGCGTTGGAATACCTTTTCCCGTTCTGTGCCAATGACTTTCGCAGGTTGCACGCCGCTCTTCATGGTCAAGCCCCATCAGGCCCCTCGCGGGCGACAAGCCCGGTCCGACAGCGACGACGACGCGTTCATCGCCGGCGTCCTCAACTTCGGCAACTGGGCCAGATCGAATCAGACCCTCCTGACGGCGGCCCTGGTGGCCGTGGCGGTCGCCGTTGCGGGGATCGTCTACCTCCGGAACTTCCAGGCGCAGAAGGCCCAGAACGCGGCCCTGGAGCTCGAGGCGATCCAGAGCACGATCGCCGTGGGGAACGCCGACGCCGCCAAGGCGGAGCTGTCGCTCTTCATGGAGCAGTTCGGGGACACGCCCTACGCCGGGGAGGCGGCGCTCCTGCTGAGCGAGCTCTATCTGGACTCCGACCAGCCCGAGCTCGCGCTCCGCGCACTGACCGAGGCCGGCCTCTCGGCCTCGGATCCCCTGGGTCCCCAGGCGCTCCGCCTCGAGGCCCGGGCCCACGAGGCGTCGGGAGACTACGCCCGGGCCGAGGGGTTGTACCTCGAGGTTGCCGACGCCACCGAGATGACGTTCGAGCGGCGGGAGGCCTGGACCGATGCCGCCCGCATGCGGGAGCTCCAGGACGACTGGGCCGGCGCTGTCGCCCTCTACGGTCGGATCCTGGACGGCATCGACGAGACGGATCCCACCCGGGGCCTCTACGAGATGCGTCAGGAAGAAGCCCGCATGCAGGCGAGCTGACACAACCGATCGGGCCGGCGCTCCCCGCGAGGTCCGCCCGGCCCCGGCGCCGCGTGACGCCGGACTCCGCAGCCCCTGGCACCCTCCGTGGTCCCGGGGGCTGTCGCGTGCAGGGGAGCGGCGACCGGCCGGACCCCCGGGGCGTCTCCCCGTAACCGCGCCCCAGCGCAGGACGTAGCCCTTCTCGAGTCGACCTCACGGGTCGGACCGTCGGGTCGGGACGTTCCTCGACAGGACGGAGGGCACCATGGCGGAGTGGCGGAGCGGAATCCAGGGAAGCGCCAACGACCGACTGAAGGCCACCTGGTCGGAGCGCCTGTCGGCGGGCTTGATCACGGCGGTGGCGATCCATCTGGGGCTCTTCCTGGCGTGGCCCACCACGACCGCGGCGGCCGCACGGGACTACGTGGACGACGTTCCGGACATCATCCGGATCGACGAGTTCGAGCTCCCGCCGGCGCCGGAGCCCATCGTGCGACCGGCCCGGCCCGTCGTCTCGGACGTCGCGCCGGAGCACGAACCGGTGTTCCAGGTCGTCGACTGGGACGACGTCCCGGAGCAGGGGCCTCCGGCTCCGAGCTCCGACGAGGGGGCGGTGACCTCCCAACCGGGCTTCGTGCCCTTCGAGGTCGCTCCGCGGCTCCTGAACCCCGACGAGGTGTCCCGGGCCCTCACTGCGGCCTATCCCGGCGTCCTTCGGGACGCCGGGATCGGCGGCACCGTGCGGGTCTGGTTCCGTCTCGACGCCCAGGGCAGCGTGGTGGACACGCGACTGGCGGAGACCTCGGGCGTTCCGCGCCTGGACAGTGCCGCGTTCCGCGTCGCCGACCGGATGCGCTTCGCGCCCGCTCAGAACCGGGATCGGCCCGTCGAGGTCTGGGTGGCGATCCCCATCACGTTCCAGGTGCGCTGATCGGGGCCGGGTCGCCCGCGCCACCGGGGTCGGCTTCTCGTCCTCGGTGGCGATCGGGCTCCCGATACCCGTACACGACCACGGTCCTTGGGGTGGCAGCCCTCACCACGATTCTTGGGGTCGTATAATATGTATTATGTTAAGTATGGTTGCGCGGAGGAGGACTTGATCGGAGGGTTTCCGGGCCGTCCAGGCCCGTGACTCCCCCGCCGCCGGCGTCCTCGGAGGCACCGCGGTCCCCGATCAGGGCCTGCTCCGGCGATCTCGGGTCGCGGGTCGTCCCCGGCGTCTTGTCTCGCGGGCTCCCGGCGCCGACCTTGACGCCCCATGACGACGCACTCGCTCATGCAGGTGGTCACGGACCTGATCACGCACCTCGACGCGGGTACGCTCCAGGAGGGCTTCCTGGAGCCCCTCGAGCGCGGGTCGGCCCGGGGCCACGTGGGGGTCATCCGGGATCCCAGCGAGCCGGCCCAGCTCCTCCTGATCGTGCGGATGGAGGTGATGCGGGTACCGGCCACGGCGCGGGACGCGTTCCACCAGGAGCTTCTGAGCCTGAACCACGGGCTCCTGGGGCGAGCCTCCTTCTCGGTGGGCGACGACGGTCGCGTCTTCCTCTCCGCCGGCCGGCCGGTGGAGGACCTGGACCCGTCGGAGGTCGTGGACCTCCTGCTGTGGACGTCGCAGCAAGCGGATCGCTTCGACGACCTCCTGATCCAGGCCTTTCCGCCGCCAGACGCCCGATGAGTCGGGACCCCCTGAAGCCCGGACCCGCGGAAACCGAAGAAGAACCGAAGTTCCGGACGGGCTTGTGGCTCACGGCCTACTACCTGGTGCTGATGGCGGGGATCATCCTCCTGGTCCGGAACGCCCCCGATGCGGCCCGGGCCCTCACCGGGGGGCCCGGGTCGTTCAGCGACGAGATCCGGAGCACGTTCGGGGAGCCGACGCGGCTGGGGCCGACGCCGACGGGTTGGGACAGCGTCTGGGTGACGGCGGGGTCCGCGCTGGGCGCCCTGGTCATCATGATCCCCGTGGTCTGGACCTACATCCTGATCAAGCGACGCACCGGGTACGACGAGAGCGTGGTCCACACCCTCCTCATCCTGCCGGTTGCGGTGACGGGCATCGTCGTCGTGGTCCAGGGCAATCTGGCCCTGGCCTTCAGCCTGGCCGGGATCGTGGCCGCCGTCCGCTTCCGGACGACCCTGGACGACACGAAGGACGCGGTCTACGTGTTCCTGGCCATCGGGGTGGGCCTGGCCGCCGGGGTGCAGGCCCTGGGCGTCGCGCTGGCCCTTTCCGTGGTGTTCAATCTGCTGAACCTCGTGCTGTGGCACCGGAACTTCGGCAACGTCTACGTGGATCAACTCCACCGGACCGGCGGCATGAGCCTGGGAGGCGCGGTGGCCGGTGCCGAATCCGGCCGCTCCGCCCTCGCCTTCGGAGACCGGCGTCTGATGGCCGCCCTGGCGCCTCGGGATCTGAAGGAAGTGGCGGAGTACCAGTCCCGGATGGCGACGTACCTCCGGCACCAGTCCGACGAGAAGAAGGAGCGGAAACGGTATTTCGTGCTGATGCTCTACACGGCTTCCGCGGGCGAGGCCCAGGCGGCCGTCGAGCCCGCTCTGGCCCAGCTTTGCGTCCGCTGGCAGATCGCCGAGATCCTCCCCGGCAAGGGCGGGATCTCCGTGGTGGAATACCTGATCCGGCTCCGGGAAGGCGTGTCGGAGGGCGTGCTGTTGGACACGGTTCGCCGGGCCGGGGGCGAGCGGCTGCAGGCGGCCGAGATCCGGTCGCTGAAGAGTCTGGCGAAGCGGGAGTCCTGACAGGCCGCACCTGCCGGAGGGGTCGCGGGTGCCCCTACCCTCCCCCGCCCACCCTCCGGTCCACGCCGTCCAGGTCGTCGGGGACCGGAAGTCCCAGGAGCGCCGCGAGGGTCGGCGCGATGTCGGCCACCGAGACCCTCTCGGGGCGCACGCCGGGCTCGATCCCCGCTCCGGCCATGATCCAGGGGACGTGACGATCGTAGTACCAGGGCGAGCCGTGGGTCGTGCCCGTGGGGATGCTCCAGGTCAGGATCCCCTCACCGAGCTGCATCTCCACACCGGCCCGGCTGAGAAGGCCTGCGAAGCGGCCCGGGTAGTAGGCGTTCACCTGCAGGACGGTGAAGGAATCGGGGGCCGCCGGGGGGTTCTCCAGCTCGGCGTGGGTCCAGGCCCGATCGACCCAGGAGGCCGTGGTCACTGTCTCGGCCAGGCGCTCCGCCCGGTCCGCCTCGCTGGTGGCCTCGCCCGCCGCCCGGTTCACCGCGTCCTGGAGGGCGGCGACGGAGTCCCGGGTGAGGCGGCCGCCCGGAAGCCCCTGAGGCGTCCGGACCTCCGGGAGGTCCATGGAGGAGTGGTCCGACGTCAGGACCACGATCGCCCTCCCCTCCCCTACCGTCTCGTCCACCCGGTCCAGGAAGCGCCCGAGGTCCCGGTCGAGACGCAGGAGGTTGTCCAGCTGTTCGAGGCTCCCCGGGCCGTAGGCGTGCCCGACCCGGTCGGTGGCCGAAAGGGAGACGGCCAACAGGTCCGGCGCGTCGTCGTCTCCCAGGTCGGCTTCCTCGAGCGCCTCCTCGGCCAGGGCCAGCGTCATGGCGTCCAGTCCAGGAGTGCCGGCCCACCAGAACCAGTGGCCCAGCTCGGGGTTGTAGGTCCGGGCTTCGCCCAGGGTGTGGGGGAACGTGGGGCCGTCCCCACCCTCCTCGCCGGCCGTGGCGTCGGGGCGTGCCCGATCCCAGAGGTGCTCCGGCACCTCCAGGGCCCACACCGAGTCGGTCCGGAATCCGGGGACCACATCGTCGTTGAAGTCGTCGATCCACCCGGGATACTCGTCCGCGTAGTGGACCGAGGTCACGAAGCGGCCCAGGTCGGGGGAGAACCAGTAGACGTCTTTCGCTGCGTGACCGCCCAGAAGGACCGCACCCCGGTCCTTACCGCTGACCGACACCACCCGGCTCCCGGGAGACGCGTCGAGGAGCCAGTCGGCGAGGCCGTCACGCATCAGTCGCGCCGGCGAGGCGCCCGCCAGTCGCGGCTCTCCGAGGGTCGGGGTCTCGGTCTCCACGACGTTCAGGATGAGGTCGAACTGGGGCCCGTCCGTGGCCTCCCACCACTCGTTGGACGCGATGCCGTGCTGGCGCGGCTCCGTGCCGGTGGCGATGGTGGCATGCCCCGGGGCCGTCTCGGTGATGGCATGGTCGTGGGTGGCGTTGGTGAAGCGGAGCCCGTCGTCCAGGAGGCGCCGGAGCCCGCCCGTGAAGAGGTCGTCGTAGCGGTCCAGGATCTCGGCGGGCAACTGATCCACCACCAGCAGGATCACCAGCCCCGGTGCCTCCTGGGCAGCCTCCGCCGGCCCTGCCTGGAGGCTCTCCGGTCTGTCGGGGGGAAGCTCCGGCGCCTCCTGGCGGGTCTCGGCCAGGGCCGGGGCGCAGGTGGCCAGGGGCGGCAGCGCGAGCAGGGCGGGCAGGCTGCGGATCAGGAGCCGCATGCGGGGTCCTCGTGCGGAAGGTCGGTCGGGAGCGCGAGCACGCAATCCTAGTGTCCCCCGGGGCCCGGGAATAGGTTCCCCTGAAAGGACTTCCAAGACGGAGCGTCGATATGCGCGTTGCGGGCCTGCTGGCGGTATTCCTGGTCACTTCCTCTCCGGTCGTCGTCACGGCCCAGGTCGCGGACGACGACGGCGCGGCCCGGCAGCCGGGCCCTCCCCTCTTTCGCAGCCACGAGCCGCTGACCCTCCGCATCGAGGCGGACTTCGACGAGCTCAAGGGGGACCGGGGCGACGACGAGGACGAGCGGCCCGGCACCCTGGTGATCGTGGCGGACGACGGATCCGAGACCCGCCACCCGATCGAGGTCCGGACCCGGGGCCGCTTCCGTCTCCAGCGGAGCACGTGCTCCTTCCCCCCACTCCGACTGGACGTGCCCCGGTCGGAGATGGACGGCACGGTCTTCGAGAACCAGGACAAGCTCAAGCTGGTGACCCACTGCCGGGAGGGCTCCGACTTCGAGCAGAACACCGTGGAGGAGTACCTGGTCTACCGGATGTACAACCAGGTGACGCCGCGTAGCTTCCAGGTGCGCCTGGCGCGGATGACCTACGTGGACACCAGTGGCGAGGACGACCCGGTGGAGCGCTGGAGCTTCCTGATCGAGTCGGACGAGGCGATGGCGGAGCGGCTGGGAGGCGTCGCGCTGGACTACGAGGAGTTGCCCAACAAGATGGTCCACCCGGCCTTCACCCGGGGGGAGGACACCGGGCGGAACGCCATCTTCCAGTACATGGTGGGCAACACGGACTTCTCGGTCTTCCGCGGCCACAACATGGTGGCGGTGCAGATCCGGGAGAACTTCGTCATCGGCGTGCCCTACGACTTCGACTGGACCGGCTTCGTGAACGCCTCGTATGCCCGGCCCGACGACCGGCTGGGCATCCGGACCGTCCGACAGCGCACGTACCGGGGCGTGTGCCGGCCGGACGTGGATTTCGCCGCCCTGTACGCCGACTTCCTGGCCCGTCGCGACGACATCACCGCACTGGTCCGGGCCGAGCCCGCCCTGGGCGAGGACGAGCGTGAGGACGCCCTGGAGTACCTCGACGAGTTCTGGGAGATCATCTCGGACCCCGACGAGGCCCGGAAGCGGATCGAGGAGGAGTGCCGCTCGATCTGAAGATCAGCCTTCGGGTTTGATCCCCAGGACCGCGATCCGGCGGCGGAGCGGAGGCAGGACCGGGGCCAGGAGGCGTTCCAGCAGGGAGAATCCCGGCAGGTGGGACTCGGCGTAGTACGCGGCGCCGATGGAGAAACCCGCGTCGGTGAGCAGGCTTCGGACCCGGGCCATGGACTTGTAGTCCACGTGCGTGGGGTCCGGGCGGAGGAGGATCCGGTTGTTCTTCAGGATCTCCAGCACGTGACCCCGATGCGGCGTCCACACGGCGAACCGGCCCCCGGGGCGGAGGAGCCGCCACGCCTCCCGGCAGATCCGCCCCGAGTCCTCGGGATACAGGTGCTCGAAGAGGTCCGCCGCCACGACGAGATCGGCGCTCTCCGCTGGCAGCCCCGTGTCCCCGGCGTCGGCGCACAGGAAGCGGACGTTGGGCAGGGGTTCCCGGGCGAGCTGTTCCCGGCAGAACTCGATGCTCCGGGTGGAGAAGTCCACTCCTATGATCTCGGCCACCCGCTCGGCCAGGGCGAACTCGAAGGTGCCCCACCCGCAGCCCATGTCGACGACCCGGTCGGTGGGCCGGGGATCGGCCAGGGTCTCCACCATGCGGATCCGGTACCGCTGGAAGCGACTGGTCCGGTCCACCAGGTGGGGCGCCGCCTCGAAATAGGTGGTGGAGTCGTAGTACTCGCGGTCGATCCGCCGGTCGTCGGCCATGTCAGAGCCGCTTGAAGAGGTCCATGAACCGGAGCTTCCAGACCCGCCACACCGCTTCCCGCACGATGCGCCGGGACATCTTCGACTCGCCCTCGTCCCGCTCGAAGAAGACGATCGGCACCTCGTGGGGTGGGAACCCCTTCCGCCACGCCCGGAGCTTGAGCTCGATCTGGAACGCGTAGCCGTTGGACTCGATCCGGTCCAGGTCGATGGCCTCCAGGACCTCCCGGTGGAAGCAGTTGAACCCACCCGTGGCATCGCGAACCGGAAGACGGGTGATGGTGCGGGCGTACCAGGATCCGAAGATCGAGATGAAGAGCCGGCTCATGGGCCAGTTGACCACGTTCACCCGTCCCCCGACGTACCGGGAGCCGACCACCACCGGGTGGTCGGCGGCGGCCCGGAGGACGCTGGCCAGGTCCTCGGGACGGTGCGACAGGTCGGCGTCCATCTCGCAGAACAGCTCGTAGTCCCGCTCGAGACCCCAGCGGAAGCCCGCCACGTAGGCCTTTCCCAGGCCCTCCTTCCCCTTCCGGTGAAGGACGTGGACCCGCCCCGGATGCTCCAGGGCCAGGGCCTCGGCCACCTTGCCGGTCCCGTCCGGCGAGTTGTCGTCCACCACCAGGACGTGGACCGCCGCATCGACGTCCAGGATCTGGGGCACGATCCGGGGAAGGTTCCGACGTTCGTCGTAGGTGGGGACGATCACGAGCGTCGCGGACGCCGTACGGGTCATTCGGGGCCCTCCGGCGTCGCCGGGTCCCGGGAATCCGGTCGGGGGGCCGCCGGCGTCTGCGGGCCCTGGGCATCGGATCGACCGGCCCCCGTATCCTTGCCAGGGGAGGTGGGGTCGGCTCCGGCGTCCCCGGCCCCGGCCAACACCCGGGGGGCCAGGGCGGCGGCGGGGATCACCTCCACGGCCGTGGTCCAGATCCGCGCAGCCACGGCGACGGCGAGGGCCGCCTCGGGCCGCAGCACGGGCGCGAGGAACGCCGCGAGCAATCCCTCCCGGACGCCCAGCCCCGCCGGGGCGAAGATCGCCAGGTATCCCCCGACGTAGGCCGCCGCGAAGGCGGGGCCGACGTAGAGGAAGGGCGCCCACCCCTCCAGGCCCAGGAAGAGGAGCCAGAAGGCCAGAGCATAGATCGACCAGTTGAGGGCGTAGAGGGTGGTCCAGCGGAGTCCGAAGGCCCGGGAAAGGGCCGGTCGGTCGCCGGGCGTCCCGGCCAGCCGGAACCAGCCCCGCTCCAGGGCCCGTGCCGGCGCCGGGAGCGCGGTGAGGAGGAGGAAAATGCCCAACGCGGCCAATCCCAGCCACCCCCAGATCCGGTAGGTCCCCTCCAGCGCCGGGCTGAAGAACGCCGCGAGCCCGATGAGGGTCGCCCCCAGCAGGGCGACGCCCTGGCCCAGGACGGCGGCCCCCGCCGCGACCGGCCCGGGCACTCCCCTTCCACGGGCCAGCCAGGTCAGTCCGGCGATCTGGAGGACCTTCCCGGGGACGTAGCGCCCGACGTTCGCCACCAGGAACAGGGGGACCGTGATCCGTACGGGCAGCGTCGGGCCGCCGAGCTCCCGGACCATCTTCCCCCACAGGGACGCCGACACGGCGTACCCCACCGCCAACGCCACGACCGAGCCCGTCAGCGCGAGCGGGTCGGGGCTCCAGCGACCCGGATCCAGGGCGGCCAACGCCTCGACGTCGATGCCGACGCGGCGGAAGATGAAGATCGTCACCAGGACGGTGGCGGCGATCTCCAGGAGGCGTCGCAGGGCCCGTCCGCGACGGGGCGCGGGCCGCGCGTCCGGGGACGAAACGTCGGAGGTCACGGGCTCAGGCGGGCTCCGGGGCGGGTCCGGGCCTCCGGCGCCGGAGGAGAGACGTCCCGGCCACGCCAACGAGCACCAGCAGCCCCAGTCCCGTGAGGAGCAGCCCCTGACGCACCGGTTCCGACCGGAACTCGAGCGTCACCGTGTGTGTGCCGGGCTCGATCAGGATGCCTCGGAGGGTATGGTCGACCCGGAGGATCGGCGCCGCGGCGTCGTCCACGGTGGCCTGCCAGGCCGGATACCAGTTGTCCGCGACGACGAGCACGCTCCGGCGGTCGGTGGTGACCCGGAGCTCCTGACGATCGGTGGAACGGAGGAGCCACTCGACGCCGCCCTCGGGCACGCCCCCGCCCAGCTCGACGGACAGGGGCTCGGGGACCGTCACCGTGGTGGTGACGTCGAAGCCCGGGTCCATGAGCCGCTGGACGGCCCGGTCGTCCGGGACGACCTCGGCCTGGGCCACCAGCCGAGCCCGGGCGAGCGTCGGCACCTCGAAGACGGCCTCGTAGAGCTGCCCGTCGGCGGTCCGGGTGGCGGCCACCGGCTCCAGCCCCTGCGGCACGCCCAGGGTCTGCACGGGCCAGATGAGGTAGCGGACGTTGAGGATGCTCTGGACGTTGGGCGACTGGAGGAGGTTCATGGGCGCTCCGCTCCCCTCCATGCCCGTGAGCTCGCGGTACCGGGCGAGATCGTTGGGGTGGTGGCCCGAGGCCAGCTCGATGCCGAACATCGCCGGCCGGACCGACTGGCCGCTCTGGTTCAGGTCCAGGACCCGGAAGGGCTCCTGAGACGCCTGGAGCCGCTCCAGGGCCTCGATGTTCGGGCCGGCACCGGCGAAGGCGTCGAAGTCCCGGGTCTCGACGAAGGCGTCGCTGACGCGCATCCCGTCCACCGCTACCAGGGCCACGAGGGCGGCGACCGCAGCCGAGGCCGGAAGGGACCCCTTGCGGCCCAGCAGGACGACGCCGGCCACGGCGCCGGCCACGAGGAACGCCAGGAGAGCGCCCCGGACGATGAAGGGCTCGGCCCGCTGCAAGGCGGCGGCGGCCTGGGGCGGCATGGTTCCGTAGAGGGCGCCGGACCAGAGGGACAGGAGCGGACCCCCGGCGGCCAGGAGGAACAGCAGAGCCAGGGCGCCGGCGGCGCCCCAGAGCACGCGCTGACCCAGGAGGGCCTCCCGGCTGTCCGGGTCACGGATCCAGGCGAGCAATCGATCCACGCCAAGGGACGCCAGGGCGCACACGGACACGCCGGTGAGGAAGATCGCCATGCTCGGGGCCCGGAAGAGCTCGAGGCCTGGCACGAGGGCGTAGAGCACGCCCCAGACCGGCGTGTGGGTCCCCAGGGTGTAGAGGAAGGCGACGGTGCCGATCCCGAGTAGCGTCCAGCGCTCCACCGGTCGGGGACCGCCCAGGAAGGCCAGGATGGCGAGGAGGAGGGCTGCGAGACCGATGTACTCGTGGTTCAGCTTGAAGGGGTTCCTCCCCCAGTACGTCCCGGACGTCCACGCCGCGCCGTTGGTGTTGGAGCCCACGAACTCGGGCACGACGAGGCTCATGGCCTCCTCCGGGTGCATCGACCAGGAAGACGCGTAGAACCGGTTCTCCTGCGGGGCCGCCTGGGTGGTGGTGGCGGTCCGTCGGGAGAACTCGGTGATGTACTGCGCCGCGGGGAGGAACTGGACGCCGGCTGCGGCCACGCCGGTGACGGACGCCGCCAGGAAGAGCGCGAACCGGCCGATGGAGGCCCGGTGCCGACGCCTCCCCGGCCCACGCGGGCCGTCGCCGGAGGGCGCGGCCGCCGGGTCCGGCCCCGTGGACCCCCCGTCCGCGGGCTCGGTGGCCCGGTCCGCGGCGCCTCCATCCAGCCGCCGCTCCGCCCGGAAGGCCGCCACCGCCAGCGCCATGGCATACACCCCCGCGGCCCCGAAGAGGAAGTAGGCCATCTGGAAGTGGGTCGTCAGGGTGACCAGGGCCACCACCGCCGCGATCCCGGCCCAGGCGGTGCCCCGTCCCGTCCGGAACCAGGCCTCGATGCCCCAGAAGAGGAAGGGGGCCAGCGCCGTGACGAAGAGCTTCCCATCGTGCCCCGGCCAGACCAGGGTGACCAGGAACGGCGCCACCAGGAAGGCCGTTCCCGACACGGTCGCTCCTGCCCGGGAGGCGCCCAACGCCCGGGAGAAGCCGTACATGCCCAGGCCCGCCAGGAAGACGTGGAGCACCAGCTTCCAGCCCAGGGCCCGGTACGGCTCCATGATCAGCAGAAGGAGGACCGAGGGCGGGTACAGGCTGTCCCCGCCGGCCAGGGAGGCCAGAAAGGGCGTTCCGCCCAGGAGGAGCGGGTTCCAGCCCGGGAAGTTCCCGGCGCCCAGCTCCCGGGCGTAGAAGAGGCGGGCCATGTAGCCCATGGCCTCGGTGTCGGATCCGAACAGCATCTCCCGGGAGAAGACGAAGTCGCGGAAGAGGATGAGCGTGAGCACCGCGAACAGGGTCGGCGGCAGCCAGGCGGGGATCTTCCGGGTCATGGATGCGTCGGTTCGGGGGTCGGACGGACTACGGTCGGGCACGGGAGGCCGGCGTGGGACGGCCGGCGACGAGCTCTTCGTAGATCTCCAGGTGTCTGTGGGCCAGCCTTTCGTTGCTCCACGCCTCGACCACTCGGGCCCGGCCCGTCCGACCTCGATCCTGGAGCCCCGGGTCTTCAAGGAGCCGGGAGACGGCCCGGGCCAGATCCTCCGGGTCGGCAGGCGCGAAGAGGGCGCCGACTTCGTCGTCCACGATCTCGGGGAGTCCCCCCACCCGGGAGGCGGCCACGGGGATCTGGCAGCTCATGCACTCCAGCGCGGCCACGGACGTCGCCTCCATGAGGGACGGGAAGACGGCCAGCTCGCCGCTGCACAGGAGCCCGGGCATCTCGGCGTTGGGCCGGGCGCCCAGGAACCGCGCCGTGTCCCCGAGCCCCAGCTCGCCGGCGAGGCGCTCGAGGCGCTCCCGCTCGGGCCCATCACCCACCATGACCATCTCCACGTCGTGGGACTCCCGGATCCGTGGCAGGGCCCGGATGGCGTACTCCACCCCGTTCTTGGGGAAGAGCCGACGCGGGACCAGGATGCGGCGCCGGCCCGGCGGCGGGGGCGGCAGCGCGGGGTCCACCGGCCGGAAGATCTCGGTCTCCACCCCGTTGGTCAGGGCCTCGACCCGCACGCCGGGGGCCACCGCCTCCCCCACCGCGGCGATCTCGGCGCTGGCGGCGAGGTTCCGATCGGTGCCCCTGAGCATCCACCGGAAGGTCGGCCGCCAGATCCCGCTCTCGGCACGCATGAGGAAGTGGGACGTGTGCCAGGTGGCCACCAGCGGGGCCCCACGGATGCGGCGCCCCGCCATCCCGGGAAGCACCGAGGCGAAGGCCTGGGCGTGGATCACGTCCGCTTCCGCCGCCAGTCGCCGGACCGTCGGGATCGAACCGAGGGCGTGTGCGGCCCACCCCGCGGGGTTCCGGGCGGGAAACCACGTGCGCCACACGCCCACCCCCTCGACCTCTTCCCGCTCCGGCAGGTCGGGTCGGGACCGGGACGTGACGATGTCCACCCGGTGCCCGAGCGCCGCGAGCTTCCGACAGAGGTAGTAGACGTGACTCTCGAGGCCACCCACCTCCGGCGGGAAGTATATGCAGTGCATGAGGATGTTCATGCCGATCTCGTGCGATGGTTCAAGGGCCCTGTCCTCCCCGGACGCGGACGGGCGGGGATGGAACGGTCATTCCGCCGGCGGGGGATCCGGGTCCTCGGGCCGGAGGACGAGGGCCGCGTCCCGCCGATGCAGCACCGCCACCTCCTCCCGAAGCTGGGCCACGAGCTCGGCCAGGAACCCCACGCCCACCAGGAGAGCCCCCAGGGTCAGAAGGAGGATCACCAGGTAGAGCACGGGGCGAAAGCCCACGCCCACGACGAACCGGACGTAGAGGGCCCCGAGCCCAACGAGTGTCCCGGCGGCGAAGAGGGCGGCGCCCGCCGACCCGAAGAAAAGAAGCGGCTTGCGGGAGAAGCGCAGGAGGAAGCCCACCGACAGGAGATCCAGCACCCCCACCACCACACGCCTCGGCCCCGTGAACTTCGACTCCCCGGCCCGCCGGGGATACAGGGGGATGTCGATCTCGGTCACCGACCAGCCCCTGGCATGGGCCAGGACCACGAAGAACCGGTGCCAGTCGTGGCGGAGGAGGATCCCGTCCAGGATCTCCCGGCGAAACGCCTTCATGGAGTTGAGGTCGGTCACGGGCACATCGAAGATGCGTCGGCTGAGTGCGTTGTAGACACGGGAGACGCCGCCCTTCTCGTAGGCGCCGACCTTCCGCCCCGTGACGATGTCCCAGCCGTCCTGGGCCCTGGCCAGGAACCGGGGAATCTCGTCGGGGAGATGCTGGAGGTCCGCGTCGAACAGGATGATCCAGGTGCGGCTCGTGTGGGCCGCGCCGGTGAGCATCGCCTCGGTCTTCCCGAGGTTGGTCCGGTGCCGGACCACCGTGAGGTTGGCCCAGCCGTCCGCGGCCTCCAGCGCCTGGAGGCCCGTCCCGTCGGAGGAACCGTCGTCCACCAGGACCACGTCCCCGTCGAGCTCGTAGCGTCGAAACGCCGACCGGAGCGACTCCATCAGCTCCGGTACCATCTCCACCTCGTTGTACGCGGGGATGACGAGGCAGAAGTCCCGGCGCATGGCCGGGGTCAGCTCCCGGGCGGCTTCCAGGGCGTCGGTGCGAGGCTCGCTGGGTGCAGGCGGGACGGTGACCCGCGTCATCAGACCCGTTTCCGCATCCGGGCCGGGAGGATCCCCAGCTGATCGCGGTACTTGGCCACGGTCCGACGGGCGATCTTGACCCCGTCCTCCAGGAGCAGCTTGACGATCGCCTGGTCCGTGAGGGGCTTCTTCAAGTCCTCGGCGTCCACCATCTGCTTGATCTTGTCCCGGACGCCCCGGGCCGAGATGTCCTCGCCGCTGGCCGTGGAGAGACCCGAGGAGAAGAAGAACTTGAGGGGGAAGACGCCCCGGGGGGTCTGGGCGAACTTCTCGTTGGTCACCCGGGACACCGTGGATTCGTGCATGTCGATGTGCTCGGCCACCTCCCGCAGCGTGAGCGGGCGGAGGTGCTGGATGCCCCGTTCGAAGAAGTCCCGCTGCCGGTCCACGATGAAGTGCATCACCTTGAGCATCGTCTGTCGGCGCTGCTCGATCGCCTGGATCATCCAGTTGGCCGAGTTGAGCTTGGCGGAGATGAACTCGCGGTTCTCGCCCTTGAACTTGTTGCGGTCCCGGGCGACGTCCCGGTAGGCCCGGGAGATCCTGAGGCGGGGCAGGTTCGTGTCGTTGGCGAACACCATGTACTCGCCGTCGATCTTCTCGACGATCAGGTCCGGGATCACGTAGTGCTCGGGATCCGCGGAGACGGCCCGCCCGGGCTTGGGATCGAACTCCGCCATGCCGTCGGCCGCTTCCTGCACGTCCCTCTGGCTGACTCCGAGCTCACGGGCGATGTCGGTCCAGCGGTGGTTCACCAGGTCGTCGAAGTACTCGTCGACGATGCGGTAGCGCAGGGAATCCTCCAGGCCCGCGTGACGCATCTGGATGAGGACGCACTCCTGGACCGAGCGGGCGCCGACGCCCACGGGCTCCAGGGTCTGGATCCGCCGCAGGACCGCCTCGGCCTCCTCCAGGTCGTAGGGCGCGAAGAGCGTCTCCAGCTCCTGGATCTCAGCGGCCCGCTCCTCCTCGTCCTCGATCTCCTCCGCCCGGGACAGGGCCACGACCCGGGTCTCGTCGAGCCATTCGTTGGCCGCGTCGACCACCGCCTCGAGCGCGCAGCTCAGGAGGCCGTCCCCCCCGAGGTTGCCGATGATCTCCTCGCCCAGGCGCATGGCCCGCTCGTCGAGGTTCAGCAGGTGGAGCTGCTCCTCGAGCTGCTGTTGGAGATCCTTGGTCACGACGGCGGTGGGTGCCGTGTACTCCTTGTGCTCGTACTCGGCCTTCCGGCCCCCGGCGTCGAACCCGTCCAGGAGGATCTCCTCCCAGTCGATCTCGTTCTCGTCGCCCGCGTCGGGCGCTTCCTCCTTGAGCTCGACCTCCTGCTGGGCATCCGCGTCGGACAACTCGAGAAACGGGTTCTCGGCCATCTCCGTCTTGAGATGCTGCTGCAGGTCCAGGAGGGGCATGTACAGCAGCTCCATGGCCTGGTAGAGACGCGGATTGATCCGCATCTCCTGCTTGAGCTGCTGGCCCTGGAAGAGCCGCGTTCCGATGCCGCCGCCGCTCATCGGGGCTCCGGAAGGTCGTCACGGTAGCCGGCTTCCCATTCCCGCTCGCCGGGGCCCGGGCCGATGGCGCCCGGGACCTCGACCTCCACGGCGGTCACGGGCCGGGGGAAGCGGCTCCGCATGCGGGCCGTGAGGGTCGGGCCGAGGTAGATCTCGGCGACCTCGTCGTTCCAGACCAGCTCCGACACCGTCCCGCTCACGCGGATCCGGCCGTCGTACATGATGTAGGCCCGATCCACGATCTCCAGCGTCTGCTCCACGTTGTGGTCCGAGATGATCACGCCGATCCCACGGGTCTTGAGGTCGGCCACGATCTCCTGGATGTCGTGGACGGCGATGGGGTCGATTCCGGCGAAGGGCTCGTCCAGCAGGATGAACTTGGGTTGCTGGACCAGCGCCCGGGTGATCTCCAGGCGCCGTCGCTCGCCGCCGGAGAGCGAGTAGGCCTTGCTCTTCCGAAGGTGGCTGAGCCCCAGCTCGCCCAGGAGCCTGTCCAGTCGAGCGTCCCGCTCCTTCCGGTCGAGCTTCATGGTCTCGAGGATGGCGAGCACGTTCTCCTCCACCGTGAGCTTACGGAAGATGGAGGGTTCCTGGGCCAGGTACCCGACGCCCGCCCGGGCCCGCTGGTACATCGGGGTCCGGGTCAGGTTGCGCTCGTCGAGGTGCACGGTGCCCCGATCGGGGGCGATGAGGCCGACCACCATGTAGAAGGTCGTCGTCTTCCCTGCCCCGTTCGGTCCGAGCAGACCGACGATCTCACCCTGGCGTACCTCGATGTCCACGCCGTTCACCACGGCGCGCTTCCGGTACACCTTGGTGAGCCCTTCGGCCCACAGACGCGACACGGGTCCGGTCACGAGCCCCCCTGCGTGGGGACACGACGCGCCGCCGGGTCCAGGTACAGGCCCTGGTCCAGCCCCTTCACTTCCATGCGCTCGACCTCTCCGTCGACGAAGATGATCACGATCTCGTCCGCTATAACATAGTGAACGCCAAGACGGGGATCGGGCGAGATTCCTGTTTCCGTGACGGGTCCGGGCGGTCCGCCTTCGGCAGCCTCCGCGGCCCCCTCGCGGTCCACCGTCAGGACCGAGTCCGGCGGGGTCGCGAGGGTGGAGTCCGGGACGGTGAGGGAGTCCGGCTGCCCCGCGGCGAGGGACGTGGAGTCCGCGCCGCCGGCATCGCCGGCCGCCACCAGCGTGGAGTCGGCGGTACCGGCGCTCTCGGGCTCCAGGCGGTACAGGGAGCGGGCGAGGACGCGGGACTCCAGGCGCTCGATGACGTAGCGCGTGGAGTCGTCGGGGGAAGCACGCTCCGCGGGCCGGAAGAAGGCCACCACCGTGTCGCCCTCGATCCAGTCCCGGCGGATGATCTCCGGGGTCTCCGGTGTGTTCAGCGAGTCCCGGTCCGAGGACACGGCACGCGCGCGTCCGGCGGCGAAGACCCGTTCCAGGACCTCGCCGGGGGCCTGGACCTCCAGGGAGTCCGCCACCATGTCGAAGGTCGAGGAGCGGGCCCGAGGGCGCACGAGGGCCAGGGAGTCCAGCTCCTCCCCCACGACCCGGGGTCCGGAGGGGCCTTCCAGCGTGTCCCCGGGCTGGAAGGGGGTGGCCCACAGGGTCTCGAGGCTGCCGTCGGTCAGGCTCATCCGGATCCAGGGCGCCGACAGTTGGAAGTCCTCGCCGAGGAGCCGTCCCTCACCCCGGGACTCCACGGAGCGGATCGCGTCCCCGGGGAGGATCAGGAGGATCTCCTCGCCCCGGAGGTCCAGGCGTTCCTGGGTCAGGGACGCCTGGCCCTGCAGGAAGAGCCGCTCCCGGTTCTGCAGGTATTGCAGGGAGTCGGCGGTGGCGTTCAGGGAGTCCCGGGTGACCTCCACCGAGCCGTGGGCCCGGAAGATCTCGTCGCCACGGATGAAGATGCGGTCCGCCACCACGTTGTACGGCTCCCGCGGGCCCGACTCCTGAGGCTCGGCGGCGGCCTGGTCCGGGACCTGGCCCTCCCGGGCCGACACGCCGAGTCGCACCGAGTCCCTGACACCGGGGAGGGGTGGCGCCTCGGTGGCGGGCGCTGCCGGGTAGAGGAGGGCCCTGGGCCGCCCCCCGGTGACGGTGAGCTCCTCCACGTTCCGCCGGAAGCGGGGGTCGGCGCGGAGGTACAAGAGCTCCTCCCCCGAGACCACGTTGCCGGATTCCTTGTCGGTCAGCTCGACCGCACCCGTGGCCTCGAGCCGCCCCACCTGGTCGAAGTACCGGGCGTTCCGGGCACGGAGCCGTCGGGTCCGGTCCTCGAAGAACACCCGTCCGTAGAGCTGGTTGAACCCCGTGGCCTCGAAGATCACCATCGAGTCCGCCCGGATGGTGACACCGCTGTCGCACGCCAGGCGGGGCGAGGAGAGGTACACCACGCGCCCGCCGCCCTGGTTGCGGCCGACGGCCCGCTGGGTGCCCGGCAGGGTGCGGCAGGTGCCGACCTGCTGTTGGGCGTCCACGGGCTGAGCTCCGGGACCGCCCGGGGCCCCGAGGCACGCCGCCACCAGCAGGAGCCCGGGCCAGAGCGTGCCGCCGGCCCGTCGCCCGGCCGGAACGGGCCGGCGACGCCGGGTGCGCAGGGGGCCGGAGGCCCGGAAGGTGTATCGCTCGGGGGACATTGGAATCAGCGGACCGGCCCGGA
>DATHRY010000162.1:0-1849 GCA_035464715.1 Longimicrobiales bacterium
GCAGGGGGGGTACGGAGTCCGGAAGGGGGGGTGGGGAAGGGGTGAGGAGCCGCCACGCCAACCGCAGGATCAGCAGGATCAGGATCACCCCGCCGAGTCCCTTGTGGGTGATGTACAGGGCGTCCCGCAGGCCCTCGAAGCCTTCGCTGGTCATGGCGATCCCCACCGGAATCGTCGTCAGCACCAGGAGGCCCATGCCCCAGTGGAAGAGCCGCGCCACCACGCCGTACCCACGGGCCGGCTCCCTGGGGAATGGATCTGGGGCGGGTCCGGGGCTCATGGCGATCGCCGGGCGGTGAGGAGGGTGTCGGCCACCGGATCGCTGTAGCGGTCCACGAACCAGGAACGGAAGGCATCCATGCGGACGGCGCGAGCCTCGGGGTCCGGGACCCCTCCGGGGACGAACCCCAGCTCCCGGAAGGGCTCGACCACTTCCGGGTCCCGGGAGACCACGTGCACCGGCACGGTCCTGGGGGCGTCCTCGCCGGTGATCAGGGGTGCCGGTTGGTGGTCTCCAAGGGCGATGAGCAGCGTACCGTCGTCCACGAACTCCGCGGCCCATGACGCCAGGACGTCCACGGCGTATCCGATGGACCGGGCGTAGTGCTCCCGCACCCGGTCGGCGTCCTTCCAGAGCTCCCGGGGGGCCTCTCCGGCATCGGCCCAGCGGTCGAACACGGAGCCGTCCCCCACTGCGCTCCAGTCGTCCAGCACCGTCAGGATCGGGGTCCAGGGCGCGTGGCTGCTGATGAGCCCCAGCTCGGCGAACACCGGCCGCGGGTCGTCCGTCTTCCGGCGGATGGTGTCCTCCAGGAACCACCAGGTGAACTGGTCGGGCATGGTGACCCAGTTCAGCGGAGGTCCGGCGTAGTCGATGTCCTTCCGGGCGTAGATCTCCTCGTAGCCGAACCGCCGCCCTTCGGGCCAGGCGAGGGTGATGGCGGGCATGAGAGCCACCGACCGGTAGCCCGCGGCCTCGAAATCGTCGACGAGGGTGGTCCGATCGCTGGCCAGGAGGAGGTCGTAGCGCAGCTGGTTCTCGAGCCAGAGCCCGCTCAGGAGGGAGCCGTGGCCGAGCCAGGACATCCCTCCCTGACTGGGGGCCACCATGCGCCCGGTGAGGAGGGTCAGCCCCGCGTCGGCGAGGGACCGTTCCATGGCCTCGAGGCGGGGGATCACCACCGGCGCGTACCGGGGGTCCTCGAGGACGGTGGTGCCGTACGACTCCACGAAGCCGAGGATGACGTCCCGGCCGCCGAGTCCCCGAAGCAGGCCGGGAGTGTCCAGGGGCGTCGGGGACGCCGCGGCCATCTCCCGTGCGAAGCGCTCCCGCTCCTGGAGCATCCGGCCCATCTGGCGCCATTGCTCCTTGCCGAGCTGCATCGCCGGGAGCCCCGCCACGATTCCCCGGGGGTGGACCCACCGGAGGGGGATCGCCACCAGACCCGCGGCGAGGAGGATGGCGCCGGCACGGCGGCTGCGAGGGTGCCGGAGGACGGCCCCGGCTCGGCGGAGACGGTCCGCGAGCCGGGCGGACCCACCACCTCCCGCGGACCTCGAGCCGCCGCCCCGGTGGGGGGACAGGGGTTCCCTTCCGCCGGTGGCCCGGCGCCCCCCCATCCGACCTGGAGCCCTCGCGGCACTCCCGTCGCGGTCCGGCGCCGCCGTGGCGGGGACCCGCAGGCCGGCCAGGAGCCACCCGAGTCCCGCGGCGAGGGCCACCGCCAGCGCCCCCGCGCCCACCAGGACGGCCCCGGCCCATCCTCCGCTCACCGCCCCGGTGAGGAGGTCCTCCACCGAACCGGCCAGGCGCACGTCCAGGTACAGGTTCAGGGGCCGGGCGAGGCTC
>DATHRY010000163.1:0-3020 GCA_035464715.1 Longimicrobiales bacterium
GACGCCGGCGTGATCACCTACGTGGACGCCTACCAGTCGCTGGGCACGCTTCCCCTGGACGTGCAGGCGCTGGACGTCGCCCTGCTCGCGTCGGGCAACCTGAAGTTCCTCCTCGGAGTGCCCGGGATCGCCTTCCTGTACGTTCGCCCGGAGATCGCCGAGCGGATGGAGCCGGCCGTGACGGGCTGGTTCGGGCGGGCCGACCCGTTCGCCTTCGACCCACTCCGCGAAGACGGGCTGGACTGGGCGCCGGGGGCCCGGCGGTTCGACTCCGGCACGCCCCCCATCCTGCCCGCGTACATCGCCCGGGCGGGGATGGAACTGCTCCTGGACGTCGGACTCCCGGCGGTGGCGGCGTGGACGCGGACGCTGGCGGGGCGACTGATCGAGGGGGGACGGGACCGGGGGCTCGAGCTCCTGGGACCAGTGGATCCGGCCCGCCGCGCGCCCACCGTCGCCTTCCAGGTCCCCGACGCCCACGCCGTGGAGGAGACCATGCGGCGGCACGGGGTGATCGCGTCGGCCCGGGGTCCCGCCATCCGACTCGCGCCCCACTATCACTCGAGTATCGCCGACGTGGAGCGCGCCCTCGACGCGCTCGGTCAGGCCATGAGATGAAGCCCCGGGAGCACTTCGCCACGCGCCTCGGCGTCGTCCTGAGCATGATCGGGGTCGCGGTGGGGCTGGGGAACGTCTGGCGCTTCCCCTACATGGTGGGGAGCTTCGGCGGCGGCGCCTTCGTGCTCGTCTATCTGGCGACCGCGCTCCTCATCGGGGTGCCGGCGCTCATGACGGAGTGGGCGCTGGGACGGGAGACGCAGCGGGGCACGGTGGGGGCGTTCGAACGAGGCGGACTGCCCTTCGGCCGTGCGGTCGGTTGGTTCTTCTTCGTGGTCGTCACCGCGGCCACGGCCTACTACGTCAACGTGATCGGCTGGGTCGGCTGGCACGCCGTCGCCGAGCTCTCGACCCCCCTGGGCCGGCCGGTGGACGGGGCCTGGATCCTCCCGCCCGACGCGGGTGTCGATGCCCGGTCGCTGCTCCTGCAGGCGATCTGCACCACGCTCGTCGTGGGGGGGTGCGTGGTGATCCTCCGCGAAGGTCTGCGGCGGGGCATCGAGCGGGCGAGCCGGGTGATCACCCCTCTGCTCTTCGTAGGGCTGCTGGTGCTGGTGGCCCGGTCGGTGACGCTCCCTGGGGCCACGGAAGGGATCCGCTGGCTTCTACGGTTCGACGCCGGCGCCCTCACGCCCGCCGTGGCTCTCGCCGCCCTGGGCCAGGTGGTCTTCTCGCTGGCCCTCGGGGGGACCTTCATGGTGGTCTACGGATCCTACCTGGAGCCCGACCACGACCTCGGGTCGACGGCCCTGTTCACGGTGCTCGGCGACACCGGGGCCGGCCTGCTGGCGGGCCTGGCCATCGTGCCCGCGGTCTTCGCCCTGGGCATGGAGCCGGGGAGCGGCCCGGGACTGGTGTTCGCCACCCTCCCCGAGGTGCTCGGGCAGGTCCGGGGCGGGTGGGTCGTAGGAGGCGTGTTCTTCCTGGCGCTCGGGGGAGCGGCCTTCATGTCGGCGGTCGCCGCCTTCGAGGTGCTCGTGGCCGGGATCTGCGACAACACCCAGGTCCCGCGCGAACGCGCGATCTGGATCATGGCGTCCGCCGTGCTCCTGCTCTCGGTGCCCCCTATGGTCAACATGGAGATCTTCGTGCCCTGGGACCTCACCTTCGGGTCGGGCATGCAGACGCTGGGCGCGCTGGTCGCGGTGGTCACCTTCGGGTGGGCATTCGCCCGGGAGCGGGCGCTGAGCGCCCTCGCCTCGGGTCGACCCACGGCGCTCCACCGGGCGCTCCTTCTCTGGATCCGGTTCGTCCTCCCCGGCGCGATCCTGGCCGTGGGCGCGTGGTGGGCGGTCACCACGCTGTAGACAACGGGGCGCCCGCGCCGGGTCCCGCCCCGTGCACCTCGATCATCGACAGTGCGTCGGCCATCGACGGCACCTCCGCGAAGCGTCCGGCGAAGATCCGCTCGTTGTAGAGCTCGTAGATCTGCCGGGCCGAGAGGTCTCCGTTGTCGAACGTCGTGTTCGTCGCCTCGGGCATGATGATCCGGAAGCCGTGGTCGAACGCCACCCGGCAGGTCGTATCGACGCAATACTCGGTCTGGATCCCCACCAGAAACAGCGTGGAGATCCCGCGAGTCCGCAGATGCCGGAGAAGGCCGGTGTCCTTGAAGGCGCTGTTGTGCCGCTTGCGGACGACCGTCTCGCCGGGGGCCGGCCGGACGGCGTCGTGGATCTCCCACCCCTCGGTCCCGGGGGCGCCCTCGGAGCCGGCCGGTTCGTCGTGCTGCACGTACACCACGTCGACACCGGCGGAGCGGCACGCCGCGACCAGTCGGGCGATGTTGGCCAGAACCTCGTCGCCTCGGTGCGGGCCCAGCGCCACCGCGTGGTTCTGGACGTCGACGACGAGAAGGGCGGCCTTCGGGGCGCCGTGCGGGCGGGGGGTCACGGCTTCACCTCCGCAGCGCGTACACCGCCACCGACTGGAGGCCCAGCTCGTCCTCCTCGGTGACGACGAAGCGGTCTTCGTCCAGGAAGCCCTCGGGCAAGGGGAAGCCGGGGGGCAGCGTCCCCAGGTAGTCCCCTCCGGACGAGAGGACGTCGATGGCCGGCTCCTCGTCGGGGAGGGACCAGCGCTCGACGAAAATCTCTCCCGCCGGGGAGACGACGAGCTCCGTGATGGGCGGCACCGGCGAGGCCATGCCCCGTTGCTCCACCACCTCCAGGGGGTCGCAGGTGCGTGCACCGGCGGGCGTCATGACCCGCATCCCGTCGCCCACGCTGGCCACGGCCAGCTCCTCGGTGGGTTCCAGGGCCGGCACGGGTCGATGGATGCGCCGGGCGAGGGCGAAAGTCGGGGGCTCGTAGACGTCGATGTCGTAGCCCGCGGTCACGGCCACGAACACGGCGCGGTCCGGTCCGGCCGTCCATCGCGTCCCGGGGCTGAAGAGGGGGGGC
>DATHRY010000164.1:0-14020 GCA_035464715.1 Longimicrobiales bacterium
CCGGCCCCGGAGGAGATCGCCTTGAAGCGGTCCGTCTGGGTGAGGATCCAGTTGGACCAGTGGCCCCCGGCGCTCCACCCCAGCACCCCCATGCGGTCGGGATCCACGATCCCCTCGTCGATGAGGTGGTCGACCCCGGTCATGATGTCCTCGTACCCCATCGTGAAGTAGTCGCCCACGATGTCGGTGCGATGGGCGTTCCCGTAGTTGCGAGAGCCCCTGTAGTTCGGCTTGAGGACGGCATAGCCGGCGCCGGCGTAGACCTGGGCCCCGTATCCGCCGTTGAACCGGAGGACATCCGCCGAGGCCGGTCCCCCGTGGATCGCCACGATGAGGGGGTAGCGTGTCCCCTCCTGGTAGCCCACCGGATAGACCAGCACCCCTCCGACCGTGTTGCCGTCGGACGAGGTCCACTCCACCTCGACCTCCCGGCCCAGGGCCATGTCGTCGACCTGGGGGTTCGCGTCCACGAGCTGCACCCACGCGCTCCGGTCCGCGACCCGGTCCAGGGACGGTACCGAAAAGACCGTCGGAGGCGTCTCCGGATCGGAGTAGTCGATCAGGTACACGCCCGTGTCGTCGTCCCGCTCCACCGAGAGGACGGCGGGCTCGTTGGTCACCTGCCGGACCTCCCCGCTGGAGACGTCGAGGGCGAAGAGCTGGGTGGTCACCTTCACGCCGGTGTTGAAGTAGATCGTGCTCCCGTCCTCGGACCAGAAGTCGACGCTCGACGAGTTGTCGAAATCCGCCCCGAGCTTCCGGAAGTCCCCGCCCCGGTCCGCGACCCCCCGCAGGTAGACCCGGTTCTCGGTCATGGTGTAGCGGGTCATGTCGTCCGGCGCCGAGAAGGCGATCCACCGGGAGTCGGGCGAGAAGGACAGGCCGCTCTCGCCCACCTCGTAGTTCTCCGTCAGCCGCTCGATCGTCCCCGTGGCAGTCTCCATGAGGAAGAGGTCACGGTAGAGTCCCGCCCCCGTGATGTTGCGCTCGTAGCGCTCCGCCGACCCGCCGTTGAACCCGATCCACGCGCCGTCGGGCGAGACCTCGAACCGGTCCACGCTCACCTCCGGGTCCGAGGTGAGCCGGGTCACCGCCCGGGTTCCGAGGTCCAGGCGGTAGAGCTGGGACATCGGTGTCACCGGGTTGCGGATGTCCACCGTGAACCCGGCCTCGCGCCGCTCCTTCTCCGCCTCGTCGAAGTGGTCCGCCCGGGTGAAGTACAGGGCCGAGCCGTCCGGGGCGAAGTCCCACTGCTCGATCCCCGCCGGCTCCTCCGTCAGGGCCACGGGCTCCTGGGCCAGGGCGTCGGTGCCCCGATCGAGGGCGGTCCGGAGCTCTCCGCCGTCGAGGGCGTGGAGCTGCTCCATCCCGGACTCGCCGCTCCGGTAGACGAGCCAGCGCCCGTCGGGGGAGAACTGGAACCCCGACACCCCCTCCGACGCGTCGGTGATCCGCCGGGCCTCGCCGCCGTCCGCCCTCATCATGTAGAGCTGGTCTTCGTCGCCGACCCGGTCGGAGACGAAGACGAAGTACCCGCCGTCGGGGGCCCAGGCCGGGTCGCCCTCGTCGTACTCCTCGGTGAAGGTGAGGCGACGGGACGAGTCCACGCCGTCGGTCAGGGAGACCAGGTGGAGATCCGACTGGCTGCGGTCCTCCTGCCAGTCCGGGGTCGTGACGGTGTACAGCATCCAGCTTCCGTCGGGGCTCGGGGTCCACGAGCCCGCCCGGGCCATCTCCTGCATGTCCAGCCAGGTCATGGGACGATCCTGGGCGGTGGCACCGGTGGCCAGGATCAGGGTCAGGGCAAAGGTCGGGACGACGGCAATGCTGGGTCGGGCGAGCGCGCGCATCAGGATTCTCCAGCCGGGGTTCGAGACGACGGCGGAAGATGCGACGAGGGCTCGTCGGCTGCCAGGGAGGGCGGCGAGGCCCGGACGGCCCCGCGGAACGGCTCACGGGCACCGGGGTGGACAGCCTACCGGCTCCACCGGGGCCGGACTCGCGCCCAACCAACGGAGACGACATGCCGGACCCCCTCGACGTCGTGGCCATCCCGGGCAGCCTCCGGGACGGCTCCTTCAACCGCGCCCTGGCCCGTTCCCTCCAGGGGCTGGTCCCGGACGACGTCGCCATCGAGGTCGTCGATCTCCACGACGTCCCGCTCTACAACGGCGACCTGGACACCGACGAGGACCGACCCGCCCCGGTCCGGGCCCTCAAGGGCCGCATCGGCCGGGCGGACGCCGTCCTGCTGATCTCACCCGAGTACAACTACGGCGTGCCCGGCGTCCTCAAGAACGCCCTGGACTGGGTTTCCCGGCCGGGCTTCAAATCGCCCATGGCCGGACGGCCCTCCGGCATCATGGGGGCCTCGACGGGGCTGAGCGGTACCATGCGCGGGCAGGAGCACCTCAAGCTCAACCTCCTGGGGATGGCGGCTCAGGTCTTCCCGCATCCCGGAGTGGCCGTGAGCCGGGCCCGGGACAAGTTCGAGAACGGGCGCCTCGTCCACGAGGCCACCCTGGAGTTCGTGGCCGACTACCTGGCCGCCTTCGCCGACTGGGTCCGGCGGGTGCGACCCGCCTGAGGGGCGAGGGGCCGGGGTCGATCCGCGTCCGCCGGACGCCGGAGGCGGACGGGGCCGGCCGCTCCCGGTCCGGCTCAGCCGCCGCGAGCCAGCGGCACGGCCTCGGCCGCGGGCACCACCTCCCCTCGGCGGCGCCACCGGACCCTGCAGCCCTCAGTCGCGGGGCGGGGCCGACATGTACATGTAGGCCAGATCCAGGGCCAGCGGTGCCTGGAGCTCGCCCCCCCGGCCGCCGATGATGGGATGGAAGTCCATCGCGTCGATGAGGCCGTCGGACGCCGGGTTCAGCGTGGGCCGCCGGTGCCTCGCCACCAGCTCGCCGTTGAGCCACATGCGGAACTCGCCCTCCGCCTTCCGGAAAACCCAGTACACCTCGACGAGGGTCCACTCACCCCGGACGAGGGTCCCGTTGCCCAGGTTCGGGTGGAGACGGGAGTTGAGGTTCTCCCCCTGCCCGACCATCGCGAGGTGGAGCGGGCCGTCCCCCACCCCGTCGGCGAGAACGTACCAGGGGCGGCTCTGCCCCGAGGGGAAGCGGTCCAGCAGGTAGAAGACCTTGTTCACCCCGCTCCGGTGTCCTTCCCAGTTCGGGTCCCATCGGAGCCAGGTCCGGACGTAGAGCTCGTCCACCTGGAGGTCCGGGGAGATCATCCGCGCGAGCCCCTCGCCGTCCCCGTACCCCACGAGGTAGTGGAACCGGGCGAAGTAGTCCGAGTCCACCGGCGACTCGCCTCGCTCCAGGGTCAGGCGGGAGTGGGCCTCGGTGAGACGGACCCACCACCCTCCGCTGTCCAGCGAGCCGTCCGAGAAGTCCTTCACCATCAGGGGCACGAAGCCTTCCGGCTCGTTGGGGAAGGCCTGGTGGCGCTCTGCCGGGGCCACCCGCGCCGGCGCCGGCGCGACCTCGGGCTCATCGGTCGGGACTTGCCGTACCTCGGCGGCGGCCACCGGGGCCGCGGCGGGCTCGGCCTCGGGCACGACCTCTCCGATCAGCAGGGCCGACCCCTGGCTCAGACGAACCACGTCCACCGCGGTGTCCGTCTGCCTGACGATGGCCGCGGGCCCCGGGGGATCGACGCGCCACGCCATGGCCTGGTCGACGCGGGAGCCGTCGGGACCCACCAGCTCGAAGCGATAGTGCAGCGTATCCCGGGCCCGCCCTGCGATCTCGCCGGCCCACACCGCCCCCGAGGCCCCCGGCGCCACCGTCACCGGAATGGGGTCCAGTGCCTCCGCACCGGTCGCGAAGACGCGTGCGGTGAGCACGGCGGCCGCTGCGACCCCCACGAGGAGGGCGACCTTCGCGACGTGAAAGTGCATCGTGCCTCTCGGAGCTGAACCCAGGGTACCGGCAGACCCCTGGAATGTAGGGCGCCGCGCCGGCTCTTTCGAGTACGGGATCGTTGACCACGGCGACCGGCGGGTATGAACATGGAATCTGCAGCGGCGACCCGGGTGTCGCTGCGGGCGTCGGTCGTCCGGCACCCGCGCCCACCGCCCCTCACACCCATGCGTCCATGCTACCGACCTTCTTCGTCATCGGTCAGGCGAAATGCGGCACGACCTCGGTGTGCGAGCATCTCCGGCACCACCCGCAGGTGTTCTTCACGGAGCCCAAGGAGCCGCATTACTTCGCCGTCGAGCTGCCCGGCCGCACCTGGGAGTGGTACCAGTCCCTGCTGAAGGGCTCCGAGCAGGCGGTGGCCGTCGGCGAAGGCAGCACCTCATACACCCGGCCCGACATCTTCAGGAAGTGTGCGGAGGGGATTCTCGGGCACGTCCCGGAGGCCCGGCTGGTGTATCTGGTGCGGGACCCCATCGCCCGGCTGGAGTCCGACTGGAAGATGCGGGTCCGGGAAGGGCGCGCCGACTGGGACGACATCAACACCAGCATCGACAACAACCCAGCGGTGGTGGAACTGGGCAAGTACTGGCGCAACATCTCCGCCTACCGGGAACTCTTCCCGGAGGAGCAGCTCCTGATCCTCTCCCTGGAGGATCTCTCCCGGGATCCCGAGGAGAGCTACCGGCGGATCTACCGCCACATCGGCGTGGACGAGTGGTTCCCCGAGGCCGACGACGCGGCGAGCAACACCGCCGAGGACTACCGCAAGGGAGGCGTCCTCTCGTGGGCCCGGAAGCTGGGGTTGGGCGACGCCGTGCGGACCGTGCTGCCGGAGCGGATGATCGGCCCCCTCAAGGCCCTCGTGTCCACCCCGTACCGGTACGAGGCCAACTGGGATCCGGCCCGCCTGGCCGACCTCCAGGCCCTGTACAGGGAGGCCTCCGCACCCCTTCTCGACCACATGGGGAAGCCCCGGGACTTCTGGTCCTACCGGGCCCGGGGCTGAGGGGTCGATTCCCGCCCCTTGTGCACCGGATCCTTCGGGGGAGGATTGGAGTAGGTCACCTTTCCTCAATCGAGAGTGCTTCAAGATATGGCCCAGCCACCGAAGATCGTCGCCGAGATCGGGTGCAACCACAAAGGCGAGATGGACATCGCCCAGGAGCTCATCGGCGTCGCGGCAACGTTCTGCAAGGCGGACTACGTCAAGTTCCAGAAGCGGAACAACCGGGAGCTTCTGACGCCCGAGCAGTACGACGCTCCGCATCCGGTCCCGGCGAACTCGTACGGTGCCACCTACGGGGAGCACCGGGAGCGCCTGGAGTTCGACCTCGACCAGCACCGGCAGCTCAAGGCCTGGTGCGAGCAGTACAAGATCGGCTACGCCACGTCGGTCTGGGACCTGGGCTCGGCCCGGGAGATCGTCGAGATCGAGCCGGACTACATCAAGATTCCGTCGGGCACCAACCAGCACTACGAGCTCCTGGGCTTCCTTGCCGAAGAGTACGAGGGTGAGATCCACCTGTCCCTGGGCATGACCACCCGGGACGAGGAGGAGTCGGTGGTGTCCTTCTTCGAGGAGAAGGGCCGAGCCCGCGACGTGGTGCTGTACGCCTGCACGTCGGGGTATCCCGTTCCCTTCGAGGACGTGTGCCTGCTGGAGCTGGTCCGGCTGCAGGAGACGTTCGGTGATCGGGTCAAGGAGATCGGGTTCTCGGGCCACCACCTGGGGATCGCCGTGGACACGGCGGCTCAGACGCTGGGGGCCACCTGGATCGAGCGGCACTACACCCTCGACCGGACCTGGAAGGGAACCGACCACGCCGCCTCGCTGGAGCCCGACGGGGTGCGCCGCCTGGTGCGGAACGCCGAGGCCGTGGCCAAGGCCCTGCAGTACAAGCCTTCGGAGCTCCTGGAGATCGAGCTGCCGCAGCGGAAGAAGCTCAAGTGGGGGGAGTACAACACCCGATGACGGTGCCCTCCTGCACCGCCATCATCCCGGCCCGGGGTGGATCCCGGGGCGTGCCCCGGAAGAACGTCCGTGACCTGGCGGGCCACCCCCTGGTGGCCCACGCCATCCTCGCGGCCCGGGGGGCCGCCCACGTGACCGACGTCTGGGTGAGCACCGACGACCCGGAGATCGCCGAGGTGGCCCGTCGATACGGCGCCGGCGTCATCGAGCGGCCGGAGGCGCTGGCGGGGTCGACCGCCACGTCGGAGTCGGCACTGGTCCACGCGGTGTCGTGGCTGCGGGAGTCGGGCCACGCCGTGGGGGACCTGCTCATGATGATCCAGTGCACCTCGCCCCTCACCACGGCGGCGGACCTGGACGGGGCGGTGGAGACGCTGGTGGAGGCCGGGGCAGACAGCTGTTTCATCGCCGTCCCCTTTCACCACTTCATCTGGGAGCGGGATGCGGATGGCCGCGCCCGGGGCGTGAACCACGAGGGGAAGAAGCGGAAGCGGCGCCAGGACCTGGAGCCCCAGTTCCTGGAGAACGGGGCGGCCTACCTGATGCGCACCGGAGCCTTCCTGGAAGCCGAGGAGCGCTTCTGCGGGACGACGGTGGTCCACGTGGTGGACGCCGAGCGCGCCCTGGAGATCGACGACCCCGTCGACTTCGTCCGGGCCGAGGCCACCCTGAGGGCACAGCGGGGCCGGGCCCGGGCCGGAGACCTTCCGGACCCGCTCCACGCCGTGGTCATGGACTTCGACGGCGTCTTCACGGACAACCACGTCTTCGTCTTCGAGGACGGGCGCGAGGCAGTGCGGGCGGACCGGGGTGACGGGATGGGGCTCGAGCTGGTACGGGCCCTGGACGTCCCCATGGTGATCCTCTCCAAGGAGCGGAACCCGGTGGTCACCGCCCGGGCTCGGAAGCTCGGCATCGAGTGCCACCAGTCCATGGACGCGAAGCTTCCGGCCCTTCGGTCGTGGCTGGACGCCCGGGGCCTGGACCTGGCCCACACGATCTACGTGGGCAACGACGTGAACGACCTGGAGTGCCTCCGGGCGGTGGGGTGCGGGGTGGTGCCGGCGGACGCACACCCCCGGGCCCGTGAAGCGGCGCAGCTGGTTCTGGAGAAGGGGGGCGGAGATGGGGCGCTCAGGGAGCTGTGCGATCTGATCCTGGAGCGGCACGGCGATTCGTGAGCAGGAGCAGCCGGACACCTCCCGGCGCTCTCAGAGCTCGCTGCCCGCCTCCAGTTCCGTGAGCAGGCCCGGGGGCGCGACGACCGTCCGCGGTGACGGAAGGCTCTGCGCCTCCTGGACCAACCCTTCGGCGTCCTCCCCCACCACGGACGTGGATCCTCCCAGATACAGGCCGGAGGGCAGATAGCCGATCGGGTTCAGGGAGGCCTGGACCTGCTCCGTCGGCGGCAAGGAGCTCTCGCGCCACGTCGGACGACGGTCGGAGATGGCTTCATTCCACGATGGTCGGGGTCACAGGTCACCGTGAAGGCGCCCAACTTGGGTCGGGCATCCGAGCCGGCGTGTCGCGAGGGACGACCACGCCCCACCCGGCCGAAGCCGGACGAGGCGCGCGTCCGTCGAGCGGCGGCCCGAGGGTCAGTTCCCCGGCCGCGCGGAGTCCAGCTCGGTGATCTTCAGCGTACCCGAGACGTCCATCTCGCTCTGGTACGTCGCCACCCAGATGTCGTACTGGCCGCTCCGGGGATCGTTGAAGGTGACCGTGGGATCGACCGTGCCGTACGAGTCGTCGTCGCAGTGCCACGAGCCGTCGGGCGCATTGATGACCAGCGCGGTGTCTCCGTCCCCCTCGAAGTAGATCCGGAGCATGCTCATCCCGGCCTCGTAGTCGAGGATGAAGTCCGGGTTGGTGCCGGCGTAGCCGACGCATCCGGAGCCCAGGTCCATGGACGACACGTTGTTGGAGCCCCCGGGGGTGACCGCGACGGTGAAGGGGTCCGGCATGAACCCGGCGGAGAGGGAGGCGCTGCCGAAGTACGACTCGGAGCCCCCCACCGCGAGGTCACCGGTGAACGACGACGACCCCGGCTCGTAGTCGAGCTCGGTCACGTACAGCGTCGACGAGATGTTCTCGCCGCTGGAGTAGCTCGACACCCAGACGTCGTACCGGCCGGCCGAGGCGTCGTTGAACGTGACCATGGGGTCGAGTCCGCTCCAGTCGTCGTTGCAGCGGATGCGCTTCCCGGGTCCGGCGACCACGAGGCCCGTGTCCCCCTCCCCTTCAACGTAGAAGCGGAGGCGATCGGAGGTGCCGGTGAAGTCGACGGTGTAGTCGGGAGCCCGGGTGGCGTAGCCGACGCATCCCGATCCCAGGTTCATGTCCACCACGCTGAGGTCTCCCCCGGACAGGATGGACACGGAGTGGGGATCGGGGCTGAACCCGGGGGCGAGGGTGGTCGACCCGAAGTTGCTCGTGGCGGCGCCGATGGCGAGCTGGCCGGAGAGACCGACCGCCCCGGTCAGGAGGGCGCCTCCCACCAGAAGGGTCGCGCGCAGGAAGGAGATCGAACGTCGTGCTCGGGGCATGGCGTCTGGTCCGTGGGTCGGTCGGGTGGACAATGGTGTCTATATCCAAGCTCTATGCGGGGTTGCGCCGGGTGCAACAGTCTCGACGACACGCAGCGAAGACGCAGGCGGCACGGCGCGCCGGGGCTGTCGAGCCGCGGCCGCCGCGGTCGTTCCAGGCGTGCCCGGACCGCGTCGGGAAGGGCCGGTCGCCGACGCGTCACCCTGTACGGACCGGGCGGCAACACCATAGACTCAGGGGTGGCTGGGCCGCCCCGCCGGGGCGGTTCGATCCCTCAGGACTGGAGGAAACCATGAGGAAGGAAGCCATGGTCCTGTCCCTGTTCTGCCTGGCGGCGTGCGGCGGGGCCGAGGAGGACGGCATGTCGGAGACGCGAGATCGTGCCGACGCCGCCACCGCAGCCGCGCCCGCCATAGCGGACTTCGCCGGCACCTGGAACTCCACGGTGGTCCTGGAAGGAACGGCGGACCCCGTGCCGGCGGTGCTCAACTCGTCGCCGGACGGCACCGCATGGACCCTGAACCTCCAGGGCCGCGATCCCATCTCGGCCACCGTCTCCATGTCGGGAGACAGCCTGATCACGGTCAGTGAGCCCTATCCCAGCATCCTTCGGGACGGCGTGACCGTGACGGTCCGGACCGCCGCGGTGATGCGGGACGGCGACCTGGTCGGCAAGGTGATGGCCACCTACCAGACGCCGGACGGGAACGAGGTGGTGAACGGCACCATCCGGGGGACCCGGGGCGGGAACTGAGGTCCACGCACCCCCTCCCTGCCCCGGTAGCCTACGGGGCGAGGGAGGGGTGCGGCCCGGCGACGAGGGCGGCGGACGCGGCCCGTGCCCCGCCGCCGCTCCTGTCGCTCGGCTGTTCCGCCGGGGGCCCCGCGAAGAGTCGGATGGGGAACGCGCACCGCATCCCGGTGTTGTCCCGGTCATGCGTGAAGTCCTTCCTCCCTGGCTCGTGGATGCCGCCGACACGGCGCTCCGACGGCTCCTCCCCCGGCTGGAGGCGCGGTTCCGGAAGGGGGTCGACGACGACGACTGGGAGGGCTACGTGGCCCGGGTGGAGCGGCACTTCACCCGCCTGTTCGCCCGTCTGCACGCCTTGTACGGCGGTCGCTGGGACTTCTTCTGGCACCTGGAGTCCATCCTGGGCTCGGCCACGACGATGTGGATCGACCGCCCGGAGGAGCTCAAGGCGCTGGACGCGCGTCGGGAAGGGGACCCGGACTGGTACACGGCCCCCCGCATGGTCGGCGCGTCGTGCTACGTGGACCTCTTCGCCGGCGACCTGGAGGGCCTGCAGAAGCGGATCCCCTACCTGTCCGAGCTGGGGATCACCTGTCTGCACCTGATGCCGCTCCTGGACGTCTCCCACCAGGACAACGATGGGGGGTACGCCGTCCGGGACTACAGGAAGGTGGCGGAGGAGCTGGGCACCATGGACGACCTCCGCAAGCTCGCCACCGACCTCAGGGACCGGGGCATCTCCCTGGTCCTGGACTTCGTGTTCAACCACACCTCCGACGAGCACGAGTGGGCGCGCCGCGCCCAGGAGGGGGACGCCCGCTACGAGGCCTACTACCGGGTCTTCCCCGACCGGGAGATGCCGGACGCCTACGAGGCGAGCCTGCCCGAGGTCTTCGCCGAGGACCATCCCGGGGCCTTCACCTACCACCCGGCGATGCGGAAGTGGATCTGGACCACCTTCCACACCTACCAGTGGGACCTGAACTACGAGAACCCCGAGGTCTTCAATCGCATGGCCGAGGAGATGCTCTTCCTGGCCAACCAGGGGGTGGAGGTCCTGCGTCTCGACGCCGTGGCGTTCCTGTGGAAGCGGGTGGGGACCTCGTGCCAGAACCTCCCGGAGGCCCACATCCTCATCCAGGCCTTCAATGCCCTGGCGGCCATCGTCGCCCCGGCGATGGTCCTGAAGTCCGAGGCCATCGTCCACCCCGACGAGGTACGGAAGTACATCGGGCCCGAAGAATGTCCGCTGTCGTACAACCCGGAGCTGATGGCCCTCCTGTGGGACGCCCTGGCCACCCGGGACGTCCGGGCGCTCCGGCGGGCGACGTCGGACGCGTTCCAGCTCCCCTGGGGCTGCGCATGGGTCAACTACCTGCGCTGCCACGACGACATCGGCTGGGCCTTCTCGGACGAGGACGTGGCCTCCTTCGGGTTCGATCCGGACGCCCACCGACGCTTCCTGACCCGGTTCTACACCGGCCGCTTCGAGGGAAGCTTCGCCCGGGGCCAGCCCTTCCAGGAGGACCCGGTGACGGGCCAGGCCCGGGTCTCGGGCACCCTGGCTTCGCTGGCCGGGGTGGAGCGGGCCCTGGAATGCGGCAACGAAGCGGAGCTGGAGCTGTCGCTCCGGCGGGTGCTGCTCCTCAAGGGAGTGCTCGTGACGTTGACCGGGATCCCCCTCATCTACCTGGGCGACGAGATCGGGATGCTGAACGACCACGGGTACGAGGACGACCCGGTGAAGGCCGGTGACACCCGTTGGCTGCACCGGGCCCCCTTCGACTGGGACCGGGCCGAGGAGCGGGACGATCCCGACACGGTGCCGGGCCGCATCTTCCACGGCATCCTGAAGCTGATCCGCCTCCGGACCCAGACGCCGGCCTTCCTTCGCTCGGCCACGGAGATCGCCGACACGGGGAACGATCACGTCTTCGGCTTCCTGCGGAGCGCCGGCGGACACACCGCCTTCGTCCTGGCCAACTTCAGCGAGCTTCCCCAGGAGGTGGAGGCCCGACGGCTCCGCCGGCAGGGGCTCCGGAAGTCCGTCCTGGACCTGTACACGGGACGCAGGCTCACGGCGGCCCACAAGCTGACCCTGGAGCCGTACCAGTTCATGGTCCTGTCGCGGGGACCGGGCGGATGACCGCGCATGGGTGGCGGGGGCTGGACGTGGAGAGCGAAGGCACGGGCATCTCCCGACCGCTGAGCGAGAACGTCAACCTCCTGGGCGCCATGCTGGGAGAGGCGATCCGTGACCGTTACGGGCAGGACACGCTGGACCTCGTCGAGGAGCTGCGGCTCCTGTGCAAGGAGGCAGAGACCGAGGACGACCCCGCCCGACGGGACCGGGCGGCGGCCCGGGTCGCGGAGCAGGACACGGACCGCCTGGTGGCCCTGCTGCGGGCCTTCACCGCCTTCTTCCACCTCGTGAACCAGGCGGAGAAGCAGGAGATCGTCCGCATCAATCGCGAGCGGGCCCGGACGGGCGGGGCCGAGTCGGCCCGACCCGAGTCGATCGGCGCGGTCCTGGAGGAGCTCGCCGAAAGCGGCGCCTCCCTGGACGAGGTGCTGGCGGTGCTGGACCGGCTGGACATCCAGCCCACCCTCACCGCCCACCCCACCGAGGCCCGGCGCCGCACGGTGCTGCAGAAGCAGCGGCGCATCGCGGACCTCCTGGGGCGGCTCCGGCGCACGGACCCGACCCCCGAGGAGGAGGAGTTCCTCCTGGACGCCATCTACGACGAGATCGCCCTCCTCCTCTCGACGGACGAGATCCGTCCGGAGCGCCCGGGGGTGCGGGACGAGGTGCGCCACGGGCTCCACTTCCTGGCCGGGGTGATCTGGGACACCGTCCCCCGTATCCACCGGGACGTCCAGCGGGCGCTACGCCGCCACTGGGACGCCGAGCCCGACCTCCCCGCCTTCCTGCGCTACCGGTCCTGGATCGGGAGCGACCGCGACGGGAACCCCAACGTGACCGCCGACGTGACCCGCTGGACCTTCGGCGTCCAGCGGACCGCGGCCCTGGAGGGGCACGTCCGGGAGATGGAGGCGCTGTGGGACGAGCTCAGCCTGTCCGCCCGGCACACGGCCCTCCCCGGGGAGCTGGCCGACTCCCTGGAGCGGGACGCCCTGGAGCACCCTCTCCCCGAGACCAGGGTGGCGGTCCTCCGGAACGAGCCGTTCCGGCATAAGGTGAGCCACGTTCTCGCTCGACTCCGGGATCTGCTTTCGGGAGGGGACGGCGGCGGCTACGACGCCGTCCGCTACAGGGAGGACCTGGACCTGCTGCACCGCGCCCTGGTGGAGGCGGGCTTCGGGCCGGTCGCGCGCCATGGGCGTCTGCGGCGCGCCCTGATCCTCGCCCGGACCTTCGGTTTCCACCTCGCGGCGCTCGACGTGCGCCAGCACAGCGCCGTCCACGAGCGCGTCGTGGGATGGCTGCTGCGAGCCGCCGGGGTGGAGCGGGACTACGCGGGGCTCGATGAGCCGGCCCGCCGGGCCCTCCTGGAGCGGGAGCTCGGGACACCACGCCCCCTGCTCCCCCCCGGAGCCACGGTTCCCGACGAGGTGGCCGAGCTGCTGGAGGCCTTCTCGGTGGTCCGGGAACAGGCGGCCGCGGAGCCCGAGTCCGTAGGGAGCTGGATCGTGAGCATGACCCACAGCGTGAGCGACGTGCTGGAGCCGATGCTCCTCGCCAAGGAGACCGGACTGTGGACGTTGGAGGACGGGAAGGTCCGCTCCGCCCTGGATTTCGTGCCCCTCTTCGAAACCGTCGAAGACCTCGAGGGCGCGCCCGATCGGCTGGACTCCCTCTTCTCGTGCGACGTGTATCGCCGTCACCTCGAGGCGCGGTCCGGACTGCAGGAGGTGATGCTGGGGTACTCCGACAGCAACAAGGACGGGGGGTACTGGGCCGCGAACCACGCCCTGCACCGGGGCCAGGACGCCATCGCCCGGACGTGCCGGCGAAACGGCGTCGAGCTCCGGCTCTTCCACGGGCGCGGGGGGACGGTGGGTCGCGGAGGGGGCCGGGCGAACCGTGCGATCCTCGCCATGCCCCCCTCGGTCCACAACGGGCGGATCCGGATCACCGAACAGGGCGAGGTGATCTCCTTCCGCTACGCTCTCCCGGACCTGGCCCGGCGCCATCTGGAGCAGGTGGTCGGCGCCGTGATGCGCACGGTGACCGGGGCCGCGGACGACGCGCCGGTACCGGACCACGCCGCAGAGGTCCTGGCCACGGTGGCGGAGCGCTCCCAGGAGGCCTACCGGGCCCTGATCGACCACGACGGGTTCTGGCCGTGGTACTCGAAGGCCACGCCGATCGAGCACATCAGCCGCCTCCCCATCGCCTCCCGGCCCGTCTCCCGCGGGTCCGGCGGCCTGGTGTTCGAGGACCTCCGGGCGATCCCCTGGAGCTTCGCGTGGATCCAGGTGCGCTACCTGGTGCCCGGGTGGTTCGGGACGGGTGCGGGCCTCGGTGGTGCGATCGACGACGACCACCGGGCCGCCGAGGTCCTGGCGGACCTGTACCGTTCCTCCCTCTTCTTCCGTACGGTCGTGGAGAACGCCCGGCGGGAGATGGCCCGGGCCCGGCCGGCGATCGCCGGCCTGTACGACCGCCTGGCCGCCGGAGAGGAGGGGGAGCCGACGGCCTTCCACCGGCGCATCCTCGAGGACTTCGAGCGAGGACGCGCCGCCCTGCTCCGGATCACGGGCGGGGCCCGGCTCCTGGATTCGGATCCGGTGATCGAGCGATCGATCGAGTTGCGGAACCCCTACACGGACGTGCTGAATCTCATTCAGATCGAG
>DATHRY010000165.1:0-4816 GCA_035464715.1 Longimicrobiales bacterium
CATGGGCATCCAGAAGAGGGCGCTGTCGTCGGGGTAGCCGAAGTCCGGCGGCATGACGCCCACCACCTCCCGGATCGTGCCGCCGGTGTCCACCGTGCGGCCGATCACCTCGGGGTCCGCGCCGAAGTGGCTCCGCCAGAGGCCGTCGCTCAGGAGGATGACGGGTGAGGCGTCGGGGGCGGACTCCTCGGCGAGGAAGGTCCGGCCCAGGGCCGGCGCGACGTCCAGCACCTCGAAGAAGTCCGGGGTGACGGACTGGCCCAGGATCCGCTCCGGGTTCCCGTCGATCACGAGGTTGGCGGCGGTGCCGTTGAACATCGCCACGGCGTCCAGTGTCCGGGCCTGCTCCTTGTAGAGGAAGTACAGGCCGGGCGACTGGGGGAGCTGGTCCTGCCCGTCCCGTCCCTGGTGGCGGAGCGAGATCAGCTCGTCGGACTCGGGGAAGGGCAGGGGCCGCAGAAGCACCCCGTCCACCAAAGTGAAGACCGCCGTGTTCGCTCCGATCCCGAGGGCCAGCGTGATCACCGTGATGGCCAGGAAGGCCGGGCTCCGGCCCAGGCTCCTGAGGGCGATCCGTGCATCGTTCAACAACCCGCTCATCGTCATCGTCTCCTTCCGCTCCCACAGGGCGTCGATCGTCGAGGTGAGGACCCGGAGGCCCAGGGACATCCGGCTCCCTAGCGGCGCCGGCCTGTCTTGGTTCATGCGTTGCCACGCGTACGTCGTCTCGGCCTCCCACTCCCGCAGCCACTCCTTCCGGCGGGGCCGGGGCACGATGCGGGAGACCGCCCGCAGCCACCCGCTCCAGGGATGCCGGCTCATGCGGAGCCCGCCTCCGGGGCGAAGAGGCGCTCGAGGACGGGGAACCGCTCCAGCAACGCAGGGAGCGCCGCCTCGCCTACCGGGGTCAGGCGGTAGTACCGGCGGGGCGGCCGCTGCTCCGATCGGGCCACGGCCTCGTCCTCCCAGGCGCCGACCAGGACCCCCCGGCGCTCCAGCCGCCGGAGGATCGGGTAGACCGTGCCGTCCGGGAGGCCGGTGACGTCCATGACGTCGAAGCCGTACCGGTGGCCGTGTCGGATGTCAAGGAGAACTGCGGCGGTCGGGTAGGTGAGGCTGAAGAGTCGTCCCATGGGCTTCTTCTATCCAGAATCCTAGGTAGGGGTCAGCAGTGAGATACGGGGTGGGGGGGAAAGGGTTGCATCGGTGGTCGGGCCGGACTCTCCCCGGGCGGCCGAGGTCGGCCTCGGATTGAGGCGGCCACCGGCCCCGGGTAGCTTCGGGACGTCCGCACATTCCGCCTCCACCCCCGGGATCCGCCATGCATCGCCCTGTCCTCACCTCCACGATCGTCTGGCTGGCCCTCCTCGGCCCGGCCGCGTGGGCCGCGCCCGTCGGCGCCCAGGCCGATCCGGTGGAGGCGCGCATCGTCGCGGCTGTCGACGTCCACGCGGACGCGGCCATCGACCTGCTGGAGCGGACGGTGGACATCAACTCGGGGACCATGAACCTGGACGGTGTCCGAGAGGTGGGGCGGGTGCTGCGGGCGGAGTTCGACGCCCTGGGCCTGGAGACGGAGTGGGTGGAGGGCGCGCCGTTCGAGCGGGCCGGGCACCTGGTGGCCCGGCAGCGAGGGAGCGCGGGCGGGCCGCATCTCCTCCTGATCGGCCACCTGGACACGGTCTTCGAGCCCGGGAGCCCCTTCCAGACCTTCGAGCGCGACGGTGACCGGGCGACGGGCCCCGGGGTGGTGGACATGAAGGGGGGCAACGTGGTCATCGTCCACGCCCTGCGGGCGCTGCGGGACGCCGGAGTCCTGGACCAGCTCACCCTCACCGTGGTGATGACCGGCGACGAGGAGCGCTCCGGGCGTCCCCTGGACGCCGCCCGGGCCGACCTCATCGCGGCCGCCGAGGCGGCGGACGTGGCCGTCGCCTTCGAGAACGGGGACTCGAATCCCCGGACCGCGGTGATCTCGCGTCGGGGCTCCACCGGGTGGCGCCTGGACGTCACCGGGACGCCCGCCCACAGCTCCCAGCTCTTTCAGCCCGAGGTCGGTGCAGGGGCCATCTACGAGGCGGCCCGCATCCTCACCGGGTTCTACGACGCCCTGGCGGGGGTGGAGAACCTGACCTTCAACCCGGGGGTGATCCTCGGAGGCACCGAGGTCGCCTACGACGCCTTCCAGGCCGACGGGACCGCCTTCGGCAAGAGCAACGTCGTGGCCGAGACGGCCCTGGTGACCGGTGACCTCCGGGCGATCTCGCCGGAGCAACTGGAGCACGCCCGGGCCCGCATGTCCGAGGTGGCCGCGGCCAGCCTGCCCGGGACATCCGCCACCCTCACCTTCGACGACGGCTACCCGCCCCTGGCGCCCACCGACGGGAACCGCGCGCTCCTCGCCATGTTCGACGAGGTGAGCCGGGACCTGGGCTTCGGGCCGGTCACCCCCGTAGATCCGCGGAACGCCGGTGCCGCCGATGTCTCGTTCACGGCGGGGTTGGTGGAGATGGCCATCGACGGGCTGGGGCCCGGGGGTGGGAACGACCACACGGTGGACGAGTGGATCGACCTGCCCACCCTGGCGCTGCAGACCAAGCGGGCCGCGGTGCTCCTGCACCGCCTGGGGCAGGGGATCGACGTCCGGCCCTGAGTCGTCGCCGAACGCGGAACGCCGGGGCTCCGGAGCCGTCGGGTATCGCAGACTCGAACCGGACGCCGGCGGTGGTCCGGCGCAGGGCCCTAGTCCGTTCTCCGGAAGACCTGTACCTGGATGTCCCTTGGCAGGATCGCGATCATCGGGGACGCCACCCACAGAGCCAGCCACATGACGAAACGGATGGGACCCGGGATCGAGCCGGCGTAGGCGAGACGCTCCCGCAGGCCGTCTCTGCTCAGACTCGGGAGCGGAAACCGGTGGATCTCGGTGAGGCCCTCGGATCGAGCCATCGCCTGTAGCGTCGCAGGCTCGAAGTAGGACAGGTGTGGGGACGGGAGACCGCGCTGCCACATCCGGTCCAGAGGGGCCCGGTACCCCAGCCGGTGGAACAGGCGCGCCATCCGGAAGAAGAAGCCCCGCCGGCTCGGGCCGTTCACCACCAGGATACCCCCCGCGGCCAGGCGCTCGGCCGAGGCGCGGAGCACGGCGCGCGGGTCCGGGACGTGCTCCAACACGTCGTTGAAGACGATCCAGTCGTAGCCGCCGCTTCCGCCCGGAGAGGGGAGGTCGTCCGGAAAGAACCCTTCGGTCACGGGGAGGCCACGAGCGACCGAGAACGCGTGGAGTTCCGGGTCCGGCTCGATCCCCTCTGCCTGGGCGCCGCGCCCACGAGCGGCGTCCAGGAACCAACCGTGCGCCGATCCGACGTCGAGCAGCCTCGAATCCGCCAGGGGAGGGGCCTCGGCCAACCGGGAGATCACGTCGAGCATGCGATCGGCGTTGCTTCGCCGTAGCAGGCTCAGCCCCGTCGTTCGCGCGTCCTCGCGAAGAGGCTCCGCGGAACTCCCCTTCTCTCGGATGACGGGCTTCAGATCCGACCAGAGGAATCCGCAGTGGCCGCATTCCCGGGCATAGGGGGCGACGCCGATCCGGGACGGGCTGCCGCAAACCGCGCAGGGACGGCGGCTCACCTCGGTCACCGGCGTACCGTCACCCCGACCCTCAGGGCCATCCCGGTACGCCCCTCAGAACCGGATCAGGTCGATCCGGAACAACTCCGACTGCATCGGCTCCATGTCCGGGTCGGGATCGCCCTCGTACTCCGAGCCCAGGTAGCCGCCGGCCACGACGCCGCCCACGATGAACAGGGCGTCGAGCCATCGAGGGGTGTCCACCACCCGTCCCAGGAGCCACTGGGTGCCGAACCCCGCCACCCACCCGATCCCCATCCCGTAGCCGATGTGCCGGTTCCCGGCCCCCAGGACCGCGCCGGTGGCGGTGCTCCCCAGGAGGGCCACCACCGAGGCCACGTCGCAGACGTCGCTGGGCTGGGGGGCTCCCACCGTGACCATGTGGCACCCCGAGAACGGATAGAACGCCCAGAGCGCGGCGGTGCCTGCCGCGACACCCCCGACCAGGGCCGCCGGAACCGATCCGTCTACGTCCTGCGCCCACAGGGACGCCGGCGCCACGTGGAGCGCGAGGGCGAGGGCCAGGATTGGGCGCAGGAGACGCATGGGCACCGGGGGACTCGGGAGTTCAGGACGCACGGTTTCGAAAGAAGAAAGGGGGTGGCGGATCGCTCCGCCACCCCCCGTGCGCCGGTACGCGCTCCACGTCAGTCCGAGGCGCTCCGCGTCAGCATCCGCGCGGCCATCGGCACGGCCACCGCCGTGGCCGCCGCGGCCGCCGTCAGGGCCGCCCCCCGTGTCCACAGGAGGGACCGGGCACCCCGGAGCATCAGCAGGTTCCGGGTGCCCCGGATGGGATGTCTCAGGATGTACATGGCCTTGGGGGCCTTCACCACCGCCGCCGCCAGCGCCAGGCGCTTGAGGGCCTTCTTCATGGTCGTCTCCCTGTGAATCGGGTCATTGGTATGTGGATACCCCATTCATCAATGCAAGATCGACGCCAGCCCCCATCGGGTCACCGCACCTGGAAGGTGATGGGGAAGGCCACCCACACCGGCACGGGTTCCTCCCGGTTCAGGGCGGGGGTGAAGCGGATCCCCGCCGCCACCCGGAGGGCGGCCTCGTCCAGGGCATCGTGCCCGGAGGACTTCTGGATGCGCATGTCCTCGAGCTCCCCCTGGGCATTGATGAAGAACCAGACGTTCGTGGTGCCGCCGATCCCCGCGTCCCGGAGGAGCGCCGGGTA
>DATHRY010000166.1:0-11612 GCA_035464715.1 Longimicrobiales bacterium
CCGAGGTCAGCGACCCGAACTTCGCCTACTGGCACTCGGCCACCTTCAACAACGAAGGCACGACCATCCTCTTCACCGACGAGTGGGGAGGCGGGTCCGCGCCCCGCTGCCGGGCCACGGATCCCGACACGTGGGGCGCCAACGCCATCTTCCGCCTCCGGGACCGGGAGATGTTCCTGGCCGGGTACTACAAGCTGCCCGTGCCCCAGACCGCCACGGAGAACTGCGTGGCCCACAACGGCTCGCTGATCCCGGTCCCGGGCCGGGACATCATGGTCCAGGCCTGGTACCAGGGCGGCGTCTCCATCCTGGACTTCACCGATCCCGCCAACCCCTACGAGATCGCCTTCTTCGACCGCGGGCCCCTGAGCGACACCGAGCTGTACACGGGCGGCTACTGGTCGACCTACTGGTACAACGGACGCATTTACGGCGCCGAGATCTCCCGGGGGATCGACGTCTTCCGGCTCACGCCCAGCGAGCACCTCTCCGAGGCCGAGATCCGGGCCGCCGAATCCGTGGTCGTCGACGTGTTCAACGCCCAGCTCCAGCCCCGCTTCGAATGGCCCGCGACTCCGGACGTGGCCCGGGCCTACCTGGAGCAGCTGATCCGGGACGGCCGCATCCTGGACGACCGGGCCCAGGAGGTGGAGCTGCTGCTCCGCCAGGCCGTCTCCGGCACGCCTGATCGCGCGGAGCTGGACCAGCTGGCCAGCCGCCTGGACGCCGACGCCGACGCGATCCGGGCCGGGATGCTCGGCGGGGACGCCGACAAGCTGGAGAAGCTGGCGGAGGTGTTGAGGGGGATGTAGCCGAGGGTCGGAGCCCCGGTCAAGGAGGAGTCAGGGAAGGCGGCTCCGGGGGGCCGCACCGATGGAAAATGCTGGCGCCGGAGCGGGTCCCGCACCAACACTCGGGCGACGGACGGAACGGCCCCACCATCCCCGAACGGAGGTGCGTCATGCGCGTGATCACCCGCAATCGCCGTCTCCCCATCGTCGCCCTGTGGGTTCTGGCGACCATGGGATGGATCTCGGTGCTCTATCTGGCGTGGGTGGTTGCGACGGACTCGTGGGACCGGACGATGTTCAGCTTCCAGGCCATTGCCGGTCGCCTTCCGGAGCTGGATCCGTTCAATCAGCGGTACGTGGAGAATCCTCGCCTGACGCTCTTCCACACGATACCGGGGATGCTCTTCGCCGTCCTGGGCCCCCTCCAGTTCATGGGGCCCATCCGGCGCCGGTTCCCCAGGGTGCACCGGGTCTCGGGTCGGGTCTTCGTAGTGATCGGGATCCTCTCGGGGATCGCCGCCTTCCTCATCGGCTTCCGCTTTCCGATCTGGGGCTTCGGCTTCAACTGGACGATCAACGCGGCCGCCTCGCTCTTCATGGTCTACGCGTTCGTCACCGCGTTCCGCCACGCGAAGGCCCGCCGCTTCCCGGTGCACCGGGAGTGGATGATCCGGGGCTTCTCCATCGGGCTGGGCGTGGCCCTGTTCCGCGTGTTCCTGCGGGACGTGCTGCCGCGCCTGGGGATGGAGAGCTTCGACGACCGCTGGAACACGGTGGTGTGGATCTCCTTCCCCATCATGCTCGGCATCGCCGAGCTGTGGATCCGGGCCACGCGTCCGAAGGTCCGGGTGCCGGCAGCCGCCCCGGAGGTGCCCGCGGGGGCGACTGAGCCCCTCTAGCGAACCACCCGGTCGCCCTCCGAGGACCGCCCGCCCGCCAGGCGTCGGGCGGTCGGCAGGGCGACGCCCCCGGAGGATCGTTTACCGGTCCGGCGTCAGCGCCGCATCCGGAGCCACCAGAGCATCGTGTCCGTCACCAACTCGGCGGCGTCCTGCTGGACGAAATGCCCCGCGTCCGGGACGGTCACCAGGGTGAGGTCCGCGTCGATCCAGTCCCAGGTGTTGTTGAGCCCGTCGGAGTGGAGCGCCTGGTCCTGCAGCCCGTGGAAGATCAGGGTGGGGACCTCGATCCGGGGAGGCTCGGGGGCCGCGAAGCCCGCTCCGGCCGCCGACTCGCTCCACAGGTCCGGGTAGTTCCGCTTGTAGTACGCCAGCATGCCGTCGAAGTCGGACCGCTCGAACGCCTCCACGTACCGGGCCCGGGCCTCGGGGTCCCGGACCCAACCGGACAGGGTCTGCGGCGTCATGGGGTTCCCGAAGAAGATGTCGGGGTCCTCGGGGCTCCCCTCCCGGAAGGTCCGCGCGTACGCTGTGGCGGCGAACGCTTCGGGGTTGTTCGCCCAGGCCCGCGCCATCCCGGTGGGGTGGGGGAGATCCAGGATGATGAGGCGCTCCACGATCTCGGGCCGGGTGAAGGCCACGTTCCAGGCGACGACCCCGCCCCAGTCGTGCCCGACGATCGTCGCCCGGTCCCGTCCCAGGTGCTCCACGACGGCTACCACGTCCTGGACGAGCAGGCTCATGTCGTAGCTCTCGACCCCCTCGGGCTGCCCGCTGAGGTTGTAGCCCCGCTGGTCGATGGCCACCACCTGATACTCGTCCCGGAGCCCCGCCATCTGGTGCCGCCACGAGTACCAGAAGTCCGGGAAGCCGTGGATCATGACCACGAGCGGGCCTTCACCGGCGGTAGCGTAGTGGATGCGGACGTCCCCGTTCTCGGCATACCCGTGCTCGACTTCGTCCCACATCTGTGCGGCACCTCCGGCGGGGGACAGGATCGACAGCAGAGCCAGGGCGCCCGTCCAACGGACCGTCTTCGACATGCGGATCACCTCCGATGGGGTCTGGTCCACAGGATAGGCCGCGGACGCCGGCGGGGCACGGGGGGGTGACGGCCCGGCACATTCCCGCTCCGAGGGAGTAGGGCCCGTGCGGCGTTCGTAGCCGACCATGTCACGACCAACGATTCCGGAGGACACGATGAAGCGCACCGCGACGGCCACCTGGTGGGGGAACCTCCGGGAGGGGAAGGGCGAGCTCGGCACCGAGAGCGGCGTCCTTTCGGCCACGCCCTACGCCTTCTCGACCCGCTTCGAGAACGAGAAGGGCACCAACCCCGAGGAGCTCATCGGAGCCGCCCACGCGGGATGCTTCTCCATGGCCCTGTCCGGGGCGTTGCAGCGGGCCGGGATCCAGGTGGAGCGGATCGACACCGAGGCCCAGGTGACCCTCGACAAGGTGGAGGGCGGGTTCGGCATCACCGGCATCCATCTCGTGACCCGGGTCGAGGCCCCCGGCGCCGATCCGGCGGCCTTCGAGGAGGCGGCCAACGGGGCCAAGGCGGGCTGCCCGGTGAGCAAGGCGCTGGCGGCCACGGAGATCACGATGGAGGCCACGCTGGTGAATTGACGGGTCCGGGCCGGCTCGTGCCGTGAACGACTGGCTCAGGAGCGCCTTCGGGCCCCCGACGTGGGTCGCGGAGGTGGACCGCGACACCCTGCGGCGCGACCTGGTCGCGGGGCTGTCGGTGGGCGTCATGCTCGTGCCGCAGGCGATGGCCTACGCGACCCTCGCGGGGCTGCCGGCGCAGTACGGCCTCTACGCCTCACTGGTGCCGCTGCTGGGCTACCCGATCTTCGGGTCGGCCCGGCAGCTGGCCGTGGGGATCGTCGCCCTGGACATGCTCATCGTCGCCGCCGGGCTGGCGCCCATGGCCGAGCCCGGCTCGGAGCGGTTCATCGCCCTGGCCATCACCCTGGCCGCCCTGGTCGGGCTCATCCAGTTCGGCATGGGGCTCCTCAACCTGGGCTTCCTCTCCGACCTCCTGTCGCGACCGGTGGTGACCGGGTTCACCACTGCGGCGGCCCTGGTCATCGCGTCGAGCCAGCTGGGCCCGCTCCTGGGTCTGGACGTCCCCCGGTCCGAGTTCGTCGTGGACAGCCTGGGGGACACCTTCCGCCAGCTCGGATCCACGCACGGCTTCACCGCCCTGGTGGGTGGGGGGGGCCTGGCGGTCATGGCGCTGCTGAAGCGCTTCCGTCCCCGGGTCCCGGCGGCGCTGGTGGTGATCGTCCTCGGCACCTTCGTCACCTGGAACTGGGACCTGGGCGCCAAGGGCGTGGCGGTCACGGGCCGCGTCCCCGCCGGCCTCCCGGGCCTGGACTTCCCGCTGGCCAGCTGGGCCGACGTCCGGGCCCTCCTGCCCGTGGCCACGACCCTGGCCCTCCTCCAGCTGCTCACGGCCATCTCCCTGGGCCGCGCCCTGTCCGCCCGCCACCGGTACACCATCCGACCCAACCGGGAGCTCCTGGCGCTGGGCGCCGGCAACCTCCTGGGGAGCCTGTTCCGGGGCGTGCCCGTCTCCGCCAGCTTCTCCCGCTCCGCCGTGAACGAGCGCAGCGGCGCCCAGACCCCGCTGGCCAACGTGGCGGCGGCGCTCCTCGTGGCCCTGACCCTCCTCTTCCTGACCCCGCTCTTCTCGTACCTCCCCGGGGCGGCCCTGGCGGCGATCATCGTGGTCAGCGTCCTGGGGCTGGTGTCCCCGGCGGAGTTCGTGCGGCTCGTCCGGACCCATCGGCGAGACGGCATCGTGGCCCTGCTCACCGTGGGCGCGACCCTCGTCCTGGGGATCCAGGAGGGCGTGGTGGTGGGTGTCGTGGCCTCCACCCTGGCGGTGCTCTACCGCATGAGCCGGCCGCCCATCGCGGAGCTGGGGCTCCTCCCGGGCACGCGGTTCTTCCGGGACCGGGCCCGCTTCACCGAGGCCGAGCCGGTGCCGGGGCTGGAGATCCTCCGGGTGGACGCCGCCTTCTCCTTCTTCAACGCCGCCTGGTTCCGGGAGAAGGTCCTTGACCGGAGCAGGGAGGAGGGGGAGGGCGAGGGGCTCAGGGCCGTGATCGTCGAAGGGCGGGGGATCAACGACCTCGACACGACCGCGGTGGACGTCCTCCGGGAGCTGGTGGGCACCCTCCACCAGTGGGGGATCCAGCTGTACCTCGCGGGCCTCAAGGGACGGGTGAGGGACGTCCTCGTCCGCTCGGGGCTCGCCGCCGAGCTGCCCTCGGACACGTTCCACCTCACCACCGACCACGCCGTGCGCCATCTGCTGGCGCGGTGGGACGCCGAGGACGGGGGCCGGCGCCTCGAGGGATACGACCGCCGCTCGGGCGAGGACGGACCGGAAGAGGTCGATCACGGGGTGCCCTTGACCTGACCCGGAACGGACCGGATCGGTACGATCCGGGCGGCCGGGGTGGGCCGATCCGGGAGGGACGCGGGCGCCCCGACGTCGGCGGGAGACCCTGCGGCGCCTCGCATCCCGGGGAGAGACAGGGGTTGGCACGGACGCTGCATATCCGAAAAAGGCGAGAGCCGTATCCCCGAGCACCACCTCGCCAAGGAGAGCCTCATGCCCACCCCCCCGCGACCGAGGTCCCCGAGCCCGGATTCGGTGTAGTGGAGCTTCCTGGCAACGCTGCTCCCCCGGATCGCGTTCGCGAGACCGGAGAGGCCCTGCTGCGCTTGTGGGACCCGGAGGCCGAACGGACGCGAGGTCCCCGGAGCATCTCCGGCGCCGAGTCCCTGATGCGCCTCGGTCCGGCGTACGTCCGTCTGGGAGAGCTGCTCCGGGCACGGCCCGACCTGGCTCCGTACCGGGTCCGGCGGGCCGTATCGAGACCGGCTCCGGCCCCCGAAACGGCGTCCATGGACGCCGTACGCGCGCTCCTCCGGCGGGAGCTGGGGACCCGGCTGACGGGGGAGCTCCAATGCATCGAGCCCGAGCCTCTGCGGCTGGGCACCCTCGTCCAGGCGCACGGGGCGGTGCTGGCAGACGGCCGGCGGGTGGTCCTCGGGTTCGTCCGGCCCGGCGTGGAACGGGCCGTTCGGGATGCCTTGTCGGACCTGCCCGACGTGGTGGCGTGGATCGACGCCTACGGCGATGCCGACGCCTCCCGGCCCCTCACCACGGCGCTCCGGGAGCTGGCCGAGCTGCTCCCCGCCGAGCTCGACATGGGCCGGGCCGCCGACGTGCTGCGGGAGCTGGGGGAGAGCGTCGACATGCCGGGCCTCCTGGTGCCCCGTGTCGAGAGCAGCCTCTCCACGGCGGGGCTCATGACCCGGGAGCGGGTCCAGGGGCAGTCGCCTCGGGCTCTGTCCCCGATCCGCCGGCTCCGGTTCGACCCCAGCGGCCCGGTTCGCGCGCTCCTCACCCTGGTGCTGGAGCAGGCCGTCGTCCGGGGCCGGGTCTACGGGGACCCGGGACCCGACCAGGTCCGCGTGACCGCCGATCACCGACTGGGGCTCACCGAGGTCCGCCGGGTGGGGACCCTGTCCCCCGGGCTCCGGGAGCCGGCCCTCAGGCTGCTGGTCGCCCTGGCCCGCAGGGATCCGGAGCGGGTGCTGGAATGGCTCCAGAGCGTGGGATGGCACGGGCCCGAGTGGGACCCGGTGCTCCTCCGGGACGAAGTCACCCGTGAGATCAGGACCGGGCCGGGGGAGGACGATCCCGGCCCCGGAGCCCTGCTGGAGGAGATGGCCGCCATCGCCGGTGCGTCGGGGCTGGCCCTGCCTCCCGGGCTGGTGCGGCTCGGGGGATCGCTGCGCCGGGCGACCGAGACGGGACGACTCCTCGATCCGGCCTTCGACGCCTCTCAAGAGGTCCTGCGCCTGTCGGCCGAGATGCTCCCGGGCGGTTCGAAGGTGGCGTCCTCCCGCGCCCCGGCGCTGGCGGCCGTCGTGGGCGGACGGATCCAACGACGGAGCCGAAGCCTGGCTCGTCGCTGGCTCGAGCGGAACGGGCCCGGTGCGAGGGACGGGGCGCCGTACCCCGACGGTCCGCCGCCCGCCGACCTGGAGCAGTGCGCCACGGCGCTCGTCCGACGCATCGGCGCCGCCGTCGCCGAAGGCACCCACCCCGGTGCCCTGCTGGGCGAGGAGGCTTCGCGACTCGTCGATGCCCATCGGCGGATGGGCACGGACGTCCAGGAGCTGATCGGGGCTCATGTCGAGCTGGCCCGGCTGCTCCGGGCCGAGGCCGCGGCGGCGGTGGAGGGATATCGGCCGGGCGCCGGCGCCCCGGAGGCTGTGGAGGCGGCGAACCGCCTGGAGGAGGCGTGTGGCCACGTGACCCTCACGCTGACCCGGGCCGTCCGCGACTGGGAGCGTCGCTACGAGGAGGAGAACCGGAGGATCTTCGAAGGGTTCACCCAGATCGTGCGCCACGAGCTCGGGAACCGCCTCGGGGCCTCGGAATCCGCGCTCCGACTGCTCCTCTCGGAGGACCCCGTCCCGGCCGAGCGGCAGGCCCGCCTGCTGGAGCTCTGTCTCGAGGGGATCCGGGGTGGGCTGCAGGCGGTGGACGACATCGGACTCATGGCCCGGCCCCTGGACCTGGAGCCCGCCGAAGGCACCATCGGCTTGCAGCTCATGGTCATGGAGGCGATCCGGGCGGCTGAGAGCGAGGCCGGTGCCCGGGGAATCCGGATCGGTCTCGCCGGCCCCGTGCCGGACGTGAGGGTCCCGGGCGGGCCGCTCCGGGTCGCCCTGGCGAACCTCCTCGGCAACGCCGTGAAGTACCATCACGGCACGGCCGCGAGAGAACGTTGGGTCCGCGTCACCGCCGGCGCCGCACGGGGGATCGCGGAGATCACCGTGGAAGACAACGGCCCGGGAATCCCCAAGGCCCTGCGGGACCGGGTGTTCGAGTACCGGTACCGCGGCGTGGCCGAGCCTCACGGCTCGGGGCTGGGTCTCGCCATCACCCGCGTGGCGGTGGAACGGGCCGACGGCCGCATCCGACTCGAGGACGGGGCCGAGGGTGGGGCGCGTTTCGTCGTGCGGCTCCCCGCCGAGGAGCGGCCTCTCCCGGAGGCGTGACGCCGTGTAGTGCGGGCCCGGGGGCGCGGCTGCGAGCCCCCCTGCATACATTCCCGCGGTGAGCGCCATCGACCCCACTCTCACCGTCCTCCTGTACTCCTCCCTCGCCGCCTTCGCTGCGGGTCTGGGGGTGGTTCCCCAGGCCGTGAGCGGACGACTCCCGCTGAGGTTCCTGGGCTGGGGGAACGCGCTCGCGGCCGGGCTCATGCTCGGGGTGGCCTACGCCCTGCTGACCGAGGGCCTCACCGATCACTACCTGGCGGGCGGCGCCGGGGCGGTCCTCGGCGTGGGCTTCGTACGGCTCGCCCACCTGGCCGCCGGCGTTCAGGACCTGGACCTGAATCGCCTCGACGATCTCCATCCCGCCTACGGATACCAGGTCGTTCTGGTCAACGTCCTGCACGGGGCGTACGAGGGCGTCGCCATCGGGGCGGCCATGCTGGTGTCCCTCCCCTTCGGCATCTCCATGGCCCTGGCCCTCGCCGTCCACAACATCCCCGAGGCCATGGCCTTCACGGCGATCCTGGAGCGCCGGGGCGTGCAGCTGAGGCACGCGGCGGGTCTGGCCGTGGCCACGAACGTCAACCAGGTCCTGGTGTCCGTGGTCGTGTTCGTCGTGGTGGGGAGCCTGCCGGCGCTGCTGCCCTGGGCCATCGGGTTCGCGGTGGGGGCCCTCATCTACCTGCTGCTTGCGGAGCTTCTCCCCGAGTCGTACGCCCAGGCCGGTCACACCAGCATCGCCCTGGTCACCCTCGTGGCCATGGGCATCGTGGTGGCCCTGGTGGGCGCGGCATGAGCGACCTCGTCCTGGTCTTCCTGTACGCCCTGGCCACGGCCCTGGCCACCGGCCTCGGCGCCCTCCCGTTCCTCTTCGTCCGGGACATCTCGGACAAGGTGGTGGGGCTGTCCAACGCCGTGGCGGCGGGCCTCATGCTGGGGGCCAGCTTCGGTCTCGTGTCCGAGGGGACGCTCCACGGGCGGGTCGGGACGCTGGGAGGTGCGCTCCTGGGCGTGCTCTTCATTCTGGTGACCCAGCACCTGCTGCGGGAATACGACGAAGAGGAGCTCGTCTTCGAGGCCGCCCGTGGCGAGGGGGCACGCCGCATGCTGCTCATGCTCATCGTCATGACGGTCCACTCCTTCTCCGAGGGGGTCGCCGTGGGGGTGTCCTTCGGGGGCGGCATGACGCTGGCTACGCTGATCACGGTGGCGATCGCGGTCCACAACGTCCCCGAGGGGGTGGCGATCTCCGCCGTCATGCGTCCCCAGGGGGTGAGCGTGGCCCGCTGCGCCGGGTGGAGCGTCGTGTCCTCCCTTCCCCAGCCCCTCATGGCGGTCCCGGCCTTCCTCTTCGTGGAGACCTTCCGGTCGGCGCTTCCATGGGGCCTGGGCTTCGCGGCGGGCGCCATGGTGTTCATGGTGCTGGTGGAGCTTCTCCCCGAGGCCTTCCACCAGGCGGGGCGGCGCAAGGTCGCGACCCTCACCACCCTCACGGTGATCGCCATGGTCCTGTTCCAGCGGTTCCTCTGATCCGTCCTCACCCCCATACACCATGCGAATCGTCGCCACGCGAAAGGACCAGCAGAACAAGGCCGTGACCGATCCCTGGACCGTGGTCCACTTCTCGACCGGCTTGGCCATCGGGCTCATGGGGATCCCTCTTCGGTGGACGCTTCCCCTGGCCGCGGTGTACGAGGTGGTGGAGCAGCTCCTGGAGCGGAAGCGGTTCGGGCAGGAGCTCTTCAAGACGTCGGGGCCCGAGACCCTGGGGAACGCCATCGTGGACGTCGGGGTCTTCGCCGCTGGCCATCGACTGGGCGAGGCCTGGAACTCCTCCGGCGAGCGACACGTCGACTGATCCGGGCCAGAACCCGCGGGGCCGCCGGCTGCTCGTTCGTCCGCGTCCACCACGAAGAGGCAGGATGTCCCGGTCCACCCGCTTCGTCCGGATCTTCCTCCTCTCGCCGGCCCTCCTGACCGGCGCCCGGGGACGACGCCTCATCGCGGGGGAGGGCCCGGCGCACCTCGTGGCGGCCCTGGCCGAGGGGGGGCGGGTCCCGTTGGGCGACGTCCACGCCTTCATCAGCTCGCTCTACTTCCGGGGCAAGCGGGCCTATGCCCTCCGATTCGGGCACCGGGCCCACGGGCCGTGCGCCCTGGTGATCACGCCGGACCGGGGCCTCGTCCCGGTGGACCAGCCGGTGGACCGGGAGGCGCTGGTGGCGATGGCCGCCGTGGCCGTCGATCCGGAGGAGCCGCGCTACACGCGCCCGCTCCTGGACAGCGCCCGAGGGATCCGGGCCGGCATCGGAGACGAGGGTCGGGTCGTGCTCCTGGGCAGCCTGGCCACCACCAAATACCTCGAGCCGCTGGGCACCGCCTTCGGCGACCGACTGGAGGTGCCGGAAGCCTTCGTGGGCCTCGGCGACATGCAGCGCGGGTCCCTCCTCCTCCGGGCCGTGGAGGCCGGCAGGGAGTTGGCCTACGTTCCCGCCGACGGGCTCGACGGCGGCGGCGGCGAGGGGGCCGGTCGCCGGCGCGGCTCCCGGCAGGGAGGGCGAGGATGAGCGAAGGACGCCGCTACGGACCCTACACCGTCTCCATCGGGCGGGCCGACAAGGTCCTGTACCCCGACGTCGGGATCACAAAAGGGGACGTCGTGGACTACTACGACGCGGTCGCCGGGGACATGCTCCGACACGTCGCCGACCGCCCCCTGACGCTCCAACGCTTTCCGGACGGCGTCGGCGAGGAGGGCTTCTACCAGAAGCGGGCGTCGGAGCACTTTCCGGACTGGGTGCCCAGGGTGGAGGTCCCCCTGGCGGAGGGAGGTACCCAGACCCAGGTCGTGGCGAGGAACGCGGCGACCCTCGCCTACCTGGCGGGGCAGGGCACGCTGGCCTTCCACCCCTGGCTGAGCCGGATTCCTGCGCTGGAGAACCCCGACACCATGATCTTCGACCTCGACCCGCCGGACGGCGGGGACTTCGGCGTCGTGCGGGAGGCCGGGCTGCGGCTCAGGGAGGTGCTGGAGGCGTTGGGACTCGCGGCGGTGGTCATGACCACCGGTTCGTCCGGAGCCCACGTCCGGGCGCCGCTTCGCACGGGCCCGGACTTCGACACCGTACGCGGGTTCGCCCGCCGGATCGCCGACCATCTGGCGGCGCGCTTCCCCGACCGGCTCACCACCGAGGCCCGGAAGAAGAAGCGGCTCGGGCGCCTCTACCTGGACGTGGCCCGGAACGCCCGGGGCCAGACGGCGGTGGCGCCCTATTCCCTCCGGGCGCGACCCGGGGCACCCGTCGCGGCGCCCCTCACCTGGGACGAGTTCCGCCGCATCCGGGACGCCCGCCGCCACACCCTGCGCACGGTCCCGGGACGGCTTCGGGAGCGCGGGGACCCCTGGTCGGGGGTGGGACGCTCTGCACGCGATCTCGCGGGGGCCGTCCGGCGGGCCGAGGAGGTCCTGGGTCCGGCGGAATCTCTCTGAGGAGACGCAGGGCGCTACGCCGTCCCCGTCTCCTTCCGCACCACCGGCGCGACCTCGGTGCCCAGGAGCTCGATGGCCCGCATCACCTCGGCCCGGGGAAGCGGACCCACGGTGAGCTGGATCAGATAGCGGTCCTGCCGGAACAGCTCCCACTGGTGGAGGATCTTGTCGATCACCTCCTGGGGGCTACCCAGGACGAGGGACCCGTGGAGCCCGGCTTCGGACTCCATGGCGCCGGCGCCCATGGGGGGCCAGCCCCGCTCCCGACCGATCCGGTTCATGGTCTCCAGGAACGGGGGAATGGCGATGCGAGCGGCCGTCGCCCGGTCGGAGGCC
>DATHRY010000167.1:0-10441 GCA_035464715.1 Longimicrobiales bacterium
TCGGTGAAGACGTCCCCCACCCAGTTTCCCCGAATCCACGCCCGCTTCGGCGAGCTCTGCCGGAGGGCCGGGGTCGAGTCTCCGCCCACCCTGTGGATCACCCACGATGCGGTGGACGTGTGGGCTCACTCCTTCTCTGCCTGGCAACGGGAATACGTGGTGCTGGGGTACGACGCCATGGAGGCGAAGACCAACGCACTGGAGGACGTCTGGTCCTTCTTCCTGGGCCGGGAGATCGGGCGGCTGGCGCTGGGACACACCCGGTGGCTCGACGAGCTGGCCCTGGCCTACGTGGAGCGGCTCCCCTGGGTGCGCCGTCCGGTTCGCCACATCCGGGCGTATTCCCTGGACCGGGTCGGGGCCCATCTGGTCCCCGAGGGCGTCCGGGGGCTGGTCATCCGGGCCTCGGGGCGCCGCCCTCTCCCCGCGGTGAACGTGGCGGAGCACATCCGCTACGCTCTTTCCGTCGGCGGGTTCTGGTTCCGGGTCTCGGCGGCCATGGGGGAGGAGGTCCACCCCGCCCTGCGGATGCAGCACCTGTATGGGGACGGCTTCTTCGATCTCGACCGGGACCTTGCCCGGTTCGAGGCGGAGGCGGCGGCCCGGGGGGAGGCGGAACGCGAAGCACCCGGCGGGGCCGAGGGACCCCGGTCCGCAGGGGACACCCAGGGGATACCGGGAGCGCCCGCCCCTTCCGCCCATCGGGCGGACTCCGCCTCCGACGAGCTCCGGTCCTAGCGCCGCTTCCCGAACACCCGCTGAGCGCTCGTCCCCCCTACTGCGGCCTCATGGCCGACGCAGGATCGGCTCGGGTGGCCGCGCGGGCGGGCACGAGGCACGCGACGAGCCCCACGACGCCCAGCGTGCCCAGGATGAACAGGTACAGGAACGGGTCGGACAGGGTCACGCCGTAGGTCACGAAGCTCAAGGGCTTGGCCAGCACGTAGCCCAGGACCAGCCCCAGCCCGATCCCCACCGCCAGTCGCAGGGTACCCTCGTTGAGGACCATGCGCAGAATTCTCCGCCGGGAGGCCCCCAGCGCCATGCGCACGCCGATCTCCGGGCGCCGCTGGTCCACCGAGAACGCCATCACCCCGTACAGGCCCACCGCCGCCATGAACAGCGCCGCGAGACCGAAGATGGCGAACAGGGACCCGAAGAGGCCGAACGCCCAGGTCGCCGTCTCGATCGCCTCGGGCATGCCCTGCACCTGATCCACGGGGAGGTTCGGGTCCAGCTCGGCGACGACGTCACGCAGCCGGGGCGCCAGCGCCGACGGCGGCCCCTCGGTCTTCACGGCCACCCAGACGCCTCCCACCGGGATCGTCGCCGGCGTCACGTAGAGGTACTGGGGTGCGCGCCGGTCGTCCCCCAACCCTCCTACGCCCCCCCCGACATGGACGTCGGGCACCACGCCGACGATGCGGAGCCACCGGTTGGTGGACTCGATCCCGCCGATGCGGACCCTCGCCCCCAGAGGATCCCGATCACCGATGACCCGGCGGACGAAGCTCTCGCTGACGATGGCCACCGGATCCGCCGCATCCCACGTCTCCATGGGATCGAAGTCCCGACCCCGGAGGATCGGCACACCCAGGGTCTCGAAGAAGCCCCCGGTGACCACGCTGCCGTAGGTCTGGGGCACGTCCCGGTCCGTCGGATACGTCTCGCCGTCGGCGGTGACGCGCCACTCGCTGGCGCCCAGCGCGGGAAGCGAAGTCGCCAGCGCCACCCCCGCGACCCCGGGCTCCGCCTCCAGCCGACTCTCCAGGGCCTCGAAGAACCCGCGCCGCTCGGTTGGCGTGGGGTAGTCGGCGGTCTGGAGCACGACCCGCCCCGTGAGCACCTGCTCCGCTTCGAACCCGAGATCGGTGTTCTTCAGATTGACGACACTCCGAATCATGAGTCCCGCGGCGATGAGCAGGCCGCACGAGACGGCGATCTCGCCCACGACCAGTACCGACGTGATGCGGCTCATGCGACGAGAAGACGAGCCCCGGGCTTCATCGCGGAGGCCTTCGCCCACGCCCGCCCCGGTGGCGCGAAGCGCCGGCACCAGCCCCGCCGCCACCGTGGCGAACAGCGTCATGCCCAGGGCGAAGGACAGGGCGGGCAGGTCCAGTTGGACGTCGATCCAGTAGGGCTTCTCGATGTCCAGGATCGCGGCATTGAAGGCTTCGACGCCGACGTAGGCCAGCCCCACGCCCAGTGCACCTCCCACCGAGGCCAGGACCAGGACCTCCGCCAGCATCTGTCGCACCACGCGGAGGCGACTGGCGCCCAGCGCCGTGCGGATCGCCATCTCCCGGCCCCGGGCCGAAGAGCGCGCCAGGAGGAGATTGGCCACGTTCACGCAGGCGATGAGGAGCACCCCGAACGTGGCCGCCAGCATGAGGAACATCACCGCCGTGATCTGGGGCGGCATGGTGGTCTCGGCGAAGGGCGCCGCCCACAGGCGCACGCCCTCGTTCTCTTCGGGGTAGATGGCCTCGAGGTCCCGGGAGATCTCCTCCAGCGACGCGTCCACGGTCTCCCTCGTCGCGCCTGCCACGTGGCGTCCGAACACCACCAGAGAGGCGGAGCGCCGGGCCGTGGTGGCGGGATCGTGGCGATACGGGACCCACGCCACCTGCATGAACGGAAACCGGAAGCCCTCGGGCATGACGCCGATGACCTCCGTCGCCTCTCCATCGATGCGGATGGTCTGCCCCAGGATGCCTGGGTCTCCGGAGAACCGATTCTGCCACAGCGCGTAGCCGAGCACGATGCGGCGTGGCGAATCGGGCGCGTCGTCACCGGGCTCGAAAACCCGCCCCAACAGGGGTGCGACATCGACCACCGCCAGCGCGTTGGCCGAGACCGTGGCCCCCAGCACCCGTTCGGGCGGCGCCTCGTCCCCCGCCAGGTTGAAGGACGCCCACTGATAGGCACCCAGCTCCTCGAAGACGCTCTGCCGCTCCTGCAGATCCAGGTAGTCGTGGAGCGGGACGTCGGTTCGCTGGATGCCCAGACGGTCGATGCGCTCGCTGACGAACATCAGGCGCTCCGCCGCGGGCACCGGAAGCCCTCGCAGAACCGTGCCGTCCAGCGAGCTGTACGTTTGGGTCGTCAGGCCCACGCCCAGGGCGATGGTCGACACCGCCGCCAGGGACAGACCCGGCGTCTTGAAGAGCATGCGTACGCCGAAGCGCAGGTCGGCCATCACCGTCCTCATCGGTCCTCCTCCCCTACGACCAAGGACGAGACCGGCAGAGGCGGAGTTTCAGGGGCCCGGAGGGATTCTGGCTCGCGCACCCCTCGCTCCTCGACGGGGTCCGGGACACCATCCGGCGAACCCTCCGAGGGCTCCTGTCGGATGAGGAGCCGGTGCCCTACCTTCACGTCTCACGTCGCGGGGAGGAGGATCCGAGCGGTCGCGTCCAGGGGACACGCGCAGCCTACGCGAGATGGTGTGCCGTATGGGGGGACCGCCATCCCCGAGGCGCGCGCCCTCCCCCCATCGCGGCCACAGGACCGGGAGGTCCCAGGGTGCGTCGACTCCGTGTCACCGTCGTGGATCTCACGACCGAGCGTCCCACGCGCGCCCTGTACGCGCGCCTCATGAACGCCAACCTCGCCAGTATCATGCCGCAGGTCGTCGCGGTGTGGTGTGAGCAGGCGGGGCACGAGGTGAACTACGTCTGCTACACGGGATTCGAGGACCTCGAGAAGGAGGTTCTGGGCCCGGCGGACGTCGTCTTCATCGGCGCCTTCACGCAGGCGGCCCACACCGCCTACGCCATCAGCAACCTGCACCGCCGCCGAGGTGCCGTCACCGTGCTGGGGGGGCCCCACGCCCGATGCTACCCGCAAGATTCGGCACGCTACTTCGACTACGTCCTGGGCTTCACCACCCGGGAGATGGTCGAAGACGTGCTCCGGGAGCGGGCACCGCGGCCGAACGGGGGCATTCAGGTCAGCGCCCCAGGACAGCCCCAGCATCTGCCCGGGGTCGAGGAGCGCTGGAAGTTCATCGAGGCGACGCTCGCCAAGACCCCCGTGCTCAAGATCGTCCCCATGCTCGGAAGCCTGGGGTGTCCGTACACGTGCTCGTTCTGCATCGACTCCACCGTGCCCTATCAGCCCCTGGGGTTCGACCAGATGAGGAGCGACCTGCGGTTCGTCCTCACCCGGATGAAGCACCCGCGGGTCGGCTGGCACGACCCCAACTTCGGTGTCCGCTTCGACGACTACCTGGGGGCGATCGAGGAGGCCGTGCCGCCGGGCAGCATCGACTTCTTCGCGGAGAGCAGTCTGTCCCTTCTCTCGAAGCCCCACCTGAAGCGTCTCCGCACGAACGGCTTCAAGGTGATCCTGCCGGGCATCGAGTCCTGGTTCGCGCTGGGCAACAAGGCCCGGACCGGCGGTGACGTGGGGATGGAGAAGGTCCGGCGGGTCGCAGAACACATCAACATGGTGTTGCGATACATCCCGTACGTGCAGACCAACTTCGTCCTCGGCCTCGACACCGACGAAGGCGACGCACCGTTCGAGCTCACCAAGCGCTTCGTGGACCTGGCGCCGGGCGCCTTCCCGGTGTTCTCGCTCCTGTCGGCGTTCGGCCGCGCGGCACCCCTCAACCTGTCCCTCCAGCGGGAGGGACGGGTCCTGCCCTTCCCCTTCCACTTCCTGGACGCCAGCCAGGCGATGAACGTCGTGCCCAGGAACTACGCCTGGGACGAGTTCTACGAGAACCTGGTCGACCTCGAACGCTACGCCTATTCGGCGCATCGGATCGGACGTCGCTTTCTCGCGAACCGGGGTGCGATCCCGAAGTGGATGAACGTGGTCCGAGGAATCTCGTCCGAGCGCCTGGACCGCGTGAGGGGGCACGCGCGCGTCTGGGACCTGCTCCGTTCCGATCGGGAGGTGCACCGCTTCCACCACCGCGAGACCGCCACCCTGCCGGCCTTCTACAAGCACCGTATCCGGCGGGATCTCGGCGCGCTCTGGGAAGCGCTTCCCACCGGTGGTCTGACGCACGACCACAACGCGTATCTCCGCAGCGAAGCGACTTCGGCCGCCTGATCCCAGCCGTTCGTTCCCGGGCACCGACCTCAGCGGCGGGACATGGAGGGGACGAAGATGACGGACTCGGCCTAACGGTCGGGGGTGAGGGCCCGGTTCACTCGCGGCCTCGCTCCCCGAACACCGGCCCCACCTCCTCCCGCACCGCGTCCAGCTCCGCCACAGCCTCCGGATCGGGGCGGGTGACGAGGCTCACCAGCACGCAGGCCGCGAGCCCCGCCAGGAATCCGGGGATCATCTCGTAGAGGTCGTAGAACCCGGCCTTGAAGACCCGGACCCAGATCACGGTCACGAGGAACCCCGCCACCATCCCGGCGAGAGCCCCCTCCCGGGTGGTTCGCCGCCAGAACAAGGAGCAGAGCACTATCGGGGTGAAGGCACAGGCGATCCCGGACCAGGCGAAGAGGACGAAGTCGAAGATCACCCGTACCTCCAGCAGGGCGACGCCGAGCCCCACCAGCCCGATGATCACGGTGACGCCCTTGCCCAACCGGGACAGGGTCCGCTCCGAGGCCTCGAGTCCCAGCGCCTGCTGCACCACGTCCCGGACCACGGCGGAGGAGGCCAGGATGAGGAGGGAGTCGACGGTGGACATGATGGCCGCCAGGACCACCACCAGGAAGATCCCGGTGAAGAACGCCGGAAAGAAGGCGTCGCTCATCACGGGCAGGATCGTCTCGGGGTCCCCGAGCCCGGGGAAGACCGCCCGACCCGCCATCCCGCTCAGGACCGCCCCCACGTCGAAGCCGATGACGCACAGGACGGCCCAGAAGCCCCCGTCCACGATCTGCCGCTGGTCCCGGGCCGCCATGAAGCGGGTGAGGAGCTGGGGGGACCCCAGGAACGCGAGGCCGATGGCGACGGAGCCCGCGGCGCTGGCCACCCCCGCCGCGGTGACGCCGTAGACCCCCATGGGACGCAACAGCGCCGGGTCCTCGGCGGCCAGCGTCCCCATCACCGCGTCCCACCCCCCGGCGGCGAGGACCCCCACCACGGGCAGGGTCACCAGGCACCCCAGCATGAGGACGCCCTGGAGGAAGTCCGAGTAGGCCACCGCCTTGAACCCCCCCACCGTGGTGTAGAAGAGGACGATGCCCAGGCCGATCCAGACCCCGGCCGTGTAGCCCGTCCCCAGGAAGGAATCGAATGCCTTCCCCGAGGCGGTGAGCTGGGCCGCCGTGTACGCCATCACCATGCTCAGGACGATGATCGCCGAGATCCAACGGAAGAGGTGGCGCGTGTCCCGGAAGCGGGCCGTGAGATAGTCCGGGACGGTGATGGCGTCGACCCGGTCGGTGTAGGCCTTGAAGGGCCGGGCGACCCAGATCCAGGCCGCCGCCACCCCCAGGACCTCGCCGAGGATGATCCAGAAGGCGTGGACCCCCACGGCGTAGCCCATCCCGGTGAGGCCCAGGAGGAGCCAGGCGCTCTCCCCGGTGGCGTTGGAGCTGAAGGCGATCACCCAGGCCGGGAGCTTCTTCCCCGCCAGGTAGTAGCCCTTCAGGTCCCCCGACTCCCGCCCGCCCCAGAGCCCCAGGGCCAGGAGAACCAGCAGGTAGACGGCGACGACGCCGAGGATGACGCCGGAGGTCACGGGGGCCCTCCGCCCGTCGCCCCGTCGGACCGACCGGGCCCGTCACGATCCCGGCGGCGGGCACGGTAGAAGGCCAGCTCCAGGCTCAGCCCCAGTCCCACCGCCACGACGAGGAGGAGCCAGGCGTCGAAGGGCATGGTCAGCCGACCCGCGCCACGGCCCGCCCCAATCGCGTCAGCCCCTCGGCCATCTCGTCCTCCGTGATCAGCAGGGAGGGTCCGATGCGGACCACCGTCCCGTGGAGACCGCCGAGCCCCACCAGGACACCCTCCTCCCGGGTGGCCTCCAGGAGCGCCTTGGTCCGGGCCGGATCCGGCGTCCTGGACTCCGGGTCCTCGACGATCTCCACCGCCTGCATGAGCCCCATCCCCCGCACGTCGCCCATCCACGGGTGCTCCGCCTGCAGCGCCAGGAGACCGGACCGCAGTTGCTCGCCACGGGCCCGGGCGTTGGCCGGGGCGTCGTGCGCCCGGAGCTCGTCCTGGGTGGCGCAGAGCTGGGCCATGGAGACGGGATTCCCGCCGAAGGTGGAGATCGTCTTGCCCTTCCAGGCGGAGGCGATCTCGTCGGTGGTCATCGTGGCCCCCACCGGCGCCCCGTTGGCGATCCCCTTGGCCATCACCATGATGTCCGGCTCCACCCCATGGTGCTCGATCGCGAACCAGTGGGTGCCGGTGCGGCCGAAGCCGGTCTGGACCTCGTCGATGATGAGGAGCCCCCCGTGGCGCCGGATGATCTCCGCGGCCTTCCTGAAGTACCCGGGGGGCGGGACCAGGTAACCGCCGACACCCAGGATCGTCTCGGCGATGAAGGCGGCGGGTCGCCCGTTGGTGGTGGTGACGATCACCTCCTCCAGATCCGCCGCGAACTTGTCGACGCAGGTCTCGTCGCAGGGCCGCTTGAAGGGACACCGGTACGGGTTCGGGGTCAGGGCGTGCTTGATTCCGGCCACCGGCGTCGCCAGGGGACGCCACCCGGAGTGCGCCGTGACGCTGCTGGCCATGAAGGAGCGGCCGTGGTAGGCCTGGCGCAGGGCGATGATCTCGCTTCGTCCCGTGGCCAGACACGCCATCATCAGCGCCGTCTCGATGGCCTCGGTCCCGGAGTTCGTGAAGAAGGTCCGGGTGAGGGATCCCGGGGCGATCTCGGCGAGCTTCCGGGCCGCCTCGACCTGGGCCTGCGTGGCGTAGAGGGTGGAGACGTGCCCGAGCTTCTCCATCTGGGCGGTCACCGCCCGGTTGACCCTGGGATTGCAGTGCCCCACCGAGGTGGTGAGGATGCCGGCGAAGAGGTCCAGATAGTCCCGGCCCTCGGGATCCCGGACCCACACCCCGGAGCCCTCCTCCAGGACCAGGGGCTCGTCGTAGAGGTGGAGGAGAGCGGGGAGCAGGAGCTCGCGCTGGCCCCGAAGCGTCTCGGGGCCGTCGGCGCCGCCCGCGCCCCCTGCCCCGGTGCCGGCCTGCGCGTGGGGGGCGTTCATCGTGCGTCCTCCATATCGTCCTGCGACGGGGCAGCGTTCATCGGGCGTCCTCCGGCGGACGATGGTGGGGGTCGGTGTCGGCCTCTCCCCAGCGGGAGATGACCACCCGCTGGTCGGTGAAGAAGGCGACCCCGTCCCGTCCCGCCGCCTTGAGATCGCCGAAGAACGACTGCCGGGAGCCGCCGAAGGGGAAGAAGGCCATGGGAGCCGCAACCCCCACGTTGATGCCGATCATGCTGATCCCGGCCCGGAGCCGGAACTCCCGGGCCGCGCGCCCGCTCGACGTGAAGAGGGAGCAGGCGTTGCCGTAGCGACTCCGGTGCATCATCTGCACCGCCTCCTCAACCGTGCCGGCCCGGTTCAGGACGGCAACCGGCCCGAAGATCTCCTCCGAGGCGACGGCGGCGTCGGGATCCACCTCCTCGAAGACGGTGGGACCCACCCAGTACCCGTCGTCCCGCCCCGGCACGGCGACGTTCCGGCCGTCCAGCGTCAGCCGGGCCCCCTCGGCCTCTCCCCGGTCGATCCAGGCCCGGACCCGGTCCCGGTGGGCCGCGGAGATGACCGGACCCATCTGGGTGTCCGGGTCCATGCCGTCCCCGACGCGGAGGGATGCGGCCCGGTCCAGAAGGCCTTCCCGGACCCGGGAAAAGGCGTCGCCGACCCCCACCACCATGCTCCCGGCCAGGCACCGCTGCCCGGTGGAGCCGAAGATCGAACCCATGCAGGCGTCCACGGCGGCGTCCAGATCCGCGTCCGGAAGGACGATCAGGTGGTTCTTGGCGCCGCCGAGCGCCTGGACCCGCTTGCCCGCCGCCGCGGCCCGGCCGTAGACGATGCGGGCCACGCGGCTGGAGCCCACGAAGGACACCCCCGCGATGTCCGGGTGGTCGCAGACGGCCTCCACCACCTCCCGCCCCCCGTGGACCACGTTCAGGACGCCGGGAGGAAGCCCCGCCTCCTCGGCCAGCTCCACGATCCGCTGGTGGGTCAGGGGATCCTGCTCGCTGGGCTTGAGCACCACCGTGTTCCCCGTGGCCACCGCGTAGGGCCAGAACCAGAGGGGGATCATCACCGGGAAGTTGTACGGGGTGATGATGCCGAAGACCCCCAGGGGCTGGCGCCAGCTCGCGGAATCGATCCCCGGCGCGATCTGCTCCAGCGTCTCCCCCATCATCAGGGCGGGGATGCCGCAGGCGTGCTCCACGTTCTCGATGCCCCGCTGGAGCTCGCCCCGGGTCTCGGGCAGGATCTTGCCGTGCTCGGTCGTGAGCTGGACGGCCAGTGCCTCCCGATGCTCCTCCAGGAGGCCCTTGAGGCGGAAGAGGACCCGGGCCCGCTCGGGAGCCGGGGTGGCGCGCCAGGCCGGGAACGCCTCGAGGGCGGCCCGAACGGCTGCGTCGACGTCGCCGGCACCGGAGAGGGGCACCTGCCCGATGACCTCGCCGGAGGCCGGGTTGTGGAGGGGAAGCCCCTCCCTCGTCCCGGGGTCGCACCAGCGGCCTCCCACGAAATTCCGGACTTCGGTGGCCATCGGGGGCGCCTCCAGGCGGGGGTTCGGCCGGCGTGGATTGTAGGCTGCGGAGCGTGCGGCGGCCAGCGACGAAGGGAGGGGCCGCGGGCCCGGGGGTTGGCACGTCGAGCGCCCTGTCGTATCTTTTCATCCGGATTAATGAATATGACTACCGCCGCCCCCATCCTCGACCTGGTCTCCGCCCTGGGCGACGAGACCCGCACCCGGATCCTCGTGCTCCTGGAGCGGGGGGAGTTCAACGTGTCCGAGCTGTGCGCGGCCCTTCAGCTCCCCCAACCCACCGTCAGCCGGCACCTGCGGACCCTGTCCGAGGACGGATGGGTGGCCTCCCGGGCCGAGGGCCGCATGCGCCACTACCGCTTCTCCGAAGAGCTCGGGGATCGGCACCGTCAGCTCTGGGAGCTGGTCCGGGACGACCTGGGCGGGCTGCCGGTCTACGCGGCCGACGCGGAGCGGGCCCGGGGCGTCCTGTCGGAACGCCGGCGTCGCTCCGCCGCCTTCTTCGCCGCCTCGGCGGATCGGTGGGAGGACGTCCGGAGGGACCTCTACGGGGCCCGGGCGGAGTTCCTGCCGCTGCTGGGCTTCCTGGATCCCCGCTGGACGGTCGGCGAGCTCGGGGTCGGGACCGGCGGGCTGGCCGCCACCCTGGCGCCCTTCGTGGAGCGGGTGGTGGGGGTGGACCGATCCCCAGCCATGCTCGACGCCGCCCGGGCCCGGCTGGAGGGCCACCGGAACGTGGAGCTGAGGGAGGGCGAGCTGGAATCCC